>CP107199.1:1957500-2290280 GCA_025758065.1 Lachnospiraceae bacterium
ATAGCTCACTAGTCGAGAGGTCCTGCGCCGAAAATGTCCGGGGCTGAAACACAACACCGAAGCTTAGGAATGTAGTGATACATTGGTAGAGGAGCATTCTTAAAGGGAAGAAGCAGTACCGACAAGGAGCTGTGGACATTTAAGAAGAGAGAATGCCGGAATGAGTAGCGAGATGGAGGTGGGAATCCTCCAGGCCGAATATCCAAGGTTTCCAGAGTAAAGCTGATCTGCTCTGGGTAAGTCGGGGCCTAAGGTAAGGCTGAGAAGCGTAGCCGATGGACAACAGGTTGAGATTCCTGTACCGCGTATCATCAGAACTGTGGGGACACAGAAGGACAGCACAGCCCGGGAATGGAAAGACCGGGGCAAGCAGGGTAGGAGTCAAGCTGGCAAATCCGCTTGACGATCCGAAGCTGTGATGCGGAGCGAATATAAGTAGCGAAGTGTGTGATTCCGGCTGTCAAGAAAAGCCGCTATTGTGTGATACGTGCCCGTACCGTAAACCGACACAGGTAGATGAGGAGAGAATCCTAAGGCCGGCGGGAGAAGCATTGTTAAGGAACTCGGCAAAATGACCCTGTAACTTCGGGAGAAAGGGTGCCTGGGAAACCAGGCCGCAGAGAATAGGCTCAAGCAACTGTTTAGCAAAAACACAGGTCTATGCAAAACCGTAAGGTGAGGTATATGGGCTGACGCCTGCCCGGTGCTGGAAGGTTAAGAGGAGGGGTTAGCGCAAGCGAAGCTCTGAATTGAAGCCCCAGTAAACGGCGGCCGTAACTATAACGGTCCTAAGGTAGCGAAATTCCTTGTCGGGTAAGTTCCGACCCGCACGAAAGGCGTAATGATTTGAGCGCTGTCTCGACAATGCACCCGGTGAAATTGAAATACCAGTGAAGATGCTGGTTACCCGCGCCAGGACGGAAAGACCCCATGGAGCTTTACTCCAGCTTGATACTGGGATTCGGTACTGCATGTACAGGATAGGTGGGAGACTGAGAAACTTGGACGCCAGTCTGAGATGAGTCGCTGTTGGGATACCACCCCTGCGGTATTGGATTTCTAACCTGCAGCCGTGATCCGGCTGGGGGACAATGTCAGGCGGGGAGTTTGACTGGGGCGGTCGCCTCCGAAAGGGTATCGGAGGCGCTCAAAGGTTCCCTCATAATGGTTGGAAACCATTAGAAGAGTGCAAAGGCATAAGGGAGCTTGACTGCGACACCGACGGGTGGAGCAGGTAGGAAACTAGGACTTAGTGATCCGGTGGTATGAAAGTGGGATTGCCATCGCTCAACGGATAAAAGCTACCCTGGGGATAACAGGCTTATCACTCCCAAGAGTTCACATCGACGGAGTGGTTTGGCACCTCGATGTCGGCTCATCGCATCCTGGGGCTGTAGCAGGTCCCAAGGGTTGGGCTGTTCGCCCATTAAAGCGGTACGCGAGCTGGGTTCAGAACGTCGTGAGACAGTTCGGTCCCTATCCGGCGTGGGCGTAGGATATTTGAGAGGAGCTGTCCTTAGTACGAGAGGACCGGGATGGACGGGCCGCTGGTGTACCTGTTGGAGTGCCAACTCCATGGCAGGGTAGCCAAGCCCGGACGGGATAAACGCTGAAGGCATCTAAGCGTGAAGCCCCCCTCAAGATGAGATATCCCATACGCAGGTAGTAAGACCCCTTGAAGACGACAAGGTAGATAGGTCAGAGGTGGAAGTGTGGTGACACATGGAGCTGACTGATACTAATCGGTCGAGGGCTTGACCAAAAGGTCTGAGAGAGCGACGCAAGATTTGCGGAGGAAGCCGTTGAAAGCTTGCTTTCATAAGGCTGGATCCGAAAAGCTTCAGTCATTGGCGAAGCCAATGACATGTATAAAACCGTCAGGTTTTATGAATGAGTCGCTAAGTTGTGGAAAAAAAGTTGCAGGTATTCGGTAGTTCAATATGTGGTTTTGAAGGTATGTATAGATTTAAGGGAACCGTCGGTTAGTATCTGATGGTTCCTTTTTTGTCTATAAACATACTAGTATATCGTTTTCGAAATGACTATACCATTCGCTTGTCTGCGAACCTGATTGCACAGTCCTAAAAGCCTCAGCGTAGCCCGCTATGCCTGCGTTTTTAGAACCGCACACTCAAATCCGCATTCTCCGCAGTTAGTATACAGTTATTTACGAAACGATGTACTAAAAGGTATATAGATCACTAATTGGTTGTATACTGGAAATACTATTCCCTGTTATGTTACAGGGAAGGGGAGTTTCAAAGAGAAAAATACCTGGAGTACACTCTCCTGTGCTTAGGTAGGATTGGAGGAAATAATGGAGAAGAAAAAGTTTCAGATGCCTCATACTTATATCATCATTTTTGGGGTTATCCTGGTAGCCGCATTGCTGACCTGTTTCATTCCGTTAGGAAAGTATGATACAAAAGAGATCACCTATACAGTTAATGGGTCAGAAAAAACAAGAACTGTTGTAGATCCGGACAGTTTCCAGTATATTCTGGATGAGGACGGCAACAAAGTGACACAGGCGGCACCGCTTTTTGGTACAGAAGATTTTGGCGGCCGCGGTGGTATAGTCAATTATGTATTTGAAGGTATGACTGCGGGAAGCAGAGGAGGCGGAGCAGTTGCTATTATCGCGTTCACTCTGGTAGTTGGCGGAGCTTTTGGTATTGTTCTCAGAACCGGAGCAGTTGAAAGTGGTATTATGCGTGTTATCAGCCTGACAAACGGTAAAGAGATCATCCTGATCCCGATTCTGATCACACTGTTTTCACTGGGTGGTGCTGTATTTGGAATGGGTGAAGAGGCAATTCCGTTTGTTATGATCCTGGTTCCTATGTTTATTGCTATGGGATATGACGCAGTTGTAGGCATCATGTGTAGTTATGTAGCAACACAGGTTGGTTTTGGCAGTTCCTGGCAGAATCCTTTTGGACTGGCAGTTGCCCAGGGCATTGCAGGTATCCCTGTTATGTCAGGTGCATGGTTTCGTATTCCATTATGGATCTTCTTTACTGTTTTAACCATTGTATTTACCATGCGCTATGCAGTAAAGATTAAAAAGAATCCAACCATGTCTGTTGCATATGAATCTGATCGTGAATACAGAGAAGATTTTAAAAATAATAAAAATGAAGATAAACCATTTACTTTAGGCCATAAACTGGTTCTTATAGATATCCTTGTATGTGTTATCTGGACGGTTTGGGGCGTTGTAAAAAACGGTTATTATATTCCTGAGATTGCTTCACAGTTCTTTGTAATGGGGTTGGTTGCAGGTATTATTGGACTGATCTTCCGTTTAAATGATATGCACTTAAATGATATTCCAGCTTCCTTTAATCAGGGTGCAGCTGACCTGTTAGGTGCAGCAATGTGCATAGGTATGGCACAGGGTATCATTATTATCTTAGGTGGAACAGATGCTTCTTCCGGAACTGTATTAAACACCATTCTCCACAGTATCAGTGGTGCAATGCAGGATCTCCCTCCAGTTGTTTCAGCATGGTTTATGTATGTATTCCAGTCTGTATTTAACTTCTTTGTTGTATCTGGTTCCGGACAGGCAGCTCTTACTATGCCGATCATGGCACCTTTAGCTGATCTGGTAGGTGTAGAACGTCAGATAGCAGTTCTTGCGTTCCAGCTGGGTGATGCATTTACAAACTTTATCGTACCTACTTCCGGCTGTCTGTTAGGCGCACTGGCTGCAGCAAAACTGGAGTGGGGGAGTTGGGCAAAGTTCCAGATCAAGTTCCAGGCAGTCCTGGTTGTATTTGCTTCCCTGGCAGTGGTCCTTGGCGTTGTCATCGGACTGTCATAATGTTACAGTTCAACTGTGACGTCATAATTGCCATAACAAAAGCTTAACTTGCTTATCCATTTTGTCAGGATTATAATGTTCCTCAAACGTCTGTGAGATAACAGGGTGTGAAAGGAGTGCAGCAAAATGGAATTAATGATCATTATCGTTCAGGAACCGGATTATCCAAAGCTTTCAGGTACTTTTATCCATAATCGTGTAATGGCAACGAAGTTCAGTACAGAGGGATTGTATCTGAATAAGAAAAATATTACATTAATGGTATGCATTGAAAAAGAGAGAGAAGAGGAAATCCTAAATTATATCCGTCAAAGCTGTACAGAACGAATGGAAGAACGTCAGGTCTGTGAATATAATGGAATGACTATGGTAGACATTACCAAAGGTGTAAAAGTAGGCGGTGCCATTGTATTTTTTCTGGATGTTGACCGGATGATGAAGTTTTAAATTTATAAATAGATATAAAGAAATCCATTTTGCAAGAATGTTGCAGGGTGGATTTTTTTTGCGATGTTTGCTGCCGTTTGCTTCATTCGCAGCCCAAAGTTTCTTTGCTCTATTATCTGTTGCCCCAGACAGGCTGTTCGTTAATGCTGCAAGAAAAACAAATGTCGCCTTTGGTGCTGCTTGTTTTTATTTTTTACTTATTATATAATAGATACAGTTAAAAGGTTGTAAAAACAACAAAATCACAAGTGATGAGGAAAAAACACATGGAAGAAGCATTAAGCTGTATTGGACGGATGCCTATTTTTAATGGGATTGAGGAAGAGGAATTATATACATTGATCAAATGCTGCGATGGACAGATGGCGATGTTTGAAAACGATCAGTGGATTTTTCAGGCAGGAGAAGAGCTGGGGTATATCATGGTAGTTTTAAAGGGACGACTGGCAGTTGTTCAGGAAGATTTCTGGCATCAGCAAAAAGAGGTGATCTATATTATGCCGGGAGAGATATTTGGTGAAAATTATGCCAGTGCAGGTAATAAAACACTGCCTGTAAGCATCAAAGCAGCAGAAAAAAGTGAGGTACTGTTTTTAGATTACAAGCGTTCTCTTACCTTCTGTACCATGGCATGTCCATTTCACAGCATGATGGTCCATAACCTGATCAGTATCATGAGTACAAACAAAGGCCGCGCAGAGGAAAAATTAGAACATATATCCCAGAAAACAACCAGAGATAAACTACGATCCTATTTATCCTGTAGAGCTTTACAGGAAGGCAGCGGCAGTTTCGATATTCCATATAACCGCCAGGAGCTGGCTGACTACCTGGGTGTAGACCGCAGCGCCATGTCCAGTGAGCTTGGAAAGATGAAAGCAGATGGGATCCTGGAATTTAAGAAAAACCATTTTACATTAAAAAGATATTGACCCTGGTAGCATTAAAATAAAAACCCCGGAGCACGATCTTGATGATCCAATGCTCCGGGGGTTTTTATTTCAATATCGGGTTTTATCAGGTTTTAATTTGCACTTTGCAGGATTACTTCTGGTTATTCTCTTTCTTCATTTCAGCTAACTTCATAGCACGAACCTTTAATGGAAGTCCGAACAGAGTGATGAAACCGTCTGCATCATGGTGGTCGTAAAGGTCACCGGTTGTAAAGGATGCTAAGGACTCGCTGTATAAGGAGTATGGAGAAGTGGTTCCGGCTTTGATGATGTTGCCCTTGTAAAGTTTAAACTTAACTTCACCGGTTACATATTCCTGAGTGGACTCTACGAATGCTTTTACAGCGTCGCAAAGTGGGGTGAACCATTTTCCTTCGTAAACGATCTGAGCCAGCTTGTTGCCCATATCCTTCTTAACTTCCATGGTAGCACGGTCAAGAACCAGTTCTTCCAGCTGTTTGTGGGCAGCCATTAAAATGGTTCCGCCTGGAGTTTCATAAACGCCACGGGACTTCATACCTACTACACGGTTCTCAACGATATCTACAATACCGATACCATGCTTTCCACCCAGCTCATTTAACTTGCGGATAATATCAGAAACTTTCATCTTAACGCCGTTTACGCTGGTAGGAACACCCTTTTCAAAGGTCATAGTAACATATTCATCTTCATCTGGTGCCTGCTCTGGGGTAACACCCATAACCAGCATGTTGGAGAAGTTTGGCTCTAAGGAAGGATCTTCCAGTTCCAGACCTTCGTGGCTTACATGCCAGATGTTGCTGTCACGGCTGTAGCTGTGGCTGTGGTCAAATGGAAGATCAATACCATGCTGCTTGCAGTATTCGATCTCATCCTCACGGGACTGCATGGTCCATACGTCAGTCATACGCCATGGAGCGATGATCTTGATGTCTGGGGCAAGAGCTTTAATAGACAGCTCAAAACGGATCTGGTCATTTCCCTTACCGGTAGCACCGTGGCAGATGGCAACAGCGCCTTCTTTACGTGCGATGTCAACCAGTCTTTTGGCAATAGCCGGACGAGCCATGGAAGTACCTAATAAGTATTCATTTTCATAAACTGCATTTGCCTTTACACATGGCATAATGTAGTTGTCGCAGAAATCATCTACTAAATCTTCAATATATAATTTAGAAGCTCCTGACAGCTTTGCTCTCTCTTCCAGTCCCTCTAACTCTTTTCCCTGTCCACAGTCGATACAGCAGCAGACAACATCATAATTGAAGTGCTCCTTTAACCATGGAATAATAGCGGTGGTATCCAGACCGCCTGAATATGCTAAAACTACTTTCTCTTTCATAAGTACATCCTCCTGAAAATTATTTTGATGTTTGCTTTGATATTTGTCCTGATTATGTTTTGCTTGATAAGCTTTCATAAATATACAACACAATGCAGAAAAATGCAAGCATAAAAATAGAAAATTTAAAAAGGTATTGCATATTATGCATTGCAGATGTATAATTATGAAATCTTATACAGATGAAAAATATAAAACCTTATAAAAACACACTTTTCAATTAAAGAAAAAGTAACTATAATAAGGTCGCAGGCTTTCATACTGTAGTCTGCTGCAGTTTATAAAAATAATTAAATAATGGAAATATATACAGAGGAGAGTAAAGATATGATAAAAGCAGGTATTATCGGATCTACAGGTTATGCAGGCGGAGAACTGGCAAGACTGCTGCTGCAAAGAGATGACGTAGAGATCAAATGGTATGGTTCCAGAAGTTATATCGATCAGAAATATGCTTCCATTTACCAGAACATGTTCAAGATTGTAGATGACAAATGTATGGATGATAATATGAAGGAACTGGCTGATCAGGTAGATGTAATATTTACGGCAACTCCCCAGGGCCTTTGCTCCACACTGGTAAACGAAGAAATCCTTTCTAAAGTAAAGATCATCGACTTAAGCGCTGATTTTCGTATTAAAGATGTAGCAGTTTATGAAAAATGGTACAAACTGACTCACGGATCACCGGAATATATTAAGGAAGCTGTATATGGACTTCCGGAAGTAAACAGAGATAAAATTAAGAATGCAAGGATCATTGCAAATCCGGGATGTTTCCCCACCTGTTCCTTCTTATCTACATACCCGTTAGTGAAAGAGGGACTGATCGATCCGAACACTATTATCATTGACGCTAAATCAGGTACTTCCGGTGCAGGCAGAAGCGCTAAAGTTGACAGTCTTTTCTGCGAGGTCAATGAAAATATCAAGGCATACGGCGTGGCTTCCCACAGACACACACCGGAGATCGAGGAGCAGCTGTCCTATGCAGCAGGAAAGCCGGTGGTCATCAGCTTTACACCTCATCTGGTTCCAATGAACAGAGGTATCCTGGTAACTGCTTATGCTTCCCTTACAAAAGAAGTGACCTGGGAAGAGGTAAGAGCTGCTTACGATAAATATTATAAAGATGAATATTTTGTACGTGTTCTGGATAAGGATGTAGTTCCCCAGACACGCTGGGTAGAAGGAAGTAACTTTGCAGATGTAAACTTCAAGATCGACCCAAGAACTAACCGCATTGTTATGATGGGTGCAATTGACAATATGGTAAAAGGTGCTGCAGGACAGGCCATCCAGAACATGAACTTAATGTTTGGCCTTCCGGAGAATACAGGATTAAAGCAGATCCCGATGTTCCCATAAATGTGCTTTCGGGAGTACATAATAGATAAGCAGCCGGAAAGGAATAAAAATGGCAGGGACAATGGATATTCTGGTTCGGGAAATGACCATGGAAGATTATGATCAGGTATATAAATTATGGACGAAGATATCAGGCTTCCGTATCAGGAGCATTGATGATTCAAGAGAAGGGGTGGAACGCTTTTTAAAGCGGAATCCAACCACCAGCGTAGTGGCAGTCCAGAACGGGCATATCATTGGAAATATCCTTTGCGGACATGACGGACGTACCGGGTGTTTTTATCATGTATGTGTAGAAGACAGCTATCGTCATCATGGGGTCGGTTATAAAATGGTACGTGCAGCCATTAAAGCCATGCAGAAAGAGGGCGTGAGCAAGATTTCACTGGTGGCATTTAAAGATAACCACATTGGAAATGCGTTCTGGCAGGGGATTGGCTGGACAGAACGTGAAGATTTTAACAGCTATGAGTTCATTTTAAATGAAGAAAATATTATCAGATTTGTAAAGTAAAGAGCGCAGGGAAAAACAAGCGGCTGCGAAGCAGACATTTGTTTTTCACAAGCCTTTAACGAGCAAACAGTTTGCGATAGCAGACAGTAGAGCGCGACAGCGCGGGTTTGCGAGTTTGAAAAGAAAGGAATTAAATCATGAACGAAAAGATAAAAGTGATTGAAGGCGGTGTTACCGCAGCCAAGGGCTTTATGGCAGCATCTACAGCAGCAGGTATTAAATACAAAAATCGTCAGGATATGGCGATGATCTACAGTAAGCAGCCTTGTAAAAGTGCAGGAACCTTTACCACAAACCTGGTAAAAGCAGCTCCTGTAAAATGGGACAAGAACCAGGTAACAAGCGGCGCTGATGCCCAGGCAGTGATCATCAATGCAGGTATTGCAAATGCATGTACAGGTGAAGAAGGAATGGGCTACTGTGCACAGACTGCAAAGGCTGCTGCAGAAGTCTTAGGAGTTGCAGAGAATGGTGTTTTAGTTGCTTCTACCGGTGTTATTGGTATGCAGCTTCCTATTGACAAGATCGCAGCAGGGGTAAAGACTATGGCCCCCCTTCTCGGTGACAGCCTGGAGAAAGGTACAGAAGCATCTAAGGCCATTATGACTACAGATACAAAAAACAAGCAGGTAGCCGTACAGATCGACATGAATGGAACGATGGTTACTATTGGTGGTATGTGCAAAGGCTCTGGAATGATCCACCCAAATATGTGTACAATGTTAAGCTTTGTTACAACTGATGCAGCCATCAGCAAGGAACTGCTTCAGGAAGCATTAAGTGAGGATATTAAAGATACTTATAACATGATCTCTGTAGATGGCGATACTTCTACCAACGATACCGTTCTCCTTTTGGCAAATGGTCTTGCAGGCAACAGGGAAATTACAGAGAAGAATGAAGATTACGCATTATTCTGTGAAGCATTAAACTACATCAACGAAACTCTGGCTAAGAAAATGGCAGGTGACGGAGAAGGCTGCACAGCATTATTTGAAGTAAAGATCATAGGTGCACAGACAAAGGATCAGGCAAAAGTTTTAGCAAAGTCTGTTATCACTTCCAGCCTGACTAAGGCAGCTATTTTCGGACATGACGCAAACTGGGGCCGTATTCTTTGTGCAATGGGCTATTCAGGGGCTCAGTTTGATCCGGAAAAGGTAGATCTGTTCTTTGAAAGTGCAGCAGGCCATATGCAGATCATCAAAGACGGCGTTGCAGTAGATTACAGCGAAGAAGAGGCAACCAGGATCCTTTCTGAGCCGGAGGTTACTGCCATTGCAGATATAAAAATGGGTGATGCCCAGGCAACTGCGTGGGGCTGTGACCTGACCTTTGATTATGTAAAGATCAACGCAGATTACCGCTCATGATCATTATCCCATAAAGACACTATAAAAATATAAAAAGCACCCCCAAAGCATTCTCACAAAATCGGGCGCAACTGACAAAAAAGTGTTCTCACAAAATCAGGCGCAGAAAGATTCCGGGAGAATATTAAATATATCAGGAGGAACCAGACATGAACCTTGAACCAATGCAAAAAGCAGCAGTGCTTATTGAGGCACTGCCATATATTCAGCGTTTTAACCGTAAGATCGTTGTTATTAAATACGGCGGCAGCGCCATGGTAGACGAAGAATTAAAGAAAAAAGTCATCCAGGACGTGGTATTGCTTAAATTAGTAGGATTTAAGCCAATTATCGTACACGGAGGCGGCAAGGAGATCAGCCGCTGGGT
Organism: Lachnospiraceae bacterium; assembly: GCA_025758065.1. Lineage (NCBI taxonomy): Bacteria > Bacillati > Bacillota > Clostridia > Lachnospirales > Lachnospiraceae > Lachnospiraceae bacterium. The sequence goes on from CP107199.1 coordinate 1,967,676, forward strand.
TGGAAAAGTAGGCATGGAGCCACATTTTATCAATGGCTTGCGTGTAACTGACGAGCCGACCATGGAAATAGCAGAGATGGTATTAAATAAAGTAAATAAGAGCCTGGTACAGCTGGTAAATGAACTGGGCATCAAGGCAGTAGGCATCAGCGGCAAGGACGGCATGATGTTAAAATGCCATAAAAAGCTTTCCAAAGGCGAAGATATCGGCTTTGTAGGCGAAGTTGACAAGGTAGATCCACAGGTCATTTATGACCTTTTAGAGAAAGACTTTTTACCGATCATCTGTCCTATTGGATATGATGAGAATTTCTTAAGCTATAACATCAACGCAGATGATGCAGCCTGTGCCATTGCAAGAGCTGTAAAGGCAGAAAAGCTGGCTTTTTTAACAGATGTAGAAGGCGTATACAAGGATTTTGAGGATAAGAGTTCCCTTATTTCTGAAATGACCGTAGAAGAAGCCCAGGCCTTTGTAGACAGCGGAAGCTTAGGCGGCGGTATGCTTCCGAAGCTGCAGAACTGTATTGATGCTATTGAAAATGGTGTTTCCAGAGTACATATCCTGGACGGGCGTATTCCACATTGCCTGCTTCTGGAGATCTTTACAGATAAAGGTATTGGTACTGCTATTTATAATTCCAAGGAAGATGAGAGGTATTATCATGGCTGATGAGAAAATGATCGATCGGGCAGAACATGTCCTGTATAAAACATATAACCGTTTTCCTGTAGTATTTGATTATGGAAAAGGTGTAACCTTATGGGATACAGAAGGAAATGAATATCTGGATTTTGGCGCAGGCATTGCTGTTATGGGACTTGGATACTGTGACGAAGAGTATACAAATGCAGTGAAGGCCCAGATGGACAAGCTGACCCATATTTCCAATCTGTTTTACAATCAGCCGTCTATTGATGCTGGTGAAAAGCTGTTGAAGGTATCTGGAATGGATAAAGTATTTTTCACTAACAGCGGTACTGAGGCTATTGAAGGTGCATTAAAGATCGCAAAGAGATATCATTACAATAAGCTTCATGAGACCATGGGAGACGGCTGTGATGGCTGTGAGGAAAAAGAAGTGGATATGACCGGCGAGATTATTGCCATGAACCATTCTTTCCACGGAAGAAGCTTAGGCGCTTTGTCTGTAACTGGAAATGCACATTACAGAACTCCCTTTAATCCACTGATCCCAGGCGTGCGTTTTGCTGATTTCAATGATCTGGAAAGCATAAAGGCACAGATCACAGACAAGACATGTGCCATTATCATGGAGACTATCCAGGGAGAAGGCGGCATTTATCCTGCAACAGAGGAATTTTTAAAGGGTGTCCGTGCACTTTGCGATGAGCACGATCTGCTGCTTATCTTAGATGAGATCCAGTGCGGTATGGGACGTTCCGGAGAAATGTTTGCATGGCAGAAATATGGTGTAAAACCAGACGTGATGACGGTTGCAAAAGCTTTGGGAAATGGTGTACCTATCGGTGCATTCTTAGCCTGCGGAAAAGCAGCAGCTGCTATGGTGCCTGGTGATCACGGAACTACCTATGGCGGAAATCCACTGGTAACAGCCGCTGCAGACGCAGTTCTGGATATTTTTGAAAAACGTCACATTGTAGATCATGTAAAAGAAATCGGAGCATATTTGTACGAAAAGCTGGAAGGCTTAAAAGATAAGTATGAGGTGGTAAAGGACCATCGCGGCACAGGTCTGATCCAGGGGCTGGAATTTACAGTTCCGGTAGGCCCCATCGTATCTAAGGCATTGTTAGAGCAGAAACTGGTACTTATCAGTGCCGGCGCCAACATTATCCGTTTTGTTCCTCCGCTGATCATTGAAAAGAGCGATGTAGATGAAATGGTTAAGAGACTGGAAGCAGTTATTGAGAAATAGTTACAACTAAATGACATTGGTCCAGCCATGACACATTCTTGTTTCCATATATATGAAAATCGCAACAAAATATGGCAAAAGTGCATGAATAATGAACTTCATAGTTCAGAAAACACGACAAAATAACAAAAAATACAGTTTTTTCCCCTCCTGATTTCTGGTAGACTTAAGTCAACAGAAAAGACAGGAGGGTTTTTATTATGAAGAAAAAACTTGCATTGTTACTGGCTTGTACCATGGCGTTAAGTCTGACAGCATGTGGCGGTTCAAAACCGGCTGCAACAACAGCAGCTCCGGAAACAACCACAGCAGCAGCTGCAGAAAGCAGCGCAGAGAGCAAAGCTGATGAGAAAACAGAAGCAGCCGGCGGGGATATGGATGCTCTGATCGAAGCAGCTAAGGCTGAAGGCGAATTAACTGTATATGGTTCCTGCGAAGAGGAATACTTATCAGCTGCCTGCCAGAACTTTGAAAAACTCTATGGAATTAAGACAAAATACCAGAGACTTTCTACTTCAGAAGTTTATACCAAGGTTTCTGAAGAAGCAGGAAAGCCTTCAGCAGATGTATGGTTCGGCGGAACAACTGATCCTTATAATGAGGCAGTTGCAGCAGATCTGTTAGAGCCGTATGATGCCATGAATGCAGTAAACCTGATCAGTGATGATTATAAGGATCCTACTAATTGCTGGTATGGTATCTACAAAGGCATTCTGGGATTCATGGTTAATACAGAAGAGCTGGAGCGTTTAGGTCTGGAAGCACCTAAGACATGGGATGATCTGACAAAGGAAGAGTACAAGGGACTGATCATGATGTCCAACCCAAATACAGCTGGTACTGCTAAACTGGTCATCAATACAATGATCCAGATGAAGGGGCATGATGAAGCTATGGAATACTTCAAGGCTCTGGACAAAAACATTGCACAGTATACCAAGTCCGGTTCTGGTCCTTCCAAGATGGTTGGCCCTGGTGAGTGTGTGATCGCTATTGGTTTCTTACATGATGGTATTTATCAGATCCTTCAGGGATATGACAATATCCAGTTAGTTGTTCCGGAAGATGGAACTTCCTTTGAAGTTGGCGCAACCGCTATCTTTAAGGGAGCAACTCATCCAAATGCAGCAAAATTATGGATCGAGTATGCATTATCTCCTGACTGTGTAGACCATGCAAAAGAGAATGGTTCTTATCAGTTCCTGGTATTAAAGAATGCAACACAGCCAGAAGAAGCTGAGAAATTTGGTCTTGATATGAACAATACCATTGACTATGATTTTGCAGATGCAAAAGAGAACAGTGCGAAGTATGTAGAAGACTTCTTCGAAGCATTAGGAAGCACATCTGATGGCGCAGACTCCAGCCGTTTCTTAACTGAGTAATAAAGAGGCTGCGAAAGTCATTATTAAAAAGAAAGTAAAGCTTATGTAAGTTAAGCTAAGCAGAAAATGCTGCGTGATGGAATAAACATTGCGCAGCATTTTCAAATCAAAGGTATACTAAGGATTTAAAGTTTAGAAAAGGGGGTCTTACAATGGCCGGAAAACAAAGTGCACAGCTGGAACGGAAGAAATTTTTTGCTGACCCGATCATGGTCTCAATGATCGTTGTCCTTCTGGTTTTTCTGGCGCTGTTTATCCTGTATCCGCTGTTAATGCTGTTAGTGGACAGCTTTTATGCAGAGGGAACCATTACACTGGATGTATTTAAACGTGTTTTAAATCTGGAACGTTTCCGCAATGCATTTAAAAACACACTTACACTTGGATTTATCGTAGGTTTTGCTTCTACAGCCATTGGTTTATTATTTGCTTATGTAGAAGTATATGTGAAGTTGAAAACAAAAATACTGGAAAAGTTATTTGGTCTGGTATCCATGCTTCCTGTAGTATCCCCGCCATTTGTGCTGTCTTTGTCCATGATCATGCTGTTTGGGCGAAGCGGTATCATCACCCGTTCCCTGTTAGGAATTTATGATTCTAATATTTACGGGCTTTTAGGCATCTCCGTAGTCCAGACACTTACATTTTTCCCTGTATGTTATCTGATGTTAAAGGGACTGTTAAAGAACATTGACCCGTCACTGGAAGAAGCGACCAGAGATATGGGAGCTACCCGCTGGAAAGTGTTTACAAGCGTAACTTTCCCACTTCTGCTTCCAGGTCTTGGAAATGCATTCCTGGTAACATTTATTGAGTCTGTAGCAGACTTTGCAAACCCGATGCTGATCGGTGGTTCCTATGATACTCTGGCAACTACCATTTATCTGCAGGTAACAGGTGCTTACGACTCCACAGGTGCAGCAGCCATGTCTGTGGTCCTGCTTTCACTGACTGTTATCCTGTTCCTGATCCAGAAATATTATCTGGAGAAGAAAACAGCAGCTACTCTTACTGGCAAAGCTTCCCGTATGAGAATGCTTATTGAAGATAAGAGCGTAACTGTTCCGCTGACTATTTTCTGCGGCCTGGTAGCAGCTTTCGTGCTTTTAATGTATATCATGGTTCCGTTTGGCGCACTGTTCACCCTTTGGGGAAGAGATTACAGCTTAAGCCTTAAATGGTTCCAGTACATGTTTAAGACCAGTGGACTAAAGGCATTTAAGGATTCCTTTATACTGTCCCTGATCGCAGCTCCTCTTACAGCACTTTTATCCATGGTCATTTCCTATCTGGTTGTTAAAAAGCGCTTTAAAGGAAGAAACTTTATTGAATTCGTATCTATGTTAGCAATGGCAGTACCTGGTACTGTTCTTGGTATTGGATATATCCGTGGTTATGCAAATGGTCTGTTCCGCAGCGGCTTTATGAGCAGTCTTTATGGAACTGGTGCTATCCTGATCATCGTATTTATCGTTCGAAGCCTTCCTACCGGTACACGAAGCGGTATCTCCGCTCTGCGCCAGATCGATAAATCCATTGAAGAGTCCGCCTACGACATGGGTGCAAATTCAGCAAGAGTATTTATGACCGTTACGTTACCGCTTATTAAGGATTCCTTCTTCAGCGGCCTGGTAACTGCATTTGTCCGCAGTATTACCGCTATTTCAGCAATTATCCTGTTAGTAACTCCTGACTTCCTGCTGATCACCTGTCAGATCAATGAGCAGGCGGAAAAAGGAAACTACGGTGTTGCCTGTGCTTATGCAACCGTATTGATCATCATTACCTACGGTGCAGTGCTGATCATGAATACGCTGATGAAATTCTTCGGAGTCAGCAGAAAAATCAAAACGGAGGAATAGGTTATGGAAAAGCAGAAAAAAGGTGTTCGTCTGGAACATATTTCCAAAATATATAATGATCCGAAAACAGGAAAAGAATTTTATGCGGTACAGGATACCACACTGGATATTGAACCGGGTACGTTCGTTACTTTACTGGGACCTTCCGGCTGTGGAAAGACTACCACACTGCGTATGATCGCAGGTTTTGAAAGCCCGGATGAAGGTGAGATCTACTTAGGTGATGAGGCTATTAACAGCCTGACGCCAAATAAACGTGACACAGCAATGGTATTCCAGAGCTATGCCCTGCTGCCACATTATAATGTATTTGACAACGTAGCTTATGGCTTAAAGATCCGTAAGCTGCCTAAGGAAGAGATAAAAGAGAGAGTTTTAAACATCCTGAAGCTGGTAGAAATGGATGGAATGGAATCCCGTATGACCAACCAGCTTTCCGGTGGACAGCAGCAGCGAGTTGCTTTAGCCCGGGCTCTGGTCATTGAACCAAGTGTCCTGCTTTTTGATGAGCCATTAAGTAACCTGGATGCAAAGCTGCGTGTGACAATGCGTACTGAGATACGTAAGATCCAGCAGAAGGTAGGAATTACTGCGATCTATGTAACTCATGACCAGTCAGAGGCGATGAGCATTTCTGATAAGATCATTATCATGAGCAAAGGTAAAGTAGAGCAGATCGGTACTCCAAGAGAAATCTACTATCATCCAAAGAGCCGTTTCGTAGCTGACTTTATTGGTGAAGCAAACTTCTTAAAGGCGAAGGTTAAATCTGCTCAGGGTGAAAAGGCTGTGATCGATGTTATTGGTGAAGAGATAGAGGTCAATAATTATGGTGAGAAGGCAGCCGGTGATGATGCCAGTCTGGTTCTTCGTCCGGAAGCAGTTGTTCTTTCTGAAAAAGGACTTCTGGAAGGAACGGTTATCCTGTCAACCTTCATGGGTTCCTATCAGTATTATCAGGTAATGGTAGGTGATATGGAGATCCAGATCACAGACTACAATCCTGTAAACCGCCGGATTTATGAAGTAGGCGAAAAGGCATATCTGGACTTTGATCCTCATGGGGTTTATATCCTGTAAGAGCAGTTGTTTTGTAAAGAGTATACAAGTGACTTGTAAAAGCGTATCCAGAAAAGAAAAAAGCTTTGGATACGCTTTTTTACGGTTATACGCATTTGCGTGCAGGCACGAAGACCCTATAGCCGCCTGACAATGCTTTTATAGTAAAAAATGATAAATCTGATATATATTAAAACAGATGCTTTTCCTGTATAATAAGAAATATCAAAGAAATATAAAGGCACAGTTAAATTTTTATAAAGAAACAGCGAGAAAGACTCGAGAGGACATAAATCTGAAAAGGAGAAAAGTATGTATTACGTTGATGAATATAAGGCAGACAGAAACCGATATGAGACTATGCAGTACAATCGCTGCGGAAAAAGCGGCCTGAAACTTCCTGTAGTGTCTTTGGGATTGTGGCACAATTTCGGTTCTAAAGATAATTATGATATGATGAAGACGCTTTGTTTCACAGCTTTTGACAATGGTATTACCCATTTTGATCTGGCCAATAACTATGGTCCGATCTATGGATCAGCAGAGGAAAACTTTGGACGGATAATGCGTGATTTTTTACGTCCGTACAGAAATGAACTGATCATTAGTACTAAAGCCGGATATGACATGTGGGATGGCCCTTATGGAAACTGGGGTTCCAGAAAATATCTTATTGCCAGTCTGGATGAGTCCTTAAAGAGAATGCAGTTAGACTATGTGGATATTTTCTACCATCACAGAATGGATCCGGAAACACCATTAGAGGAAACAATTCTGGCTTTAGATCAGATTGTCCGTTCTGGGAAGGCACTGTATGCAGGAATTTCCAACTATGACGGAGTTCATGCAAAGAAGGCACTGGAGATCGCAAAAGAAATCCACTTACCTCTGATCATCAACCAGAACCGTTATAATATCTTTGATAGAACAGTGGAAAATAATGATTTAAAGGCTTATGCCCGTGAATCTGGAATGGGTCTGATCTGTTTTAGCCCTCTGGCGCAGGGAATGTTATCTGAAAAATATATTAACGGCATCCCGGCTGACAGCCGTGTTGCAAGAGATGGACGATTCCTTCATGCAGAAGATATTACTCCGGAAAAGATTGAAAAGATCAAAAAGCTGGATGCTCTTGCAAAAGAGAGAGGGCAGAGCCTTCCACAGATGGCACTTTCCTGGCTGTTAAAAGACAGCGATGTTACCAGCGTATTGATCGGTGCTTCCAAACCAGAGCAGATATTAAGCAACATTGGGATTATAGGACATACAACATTTACAAAAGAAGAACTGGATTTGATCGATCAGATTTCCAAAGAACAGTAATTAAGCAATAATGTGGCAGGTGCTATAATGATGGGAGCAGTAAAAGGGTGATGGCAGGAAATATTCCATATTTAAAAAGAAGAGGTACATACAAGGATGTTTAGAGGAGGCCATAAGAATAAAAAAATACATTTATTGCGTCTGGCAGTGATGACAGCTTTTCTGTCCCTCTGTCTTTCCGGCTGCGCTATGACACATTCTATGAAAAACCGGGAAGGAAGTGCTGAAACAGATGCAGACAGTCTGGTTGTATACAGCCCCCATCCTTTGGATTTTATTAATCCCATTGTGTCTGAATTTGAGGCTCAGACAGGGATTTCAGTGCAGGTGCGTACTGGGGGGACCGGAGAACTTTTAAAATGGGCCAGAGAAGGGGACGAGCCGGTATGCGATGTATTCTGGGGCGGTTCTTTGTATGCAGCAGGGGCAGGAAAAGACCTGTTTGAGCCTTATATCAGTGAAAATGAAGAGTATGTCCGGGAAGAATTTAAAAATAAAGAAGGAAATATGACCCGGTTTACAGATATTCCTAGTGTACTTATGGTCAATACCAATCTTCTTGGTGGTATGAAGATCCAGGGATATGAAGATCTGCTGGATGAACGGTTAAAAGGAAAAATCGCTATGTGCGATCCGTCCACATCTTCTTCTGCCAGTGAACATCTGATCAACATGCTTTATGCTATGGGAGAAGGCAATCCGGAAAAAGGCTGGGATTATGTGGAAAAATTTTGTAAAAACCTGGATGGAATGCTTTTAAAAAGCTCATCGGAGGTATACCAGGGAGTGGCAGAAGGACGTTATACAGTAGGGCTTACCTTTGAGGAAGGCGGTGCTGGTTATGTATCCAAAGGAGCACCTGTAAAACTGATCTATATGAAGGAGGGGGTTATATCCACTCCTGACGTGGTATGTATTGTGAAGGGAAGCAGACATAAAAAAGCAGCAGAGGAATATGTGGATTTTGTGACAGGAAAAGCAGCCCAGACTGTGATCGCTGACAGTTTAGACCGCCGGTCTGTGCGGAAGGATGTGGAAGCAGCGGCTTATCTGCCAGATAAAGAAGAAATCCATATGATCACAGCAGATGAAAATATGGTCAATGAAAAGAGGGAACAGTGGAAGCAGAGGTTTACAGAAATTTTTACATACTGTACACAGGCAGAAACTTGTGAAAACGAAAGTGCAGCAGGATCACATAGGGACTCCATCTTTAAGGAGGTGTCCGGGAAATGAAACGGGAACGTTATTTTCAGGATGAGTTATGGCGGATGTTTGTTACATATGCCATTCTTCCGGCAACTTTGTTTACCTTTATCTGTGGTATTCTTTTTATGACAGTCCTGCTCCATGGAAGAGAAAGGGCAAACAGGGAATACCTTTCTTATGTGAACGGACGGGTAAATCAAATGGTGGAAAGCTGTGAACAGGGAATTGAAACTCTGGCAGAACTTCCACAAGCAGTATCAGGTCCTGGCTATGTGTTGGAACGAAACCGTATTTTTCAGATTTTTTATGGGATTTCCGGGCAGGTGGGATATGAACCGGAAATGTATCTGGTAGACCAGGGAGGAAGGCTGCTTCTATCTAATAAAGAAAAGCTGCCATCCTATCTCAACAAGAGACAGGAGGTAGAGTGGGGGATTTATGCGGCTATGGATGCCAGACCGGGACAAACGGCCTTCCGGCTGATGAATGGCTGGGACAACGGGGCAAGTACGGCGGTGTTTGGCCGGTGGGTGAGTTCAGAGGATGGAAATGGGCGATATATTATCCTTGCAGTACCCGGCAGCGGGCTTTTAAGGACGCTTGCAAGATCTGGGGAGCAGGTGGCAGTAACAGACTGCTATGGCTGGACTTATTTTTGCAATAACACGCTCTTTCTTACAGACAGCAACCAGGTGCGCCCTGCATTAAAAGAGTCAGGAGCTTATATGCGTCTGGATCAGAAGATTTATTTTACATCGAAAAACAGCTTGGAAAATGGCTATTTCTCTATATATGTTATGTCTGATGTGCAAAATGTGCTTACATCCCTGATATTTGCCGGTATACTGGTAGCAGTGGCTCTGCTTATTATGACTGCCTGGGTATTGTTCCAGTCCAGGCAGGTGACAGAGCGAAAAACAGAAGATCTATATAAGCTGTTAGATGGAATGGAGCTTGCCAGACAGGGAAATCTGGAGCATACGGGAACCATTGACCGTGACAATGAGTTTAAGATGATTGCAGATGCTTATAACGAAACCATTACCAGTCTGAAAGAGCAGATGGAAAATAACCGGAAAATGACGGAGCTTCTGGCTCTGGCCCAGACCAAGCAGCTGGAGTCCCAGTTTAACCCACATTTTCTTTATAATACACTGGAAAATATCAGGTATATGTGCAGGCTGGAGCCGGAAACTGCTGAGAGAATGGTATTTTCACTGTCAAAACTGCTGCGATACAGTCTGGACGGCAGCAGAGAACAGGTAACTCTTAAAGAGGATCTGGGACATTTAAACAATTACCTTTCAATCCTGGAAAAACGGTTTGGAAGCCGGTTTGAATATAAGATCAATGTTGAGCAGGAGTGTATGCAGTGCCTGATCCCCAGGCTGGTCTTACAGCCGATGATCGAAAATTCTGTAAAATATGGTTTTGGAAATCAGTTAAATCTTCATGTAGAGTTAAAGGCATATATCCATGAGGAAAAAATGATGATGATCTGCCGGGATGACGGTGTGGGAATGAGTGCCACAATGGTTGAAAATTTACGTGCTCTTATGGACAGGAAAGAAGCACCAGGCAAACATTCCGGACTTTACAATATACACCGCAGGATCCAGCTTTTATATGGACATCCATATGGTGTGGAAATACGCAGTCTGGAAGGTCACGGAACTACTCTGGTAGTTACGCTTCCGGCGGTACATGACACAGGACAGGGGGAAAATAACGATGCTTCGTGTAATGATAGTGGAAGATGAGGACATGATACGCAAGGGTCTGGTATTTACCATAGACTGGCTTTCTATGGACTGCGTGGTAGTAGCAGAAGCTTCCAATGGACAGGAAGGCTATGAACGTATCCTGGAATACAAGCCGGATGTGGTGTTTACTGATATCTGTATGCCTTTTATGGATGGCATTGAAATGATACAGAAGGCATCGGAAAAGGTAAAATTTAAAAGCATTCTTCTTACCAGCTATGCAGAGTTTGACTATGCCAGAAGAGCTATTGAGGCCAGAGTCTGTGAGTATCTGCTAAAACCGGTAGATGAGGAGAAGCTAGCCAAGATCATGAAAAAACTGGGAGAAGAGATCACCAGCGTGCGCCAGGTGGAATATGCTATGGAACAGGCGGAACTGGAAGGGGGAAATCTGAATCTGGAATACTATATGAAGCTGGACCGCTCGGAAAATGGGTATGTTTCAAAGCTGATAGAAGCTATTAAGACCCGGTATGGGGAGAAGCTGAGCATTGAGTCTATTTCCGAGGAAATGGGAGTCAGTGCCAGCTATTTAAGCCGCAAATTTAAGGAGATCACAGGGCAGACCTTTCTGGATTTCCTAAATAAATACCGGGTACAGCAGGCAATCACTCTGTTAAATACCAGAGAATACCGGATCAGTGAGATATCAGAGGCAGTAGGTTTTTCTGATTATAAGCATTTTTGTTCTGTATTTAAGAAATATACTTTAAAATCACCTACAAAATTTGTAAAGGGAGGCTGACATAAGCGTCAGTCTCCCAGTTTTTTATCCTTATCTTTATCTTTGTTTTTCTTTTTTGCCTTTTTATCTCCTTTTTCATTTTTAGAAGCTTTTTTGGCGGATTTTTTTGAGATTTTGGTGCCTTTTTTGGCTTTGGCATAGAGGCTTGGAACTTTCTTTTCTTTGCTGATGTCAGTACCGGTATCTGTATTGGCATCAGTATCAGTGCTGCATGAGGATATGCTTTCAACAGCCGGGTTCTGTTCTGGCAGTGTTTCTCCATTATCCGGGATATAGGTTACAATATCTTCAATGCGGCAGGAAAGCAGGCGGCACAGAGTATCCAGTGTCTGTGTAGAAACAGTCATATTATTTTTTAGCCGTCCGATCTGTCCGGCACTGAATTTCTCACGTTTGATCAGGTGATACTGGGTAATTCCGCGTTTTTTCATTGTTTCCCATAAACGGTCATAGGTGATCATGGCGGGTCTCCTTTCTGGACTCAGGAATTTTGAAAGCTGTCAGTGCTATTGGTTGTCTTCTGAAACGGTCTGTATTATTGGTTGTTTTCTTTATTGTTCTGTTCTCTGGTGACTGCCGCTTCCAGCAGTTCCAGGGCTTCTTCAGAAGCATCGTTGCTTCCCATTTCCTCTAATTTATATTTCAGCTCTTCCTCTACTTCGGCACGGATCTCGTCTTCTTTTGCCGGGTTCATATCAGGAAGATCGCTTAAGGCGCCAATGCCGAAGCGGCGCATAAATTCTTCTGTGGTGGCAAAAAGGGCCGGCCGGCCGGGGGCATCTAAACGGCCTGCTTCGTAGACCAGATTATATTCTACCAGACGATTGACTGCGTGATCAGATTTAACACCGCGGATTTTTTCAATCTCCAGTTTTGTTACCGGCTGGCGGTAGGCGATAATAGAAAGGGTTTCCAGGACCACATCAGAAAGCACCTGCTTTTTAGGAGCGGAGGCAATGCGGATCAGATTAGAGTAATATTTTGACTGGGTACACATCTGGTAGCTGTCTTCTAACTGCAGGATCTCCATACCGTGTTTGCCGGTTTTGTACCGCTTCATCAGACGGTCTACTGCGGCTTTGGCAGTTTCTTTGTCCTGGCCAATGGAAACAGCCAGCTGCTTTAATTCTACAGCGCCACCCATGGTGAACAGGACGGCTTCAATGACAGCTTCCTGGTCTTTTTCATTTTTAACAGGTGTATTGTCTATGGTTAATTCTTCCAATTTATATCCTCCATTATCTAAGATGTTCTCTCAGAGTCTTTCCTGCACCTGCTTTTGTGGCCGGTTTTTCGCAAAATCAAGTATAAAAAGATTACGGGAGTACATCAAGGTCGCTTATCTGTTCTAAATCCAGGTCATCTTCCTGACCTTCCGGTTCTAAGGTTTCAATATCCATTTCACCAAATGTTTCTTCCTGGTTTAGATGGATCTTTCCAATCTTCATTAATTCGAGAACGGCCAGAAATGTGACTACCACTTCTAATTTATCTGTCTGTTTTTCAAGAAGCTGGCGGAAACTGAAACGGCGGTTTTTTCTGGCATAATCCATAACAGAAGTGATCTTCTGTTCCAGACTGACCGGTTCCCGGCGGATGGTGCCGAATTTGCTTCGTATGGGATCGGTTTTGTATTCCTTGCGCTTCATTACCTGCTCAAAGATACGCTGCAGCTTTGCAAGTGTGAGACCGTCTAAAAGTTCGTCAAGGTCAGCTGGGGGCTGGTATTTTGTTACTTCCGGAGGAAGCGAGGAATTTTTGTAAAAATGTCTGGCTGCACCTTCTTCCCGGTCTGCCAGTTCTTCAGCCAGGATCTTGTAACGCTTATATTCTAACAGGCGGGATACCAGCTCGGCTCTTGGGTCTACTTCTTCTCCTTCTTCATTTACTTCCTTTGGAAGAAGCATTTTTGCCTTAATATCTAAAAGGGTAGCAGCCATAACGAGAAATTCGCTGACAATGTTTAAGTCTTCCCGTTCCATGTTTCGCACATATTCCAGATACTGGGCTGTGATCTCCACAATGGGGATATCGTAAATATCTACTTTATTTTTCTCGATCAGATGAAGGAGCAGGTCCAAAGGACCTTCAAAATGCTCCAATTTGTAGGTAATGGTTTCCATTTTATATATCCTATTTATAATTTACGTAAGATTTTTTCAAGATGGGTGTTGCTGCAGATCCGTCTGTTTGCGGGCAGATATGCAGGATTAAAAGCTGGGGACGGTTGTTTAAACGGATGTTGATAGAATGGGTCCCCAGACCGCGGCTTACAGCCATATAATGTCCCTGGTCTTCAAAAATTCCGGCACACCAGGGGAGAAAAAACTGATACTGGGGAGTCATTACACCACCAAGTCCTGGAAGGCGGATGGTCCCGCCGTGAAAATGACCGCATAAGGTCAGATCTGCCCCCCAGTCTGCATAATTGGCAAAAAAGAGAGGGGAGTGGGCTAACAGGATCTGGAAATGACCAGAAGCCGGGTTCCCCACTTTTTCTTCTATATAATGGGATGGCATAGATGGTACGGGGTGTACCAGAGCTTTTTTATAAAAATCTTTGTCCAGGTCCAGGCAGGTGATCCGTATTTCTGTATCAAAAATGGCAGAGTTATTTTTCAGGCAAATGGCTCCGACCTGTTTTAAGGCATTCCGGTAAATGTTACCTTCTGATCCATATTTTCCCGGTTCCCAGTCAATGCGGTTTTCATGGTTTCCTTCTCCACAGTAAACAGGATAGCGGGAAACCAGTTCTTTTATAAGAGAGAGCGACCGGTCTGTTTTTGCATGTGTGCCTTTGGTGACGATAAGATCACCGCCGTTTAGGACAGCATCAGGATGTATCTGGTCAATGACCTGTATCAGCTTTTCATTTTCCTGTCCAAAGGTATTTTCATGCAGGTCGGACAGAAAGATAAAGGTGCGTTTTTTTGATACTTTACTGCTGTAAATAGTGGTTTCTTCGGCGGATAAAGCTTTTTTTTCATATTCTGATCTGCCAAGACAGATGGCAGCAGCTGCGCAGGTGGCAGCAGTCAGATGAGTGATCAGCATTAAAATCTCCTTAAAAAAATGTTTTTTCCCTTACGCAGGCGGTTTTTTCGTTAATGCCATGCAAAAAAATGTCTGCTGCACAGCCGCTTTTTTTTGCTTCGCTCATTACATTATATCTTGCATTAACGGCATTTTCAAGAAAATAGTAAACGTCTTGACGAACAGACACAGACATGGTACGATAACATACGCATAAAAAGATATATAGTATATAGATCGCAAATAAAACACAATATATGGTATATAAACATAAAAACATAAAGGAAAGGTGACGGAATGGACTGCAGTAAGATAAAAGTCGTAAAAAAAGATGGTACAAAAGAAGAGTTTAATGTGAAAAAGGTACTTGCTGCCATTAGTAAATCAGCAGAAAGAGCCATGATCACATTTTCAAGGGCAGAGAAGAACTTTATCTGCGAATTTGTGGAAGAGAAGGCAGAGGAGATGGATCAGGAGCTGATTCCTATTGCCCAGATGCACAACATTGTGGAAGGCGCTCTGGATAAGGTCAATCCTCTGGTTGCCAAAAGTTACCGGGATTACCGGAATTATAAACAGGATTTTGTGCGGATGCTGGATGATGTATACAAGAAAAGTCAGTCCATTATGTATATCGGGGATAAGGAAAACAGCAATACAGACAGTGCCCTGGTTTCTACCAAGCGCAGCCTGATCTTTAATGAGCTGAATAAATCTCTTTACCAGAAGTTTTTTATGACAGTAGAAGAGTTGCAGGCATGCAGAGAAGGTTATATTTACATTCATGATATGTCTGCAAGAAGAGATACTATGAACTGCTGTCTCTTTGATGTGAAAGCTGTCCTTACCGGTGGCTTTGAAATGGGAAATCTATGGTACAATGAGCCCAAAACACTGGATGTTGCCTTTGACGTTATCGGAGATATTGTTTTAAGCGCAGCCAGTCAGCAGTACGGCGGTTTTACAGTGCCAAGTGTAGAAAATATCCTGGCGCCTTATGCAGAGAAATCTTATGCAAAATATCTGGAAAAATACAGAATGCTGGAGCTGCCTGAAGAAAAAGTAGAAGAGGTTGCCCTGGCTGATGTGCAAAGAGACATGGAACAGGGCTTCCAGGGTTGGGAATATAAGTTTAATTCTGTTTCCTCCAGCCGCGGCGATTATCCCTTTATCACCATGACTGCAGGTACAGGAACCAGCCGTTTTGCGAAAATGGCTACCATGACTATGCTGAAGGTACGAAAAGGCGGTCAGGGAAAAGCAGGCCATAAAAAGCCGGTACTGTTCCCTAAAGTGGTATTTCTCTATGATGAGAAACTGCATGGACCAGGCGGTGAGTTAGAAGATGTATTTGAAGCAGGCATTGACTGTTCCAGCAAGACTATGTATCCGGACTGGCTTTCCCTTACAGGAAAAGGTTATATTGCCAGCATGTATAAAAAATACGGAAAGATCATTTCACCAATGGGCTGCCGTGCGTTCCTGTCTCCATGGTATGAAAGAGGGGGCATGCATCCGGCTGATGAAAAAGATGTGCCTGTATTTGAAGGGCGTTTTAATATTGGTGTAGTCAGTCTTCACCTTCCTATGATATTAGCTAAATCAAGACAGGAAGGCCGGGATTTTTATGAAGTCTTAGATTACTATCTGGAACTGATCCGCAAGATCCACATCCGTACGTATGCATATCTGGGTGAAATGAAGGCATCTACCAATCCTCTGGCATACTGTGAAGGGGGATTTTACGGCGGTCATTTAGGACTTCATGATAAGATCAAACCATTATTGAAAACGGCCACTGCTTCTTTTGGGATCACTGCTTTTAATGAGCTGCAGCAATTATATAATAAGAAATCCCTGGTAGAGGATGGACAGTTTGCACTGGAGGTTCTGGAGCATATTAATAAAAAAATCGATGATTTCAAGGAAGAGGACGGCAATCTTTATGCCATTTACGCTACACCGGCAGAGAACCTTTGCGGTCTTCAGGTAAAGCAGTTCCGTAAGAAATACGGCATCATCGAAAACGTGTCTGACAGAGAATATGTAAGTAACGGCTTCCACTGCCACGTAACCGAAGATATTACCCCGATCCAGAAGCAGGATCTGGAATACCGTTTCTGGGAATTAAGCAACGGCGGTAAGATCCAGTATGTAAAATACCCGGTAAGCTACAACAAAGAGGCAATCCGCACATTAGTCCGCAGAGCCATGAGAATGGGATTTTACGAAGGCGTAAACCTGTCACTGGCGTATTGCGATGACTGCGGTCACGAAGAGCTGGAAATGGACGTATGCCCGGTCTGCGGCAGCAAAAACCTGACTAAGATCGACCGGATGAATGGATATTTAAGCTATTCAAGGGTAAAAGGCGATACAAGATTAAATGAAGCCAAGATGGCCGAGATAGCTGAACGAGTAAGCATGTAAAAGCAAAGAGGAAAAACAAGCGCCGCTTTAAAGCGGCATTTGTTTTTCCTTTGCTTTTAACGAACGATCCGTCTGCGATAGCAGACAGTGGAGCGCGTCAGCGTGGGAATCGTGAGTGGACGGAATTTATTCCTTTGCTGGACAGTTTCCATCAGTGTCTTTATACATCAGATCCTGTATACAAAAAAGACATTCAATTTTTATTCTTTTTCTTTCTTCTTCCGCTTCTTTCTGTAAGACCCATCCACCAGACCTTCCAGATAAGCTTCTGCCCTCAGCCGGTTAGAAGGGCCAAGCTGATTGTACAGATTCAGCACATATTCCTGTTGTTTGCTTAAAACAGCCTGACTGCCCTCTGTGCTGTAAAATTCGCTCATGGAGATACCAAAAACCTGGCATATATGACGGATAGTAGGAATACTGGGCACAGTGGTTCGGCGGAAAAGATTTCCTATGCTGTTTGGGGAAATTTCCATTTCCTTTGCAAGGCGGTAGTGGCTCCATCCACGATCATTACACAGCTCCTCTATGCGATCCAGTTCAAAACTCATAATCCATATGCTTTTTGCAGCCTTGGCTTTCAAAAAAGCTTCTCCTTCTGTCGTGTATAAATATATTCCTATTTTATCCCAGTTAAGTTAAAAACATTAGCTTGAAAATACGTGTATAAAATATGAATTATATAGTTCATAAGAGACTAGAAAAAAGAGAATGGAAAAATATGATTTCTGGTATTGGCAAGGAAAATCAAGTGGAAAATTCCCATAGATTATGATAAACTGATACAAGCAGTATACATTGAAAAGCGTGCAAAGCAGCAGTAAAGCCTGCAAATGAAAAATGGAGGCGGGACAGATGAAAAAGTTTTTAGAAGATTTTAAAAAGTTTGCCTTAAAGGGAAACATGATCGACCTGGCTGTAGGTATGATCATTGGCAGTGCATTTACATCTATAGTCAGTTCACTGGTCAATGATATTTTTATGCCGGTACTGAGTATTTTTACTGGAAAAATTGATTTTTCAAACATGTTCATTGCTCTTGATGGAAACAAATATCCTACACTGGCAGCAGCCAATGAAGTGACAGCAACTATTAATTACGGTGCATTTATCACGCAGACGATCAACTTTATACTGATGGCTTTTGTTGTATTTATGGTTATCAAAGGGATCAACAAACTGGAAAAAATTGGAAAAGCTCCGGAAGCACCAAAGGCACCTACAGAGAAAGAGTGTCCTTATTGCAAGAGCATGATCCCAATTAAAGCAGTTCGTTGTCCACACTGTACATCTGAACTGGAGAAATAAAATATGCGTTACCACAACATAACGAAAGACGATATGCTTAACGGAGAGGGGCTGCGGACTGTGCTTTGGGTGGCAGGCTGCAGCCACAACTGTCCTCAGTGCCATAACCCTGTGACCTGGGATATAAACGGCGGTCTGGCTTTTGATGAAGCTGCCAAAGAAGAACTGTTTGAAGAATTGAAAAAGGACTATATTTCCGGTGTGACCTTCAGCGGTGGTGATCCGCTCCATGAAAAAAACAGGGAAGAGATCGGAAAACTGGCAGAAGACATACGGGAAAAATTTCCAGATAAAACTATTTGGCTGTATACCGGTTATGAATGGGAGGAGATCTGTGGTATTCCATTTCTTTCCAATATTGATGTGATCGTTGACGGAGAATTTAAAATAGAAGAAAAAGACAACAGCCTTCACTGGAAAGGCAGCGCAAACCAGCGTGTGATCGATGTGAAAGAATCCCTTAAAACAGGAAAGGTACAGCTTTACAGGAAATACTAAACTAGTACATCAAAACAAAGAACACTAAAACAAAGACTATAAAAACAAGATAACAGGAGTAATACAGAATTAATCATGGAAAGAATTGCAAAATTTTACAAAGTAAGTTATGAACAGTTTGAAGGAGATTGGAAAGATACCTTTGGCCCTATTGAAACAGAAGAAATCAGAAGAATCTACGAAGGAATCCGTCTGCCGGCCAGAGCAACTGCCGGTTCTGCCGGCTACGATCTTTACACACCAGTGGCAATGACCATCCGCCCAGGTGAGACCATAAAGATTCCTACAGGTATCCGTGTGGAAATGAACGACGGCTGGGTACTGGCTGTATTTCCAAGAAGCAGCCTGGGATTTAAGTACCGTTTACAGTTAAATAATACAGTTGGCATCATTGACAGTGACTATTTCTTCTCTGACAATGAAGGTCACATTTTCGTAAAGCTGACCAATGATACAAAGGAAGACAAGACTGTAGAACTGGCAGAAGGTGCCGGTTTTGCACAGGGGATCTTCCTGCCATTTGGCATTACAGAAGATGATGATTGCACAGAAGCAAGAAATGGCGGTTTCGGCAGTACAGACAGCAGGAAAAACTGAAGATATCATGGCAGAACTGTGAGGAATAGAAAGAAGCAGGAGAAATTATGGGAAACAGACCTGTAAACAGAAGAAGGAGAAATACCGGACGTACCGGTCATTACAGAGGAAGCAGCAGGTCAGACACCTTAAGACGGCGTAAAAGGAGAAACAGACGGCTTAAGGCAGTTTTTCTCTGGCTGGTCTGTATTGTTCTTACCGGCTTAGTTATTTTTGGAGCTGTAAAGCTGGTGGGAAAATTTGCCGGTTCCGGAAAAGACAAGTTAAGAAAAGATGGTATTGAAAAGTTAAATGCAGGGGATCCGGAAGGGGCAATAGCAGATCTGGATGCTGCTTTGGAAAAAGCTGGAAATAAATCAAATAAGCCCTCGGGATTTAATGCAGATGTGCTTTGGTACCGTGCAGAGGCAGAGCTTTTATTAAAAGATTATGAAGCTGCTTCCCACACCTATGACCTGATTGCAGAGCAGGGAGGGGATAAGATCTCCTGTCTGTATATGAAGGCAGTATGTGTAGAAAAGCTGGGAGATAAAGATTCTGCTGTTTCTTATTATAGAGAAGCATTAGGACAGGAAAAAGAAGGAAGTCGCTCTGCCGGTTTTGAGGAAGCTCTTATAGCAGCAGGTTCTGCCTGTGTAAATGGGCAGGATTTTGACACAGCAAAAAGTCTTTATGAAGAGGCATTAAACAGTGGGAAAACGGGAGAAAAACTGGACAGCAGGATCTATAACCAGCTGGGGTTATGCCAGATGGCTGAAGAGGACTATAACACAGCTGCTGATTCGTTTGATAAGGGATATAATGCACTGATCACCGGATATAAGGCTGGAACAGGGGCAGAGTTAGACCAGGCAGCAGCTGCTGTTCCACAGGAGGATATCCAGGGAATGACACTTTTAAAAGAGCTGGCTTATAACAAGGCAGTATGTCTGGAATACAGTGGACAGTACCGCGCAGCCCAGGCAGAGTTTGAACATTACATTTCTGTATTTGGTGCAGATGAAAATGCCCAGCATGAGATCGACTTTTTAAAGACCAGACAGGAGGAATCATAAACCGGTGATTGATTTAAGTAAACTGGAAGAACGGGTCATACTGGCAGCGGTAAGCACCAGTGAGACAGATCAGGCAGAAAGCTCTCTGGATGAGTTAAAAGAACTGGCAGATACTGCCGGGGCAAAGACTGTAGGCCGGGTGATCCAGAACCGGGAAAGCATTCATCCAGGAACCTATCTGGGAAAGGGAAAGCTTCAGGAACTGCGGGAAATGCTTTATGAAACAGGAGCTACCGGCGTGATCTGTGACGATGAGCTTTCACCGGCCCAGCTTAAAAATCTGGAAGATGTCCTGGATACAAAGGTCATGGACCGTACCATGGTTATTTTAGACATTTTTGCATCCAGAGCCAATACAAGAGAGGGAAAAATCCAGGTAGAACTGGCTCAGCTGAAATACCGGGCCATTCGTCTGGTAGGAATGCGTTCCTCGCTTTCAAGACTGGGTGGTGGTATCGGTACAAGAGGACCAGGTGAGAAAAAGCTGGAGACAGACCGCCGCCTGATCCACCAGCGCATTGGACAGTTAAAGAAAGAACTGGAAGATGTGAAACGCCACCGTGAGGTTACAAGACAGCAGCGTGGAAAAGACTATGCATTGACTGCTGCCATTGTAGGCTATACAAATGCAGGAAAATCCACGTTATTAAATCGTCTGACAGGTGCCGGGATTTTAGCAGAAGATAAGCTGTTTGCCACACTGGATCCAACTACCAGAAGCTTTACACTGGCAGACGGACAGCAGATTTTACTGACAGATACAGTTGGATTTATTAACAAACTGCCTCATCATCTGGTAGAGGCATTTAAAAGTACTCTGGAAGAGGCGCGTTACTGCGATATCGTCCTTAATGTAGTGGACTGTTCTGATCCCCAGATGGACATGCATATGCATGTGGTCAAAGAGACGCTACGGGAACTGGGAATTACAGATAAGACTGTTGTTACAGTATTTAATAAAACAGATAAACTGGAAGAAAGTGGTCTGCCCATTCCAAGGGATTTTTCTGCAGATTACCAGGTTCGTATTTCAGCTAAATGCGGGGATGGCTTACATGAACTGGAAGAGATCCTTGGAAATATCATTCGCAGTAGGAGAGTTTATCTGGAAAAGGTGTATCCTTATACACAGGCAGGAAAGCTGCAGAGCATACGCAAATATGGCCAGCTGCTTTCAGAAGAATATACAGAAGAAGGCATAAAAGTAACAGCCTATGTACCGGCAGAGCTGTTTGCCGGGCTGTATACTGATATACCGGAAAAATAAGGCTTGGAAGAATGAGATAAAAGGCTGCCGCAAAGAAAAATGCGGCGGCCTTTATGCACTTTCGTGCATTTACAAAGGAGAGTATAGGATAAAATCAGTACATCATCTGCGGGCTTTTAAAAGCGCTGTATCCACTGCTTTCAAAAGGGCAGAGCAGGTATAGCGGGAAGATTCCGGAAAGGTGAGATTTTCCGTGGATTGGGTGCTTAGGATCTGAGGTGCCAGTTCTTCCATAGATGGCTGCATTAATGGGTACATGGTGGAAACAGCTTCATTTAAATGTACCAGGCTTACATCTAAGATCTGGTCACTGTCAACAGTCACTTCCACATTTACCTGCTCATTTCCAAGGGTAAGGCTGGCACTGTAGAGACCGGGTATGTAGAGACCGGAGGATGTAGATGCTTCTTTTTTTGCAGGCCGGAACATGATAAAGCACAGGATGAGCAAAAGGAGGGCAAGACCAATAAAAATGCCCGTGTAGATAACCTCTTTCATCCGCAGCACAACGATCTTTGTCTTTGAACTCATAGGGAAGACCTCTGGGGGAATTTGTTACATCATATGAAAGGAAAGGTAAAAATATGTCATTGCAGTTTATTGCAGGAGGCAGCGGCTCCGGAAAAACAAGATATCTTTATGAAAAGGTGATAAAAGAGTCACAGGAGCATCCGGAAATACAGTATCTTTTTATTGTACCGGAACAATATACCATGCAGACCCAGAAGGAGCTGGTGCGCCTGCATCCCAGACACGGCCTTTTAAATATTGATGTTTTAAGCTTTAAACGTCTGGCTTACCGGGTATTTGAGGATCTGGGAGTGCAGCTTCCGGCGGTCCTTGACGATATGGGTAAATCCATGGTCATCCGAAAAGTAGCTGGAAAGCTTAAAAAGGATTTAAATCTCTACGGCGGACATTTAGAACAGCCTGGCTTTATCAGCCAGTTAAAATCCCAGATATCAGAACTGAGCCAGTATGGTGTCAGTGTGGAAGATCTGGAAATGGTGGAAGAAGAGACGGACAGAACCCTTTTAAAAGAAAAACTGGGAGATTTAAAGAATATTTATAAAGGCTTTAAAGATTATATAGAGTCCCATTACATTACCGCAGAGGAAATCCTGGATATTTTGTGCAGGAAACTGCCTCAGTGGGAGCCATTAAAAAGCAGCGTCATCCTGTTGGATGGTTATACTGGCTTTACACCTGTGCAGTACCGTCTGGTCCAGTTGTTCATGATCCATGCAAGAGAGGTTTTATGCTGTATTAGCGCAGACCAAAGGGAAATGCTGTATAAAGAATGCAGTATGCAGCACTTATTCTACATGGGCCGTCATACAGTGTGCAGATTGAAGAAAATGGCAGAGGAGCACCACATCCCGGTAGAAAAAGAGGTGTGGTGTGATCACCGGCCGGCCTGGCGTTTTAAAGACAGTCCGGAGCTGGATTTTCTGGAACAGAATCTGTACCGGTATAGTGGGAAGATCTGGGAAAAACAGCCGGGAAATATCCTGATCTACAGAGGAAAAAATCCGGCAGAAGAAACTGCCTTTGTATGCAGCTGTATTAATGAGAAGGTACAGAAAGAGGGACTGCGTTACCGGGATATGGCGGTAGTTACAGGAGATCTGGCTTCCTATGGAAAAGAGATCGCCCACCGGTTTGATGAGGCGGGTATTCCTTATTTTTTAGATGATAAGAAAAGCATTCTGGAAAATCCTTTTATTGAGCTTATAAGAGCAGCTTTGGATGCAGTAAAGGAATGCTCCTATGAAAGCATTTTCCGGTATTTAAAAACAGGCTTTGTATATGATGAGCAGTATAGCCCAGATGAGGCGCAGGTGCTGACAGACCGCATGGAAAATTATGCAAGGGCTTTGGGGATAAGAGGCTGGAAAAACTGGGATATGACCTGGGAGAAGCCATGCAGAGGCGGCGAGAGGCTGAATTTAGAAGAACTGAACCAGTATCGTATATGGGTGTTAGAGCCTTTAAAAACACTGCGCCGGGCATTTAAAGAAGAAAACGCCACGATTTCTTCTGTTACTGCGGTTTTGCGCCAGACCCTTGAGACTATGAAACTGGAGGAAAAGCTGGAAAGCTTCAGTGCTTATTTCCTGGAACGGAAAGAACCGGGAGACGAGAACAGGGCAAGAGAATACAGTCAGGTCTATGAACGGGTCATGGAACTGTTAGAACGGTTAGAGGGTCTTTTAGGGGAAGAAAAGGCAGATATGAAAAACTATATCCAGATCCTGGATGCTGGTTTTGAAGAAATAAAGATCGGTGTGCTTCCTGCAACTGCGGATCAGGTGATGATCGGTGATATTACCCGAAGCCGTCTGGAATCTGTAAAGGTATTGTTTTTTACAGGTGTCAATGAAGGCATTGTACCACAGAGGAAAGCAGGGGGAAGCCTGTTAAATGACGGGGACCGTGAGGTATTTAAGAGCCTGCACATGGAACTGGCTCCTACTGCAAGAGAAGAGGGCTGTATCCAGAAATTTTACCTTTATCTTATGCTTTCCAAGCCCTCAGATCAATTGGTGATCACTTATGCAGCTATGAACGGTCAGGGAAAAAGCAGCCATCCGTCCAGTCTTGTAGGTGAGATACGGAAACTGTTCCCAAAACTGGTGCAGAAGGAAGAAACATCCATAGAACATCAGGTTTGGACGTGCAGAGACGGCTTGCAGCAGCTGATCGCAGGCTTTCAGGAAGCAGGGGATAAAAATCTGGATCAGTTAAGGGAAGTCCAGGGAGGATTTCTGGAATTATTCCGTCATTTTTATGGAAAAGAAGAGTATAAAAAGCTGGTAGAAAAGCTGACAGATGCCGCTTTTTTTGTCTATGAAGATAAGGGGATCGGACGTGCGGCAGCCAGGGCACTCTATGGTCAGAACCTTCAGGGAAGCGTTACAAGGCTGGAGCAGTTTGCAGCCTGCGCTTATGCCCATTTCTTAAAATACGGTCTTGAATTAATGGAACGTCAGGAATACCAGTTAGAGGCAGTAGATATGGGAAATCTCTTTCATCAGTCTTTGGACCAGTGCTTTGAGGTGATACATGAAAATGGTATGGACTGGAGCAATATTACAGAGGAAGAGCGGAAGAAACTGGTAAAAAAATGTGTAGATCAGGTAACGGCTCAGTATGGAAATACCATTATGTCCAGTTCAGCCAGAAATACTTATCTGGCAAAGCGTGTGGAGCGTATTACTGACCGTACTATATGGGCGCTGGCAGAACAGGTAAAAAAAGGAGATTTTGTTCCGTCCGGTTTTGAGGTGTCTTTTTCTGCTGTTGATAATTTAAAGGCAATGAAGATACGTCTGTCAGAGGACGAGGAACTGCTGCTAAAAGGCCGGATCGACCGTTTGGACCTGTGTGAAGATGAGAAGCATGTATATGTAAAGATCATTGATTATAAGTCAGGAAATACGTCATTTGACCTGGCGGCATTGTACTATGGCCTGCAGCTGCAGCTGGTGGTATATATGGATGCAGCCCTGGAAATGGAAGAGCGGAAGCATCCAGGTAAAACAGCAGTCCCAGCGGGGATCTTCTACTATAATATTAAAGATCCAATGGTAAAAAAAGAAGGGGAAATGACCACGGAGGAGATTGAAAAGCAGATCTTAAAACAGCTGCGCATGAACGGTCTGGTAAACAGTGACTTAGAGGTCATCCATCACCTGGACCGTGAAATACAGAAGGAGTCAGACGTAATACCTGTTGCAATAAAAGATGGCTACGTTCAGGAGGCAAAATCCAGTGTAGCAGGACAAAAGCGCTTTGACGTTCTGCGCCATTATGTAGGCGGGCGGTTAAAACGTTCCGGTCAATCTATTTTAAATGGGGAAAACGGACTTCTCCCTTACAAAGATGGGGACAGGACCGCCTGCGATTACTGCCCCTATCATGCAGTCTGCGGTTTCGATACAAAAACAGCGGGATACGGCTTTAAGCGGCTGCGCTCTATGAAACCGGAAGAAGTATGGCAGGAGATTGAAGATAATTGCTGTATGAAAACGGATAAAAATAAGAAAGGGGATGAATAAGAGATGAAATGGACAGAGAAACAGCAGCAGGTTATAGACAGCCGCAACAGGAACCTGTTAGTATCTGCAGCAGCAGGAAGTGGAAAAACAGCTGTACTGGTAGAACGCATTATCTCTATGATCAGTGAAGGTCCTTCTCCCTTAAATATTGATCAGCTTCTGGTAATGACATTTACCAATGCGGCAGCTTCTGAAATGCGGGAGCGTATTGGGGCGGCAGTGGAAAAAAAGTTAAAGGAAGATCCGGGAAATGAACATCTTTGGCTGCAGGCGGCGCTGATCCCACAGGCCCAGATCATGACTATTGACAGCTTCTGTCTGGATCTGATCCGGAATCATTATAATACACTGGATATTGATCCGGCATTCCGCATTGGGGACGAAGGAGAGCTGACCCTTTTAAAAGGGGATGTAATGGAACAGGTATTAGAAAGCTGCTATGAGGAAGCAGATGATAGTTTTATTCAGTTTTCTGAGCAGTTTGGCAGCGGAAAGTCTGATAAGGCAATGGAAGATGTGATCTTACAGGCATGGCAGTTTTCACAGAGCCACCCATGGCCGGATGAATGGCTTTTTAAGTGCAGGCAGCAGATGGAGGAAGAAGCAGCAGGAAATCTGGATTCCAGCGTGTGGATGCAGTTTTTATTAAAAGATGTGAGTATTCAGATGGAAGAACTGGCAGCACAGGCAGAGGAAGCGTTAGAAATGACAAGAGAGGAAAACGGGCCTCTGGTGTATGAACCTATGCTGATGAATGATGTAAGCCGGTTAAAGAAGGTAAAAGAGGCAGCTGATACAGGTTCTTTTGAAGCTTTTTACCAGGCTGTAAACGACCTGACCTTTGACCGTCTGGCAGCAGCCAGAAGCAAGGACATTGACCCGGATAAGAAGGCATTTGTAAGCGAGACCCGTACCAGAGTGAAAAAAGCAGCGGAAAAATGCAGGGATACTTATGGAAGTCAGTCGCAGGCAGAGGCGGCACAGGGAATACGCAATACGAAAACAGTAATAAGTGTTTTGTTAGATATGGTAAAGCAGTTTGATACTGCTTATACAGAGGCCAAAAGAGAGAGGAATGTGCTGGATTTTAATGATCTGGAGCATCTGGCATTAAAGGTACTGGTAGAGAAAGCGGAAGATACGGAAGATACGGCAGGTACAGAGTGTGGCAATATGGGGGAAAAGGATGATAGTGTCAAAAATCAGGAAAAAGACATTTTACGTCCGTCTGCAGCCGCTAAAGAGTTAAGTGGACAGTATGAAGAGATACTGGTAGATGAATACCAGGACAGTAACCTTGTACAGGAAACATTGATCCGCAGCATTTCCAGAGAACGGCTGGGGCAGCCTAATGTATTTATGGTAGGTGATGTAAAACAGAGCATTTACCGTTTCCGTCTGGCAAGACCAGAGCTGTTTATGGAAAAATATGATACGTATAGCCGGGAAGAAAGCAGTTACCAGATGATCGAACTGCAGCAGAACTTCCGAAGCCGGGCCAGTGTACTTACCTGTATTAATGACATTTTCTACCAGATCATGACCAAAAATCTGGGCGGTATCCGCTATACCAGGGAAACAGCCCTGTATCCTGGAGCAGAATTTGAAAAAACAGATAAAAGATCAGGAATCCCGGTACAGCTTTTAGTGGCGGACACAGGTTCAGAAGCTTTTAAACAGCTGGACGAAGACGCAGCAGATTATACAGCCAGAGAGCTGGAAGCAAAAATGATCGCAGAGCAGATCAAAAGTTTTACAGATGAGAAAAACGGGCTGTATGTGTGGGATAAAGATCAGCAGGCTTACAGGAAAGCCTGCTATAAAGATATGGTCATATTGCTGCGGAGTATGAGCGGCTGGTCAGAGGTGTTTGTAAATATACTTATGAATGAAGGGATTCCGGCTGTTGCCCAGACGAGGACAGGTTATTTTGCCACCACGGAGGTGGAAACTGTGCTGAGTCTGCTGTCCGTGATCGATAATCCTATGCAGGACATTCCTATGGCAGCAGTTTTGCGTTCCCCGATGATTGGGATGAATGATAATGAAATGGCATGGATGATGGCAGCTTATAAGCGCTATACAGAAAAGAACCAGGACAGAGGTGTATATGCAGCCTGGAAGCTGTGGGAAGAATGCAGATGCAGGAAGATGGATGAAAATACAGCTGAAAATAGTTCAAAAAATAAGACCCAGGAAATATCCGGCGTGGAATCCGATCATAAAAATGAAATCCAGGTTGGCCGTGTAGAAGTTCCTGAAACAATAGCCTATGCTATCTGGAAAAAACTGGGAATATTTGCAGAGCTCACAGATGAACTGCGTCAGGATGCCAGATATCTGCCTGTTTATGAACTGCTGTATCAGATCTACCGGAAAACAGGCTATTATGATTATGTTTCCTCTATGCCGGCTGGTGAGACCCGCAGGGCGAATCTGGACATGCTGGCAGAGAAGGCGGCAGCCTATGCTTCCACCAGCTACAGAGGTCTGTTCCATTTTGTAAGATACATTGAAAAGCTGAAAAAATATGATACAGATTTCGGGGAAGCATCACCGGGAGATGAAGGAAATTCAGTGCGTATTATGAGCATCCATAAAAGCAAAGGTCTGGAATTTCCAGTTGTATTTTTAGCCGGAATGGGAAAGAAATTTAATAAGCAGGATGCTTATGGGCAATTGCTTCTGGATGCAGATCTGGGGGCAGCTGCAGATGAAATGGACTTAAATCTGCGGACCAAAGCCCCGACCCTGAAAAAACTGGCTATTAAGCGGCGTATGGAGCTGGAATCCATGGGAGAGGAACTAAGGGTACTCTATGTTGCCATGACCCGTGCAAAAGAGGTTCTTGTAATGACAGGAACAGACCGTTCCCTGGAAAATAAGCTGGAAAAATGGTCACAGCTGTCATTAACAGATGGCCAGATCCCATATACCATCCTTTCATCGGCAGGCTCATTTTTAGACTGGGTACTTATGGCCAGACCAGCTGTACCCGCGGGACATATGAAAGTAAGGGAGATACAGCTTGACCAGTTAGTAGGACAGGAACTGAAACGTCAGATGGAAAGGCAAAATGCAAAAGAAGAGCTGCTGAACCTGGATACCAGTCAGGTTTATGATAAGAAAATGAATAAACAGCTGGAAGCAGCGTTAAATTATGCTTATCCATATGCAGATGATACGAAGCTGTATACCCAGATGTCTGTATCAGAACTGAAAAAGCAGAGCCAGATCGGACGAGAAGAGGAAGACATGGGAACCTGGCGGGAAAGCATGTGGAAAATGGAAAACGGTCATGATGGAAGGCTGGAACATGGAACACAAAGTGAGGAATCTGAAAATAGCAGTACAGACGACAAAACAGAAAAAAATGGCAGGAAGGGTGCATTCAGGGGAACTGCCTATCATCGTGTATTGGAATGTCTGGATCTGACAGCTGTCAGTGATCAGAAAAAGCTGGAATCTAGCTTATTAGACCTGTACCAGCGGGGATTCCTTACAGAAGAAGCCTATGAGTCTATTTTTATATGGGATATCTGGAAATTTCTGGAAAGCTCTTTAGGACGCCGGATGGCATTAGCCCAAAAAGAAGGAAAGCTTCACAGAGAACGTCAGTTTATGATCGGTATTCCGGCCAGTGAAATGCAAAATGGCCCAAAATCTGAGGAACTGGTGCTGATACAGGGAGTAATTGATGCCTATATTGAAGAAGAGGACGGATTTATCCTGATCGACTATAAAACAGATCGTGTTCCTAAAGAGGAAGAAGCTGGGGAAAAGCTGTTAAAAGAAAGATATCAGGTACAGTTAGATTATTATGGAAGGGCACTGACCCAGCTTACAGGCAAAAGGGTAAAAGAAAAGTGGATCTACTCCTTTGGATTGAGGAAAGCAGTCCAGTTAAAATGATGCCTACTTGGATACTATACCACTCACTTGTCTGCGAATTTGATTGCACAGGTCTAAATGCCTCAGAGTAGCCCAGATTCAAAAGGACGCATGAAAAAACGAGAGTTTTTTCATGCGTCCTTTTGCTTATGGTTATAATAATAGTTATATTACACCACTTTACAACTTTATAAATGATAGACTTGTTGATGAATCAGCTGTTTTAAGGTCTTTGTCATAGCATTTGATTTTATATGTGTTTCGATATTTTTCACGAAAGTGGAAAAAAATATCTGACTGCGAATGCCCTGACTTAATTCAAAACGAAACTCCTGTACGCTTTTTGTACGGTACTCAGAAAAATGTTCGTTCTGATAGGGCAGAATCTTCATGGCACAGTAACTGATGTTGATCAGATTAACCAGCATTTCAATCCCTTTGCAGCTTCGCACCATATAGTTGCAAAAAGACCAGAACGTTTTCTGTTCACAATAGCTTGTTTCAATATTCCAGCGAAACGAATATAGCAACAGTGGAATGTATTTCATACGGTCACTTCCGGTCTGGTTCAATGGTGCTTTTTCCTGCCATGCACAGAAAATCTGTAGATCTTCCGGGAAAATGGTACTGAAAAACAGTCGTTTTGTACCATGTTCTTTTTCTGTGGCAGTGACATAGGCAAGGATTTCCCTGTTGCCGAAGATCTTAGCGAGAACCCGGCGGACACCGGTATAATAATCACCGATCTTTTCATTGGAAAACGTAAAATCTGTTTCAACAGAAAGACGTTTTCCATGTTTGGCAGGACGTCCCCGATGACCGGTCTGTGCAGGTGCAAGATCATACATGACAGAATCAATCCTTGCATTGCTAATCAGATCCAGATCCGGATATTCATCAATGATGGATACCAGGTTCTGTTTTGTATACCAACTGTCACAAAGGATGACGACATGATCTTTGCTGTGAAATTCAGGCATAACCTGCCGGATCATGGAGGCTGCCAGTTCCAGTTTAGACTCTTTTTTCTGCCACATACGATAACCAAGAGGAACGGAAAGATAAAATACTTTATCCCCATTCCAGACAGGTACGCAGAGCATGACACTCACAAAGCAGTGTCCATTCAGATAGTTGGAACCGTTGTGTGCGGCGTGGTCAAACAGTTTTGAAACATTTTCAAATTTTGTGCCAAATTTAGATACCATCGTATCATCCACACACAGAAATACAGGCTGCGTCTGCAATGAATCCGGTATCAGCTTCAAAGCAATCCTGACAGTGGTATTCATAAATCTGGAATAATCAACCTTTGCATAGGAACATGCATAATAAAATACATTCAGTGATTTCTCCGTTATTCCGGATAAAAAATGCTGATACAGAAACCAGATGGAATGTGCAGCTTCTAAGGTCAATATGGATAATATCAGCAGAAATAAGGTATCTGCTGTCGGAACAGAAAAAGTTTCAAAATAAATCAAAAAATATTGATGAAGTCTACCAATCAGTGTTTTTTCGTTGTATAATGTTTTTGTCGTACAGGGTCACTTTCCTTTGTAATGTTTTGGGTCAAATTCATTATACATCAGAAAGTCCTGTACGATATTTTTTTATGAAAAAGTTGTAAAGTGGTGTTAAATAAAAGAAAACTATGAAAAATGCTGGTGTTGAAAAATAATAAATTGTTGTATTATGATGTTGATAATAAAATATGGAGGTGTATCATGAAAGCACATAAATATTGGTCAATCGGAGCAATAGTTACAATGGTTGGAACTTTTTATACAGGATATAAAGGGTTAAAAGCAGCACACAAATACTTTGCATTTGGCTCTCTGATATGCATGATTATGGCAGTCTATTCTGGTCATAAAATGATTTCTGGCAATAAGAGGACAAGAAAACAGGTGGAATTGAAAGAAGTGGAGGAATAAAATATGTTAGAAGTAGGAAAAAAAGCACCGGACTTTGAATTGCCGGATCAGAATGGAGAAATGCATAAATTAAGTAATTATTTAGGTAAAAAAGTAATTTTATATTTTTACCCAAAGGATAATACACCAGGCTGTACAAAACAGGCATGTGGTTTTTCAGAGCGTTATCCTCAATTTACCGAAAAAGGTGCGGTGATCCTTGGAGTAAGCAAGGACTCTGTAGCGTCTCACAAGAGATTTGAAGAAAAATACGGACTGGCATTTACGCTATTAGCAGATCCGGAGCGTAAAGTTATTGAAGCATATGATGTCTGGAAAGAAAAGAAAAATTATGGAAAAGTATCTATGGGTGTAGTAAGAACTACATATCTTATTGATGAGCAGGGAATCATTATAAAGGCAAATGATAAAGTCAAGGCGGCAGATGATCCTGAAAATATGCTTAAGGAATTGGCATAATGAAGATTATTTTATCACCTGCAAAAAAGATGATTGTAGATACCGATAACTTAGCACCGGTTGAACTACCTGTCTATATTGATAAGACAGCAGAAGTATTAAACTGGATGAAAAGCAAATCAAAAGAAGATCTGAAAGCTATCTGGAAATGTAATGACAAGATTGCAGAGCAGAACTTTAACAGATTGGAAAATATGGATCTTTATAACAGGCTTACTCCGGCTGTTTTAGCATATGAAGGGATTGCATTTCAATATATGGCACCATCTGTGTTTGAAATCCAGCAGTTTGAGTATTTGCAAAATCATTTAAGAATCTTGTCTGCGTTTTATGGCATTTTAAAACCAATGGATGGTGTGACTCCTTATCGTCTTGAAATGCAGGCAAAGGTTGGAATTGGAGATGCAAAAAATCTGTATGAGTACTGGGGAGAATTGTTATACCGCTCAGTAATCGATGACAGTAGGATTATCATTAATCTTGCATCAAAAGAATACTCAAAATGTATAGAAAAGTATCTGACACCACAGGACAGATATATTACGATTGTATTTTGTGAGTTATCCGGAGATAAATTGGTAACAAAAGGTACCTATGCCAAGATGGCTCGTGGTGAAATAGTCAGATTCATAGCGGAAAATAATATTGAAAATCCGGTGGAGATTCAGAAATTTGACAGACTCGGATATTCGTTTAGGTCTGATTTATCTTCAGATTCAGAATATGTATTTGAACGCAAAATAAAATAGTTATTCAGGAAAAAGATGTTCAGTTTGGCAGCTTTTATAATAATGAGAATTATTACTATTTTTATTGACAATAGTATGATAGTGGTATATAATCCTTATTAAGAACTAATCCTAATAAGGAGGACGAATGACAAGTAGGAGAAATACCATTCAAAAAGATCTTGTAAGAAATACCGTATACGAAATGAGAAGACATGTTACGGCTAATGAAGTGTATGAATTTATAAAAGAAGCATATCCAACAATTGGAAAAGGAACTGTATATAGAAATCTTGATATATTGGTAGAGGAAGGTGCATTAAGAAAGGTTGAAGTTCCGGATGGACCGAACCGATTTGATTTTACATTGAAAAATCATTACCATGTAAGATGTATAAAGTGCGGTGAAATTTTTGATGTGGATATGGATCAAATACCGGATTTGCTGGAAAGAATTCATAACACTCATGGAATTGAATTTGTGGATTATGATATTTCATTTAAAGGCATTTGCCCGAAATGCAGGGAGAAGGTAAAGGAGGAACAGCATGGATAGGAAAGCAATGTATAAGTTGAGTTATGGACTGTTTATATTGACCGCTAAAGAAGCAGAAAAAGATAACGGATGCATCATTAATACAGCCATTCAGGCAGCTTCGGAACCAAACCAGTTAAGTATCTGTGTAAATAAGGCAAATTATACGCATGATATGATTCAAAGAACCGGAAAATTTACTGTATCAGTCTTAAGTCAGAAGGCACAATTTGAATTGTTCAAACATTTTGGCTTCCAATCAGGAAGAGATACCAATAAGTTTGAAGCATTTGAGCAGTGTGCCAGGGGCACGAATGGTATTTATTATATTACAGAAGGTACAAATGCATACATTTCTGTGACAGTTACTAAAACAGAGGACTTGGGTTCACATACGATGTTTATCGGTGAGATAACCGATATGGAAGTTTTAAGCAATGTTCCTTCAGTAACATATGATTATTATCAGAATAATATTAAGCCTAAGCCACAGGAGGTTGGAAAAACAGAGGTCAGTCAGACAATATGGCGTTGCAGAATTTGCGGATATGAATATGTAGGCGAGGAATTACCGGATGACTTTATATGTCCTTTGTGCAAGCACCCGGCATCAGATTTTGAAAAAGTAGTAAAGAAAACGGAGGTAAAAGAGATGGCAGAAAACAAATATGCAGGAACACAGACAGAGAAGAATTTACAGGAGGCATTTGCAGGGGAATCACAGGCAAGAAATAAGTATACCTATTTTGCTTCTGTAGCGAAAAAGGAAGGTTACGAGCAGATGTCAGCATTGTTTTTAAAGACTGCAGATAATGAGAAAGAACATGCAAAGATGTGGTTCAAGGAATTAGCAGGAATTGGTGATACAAAGGAAAACCTGGCGGCAGCGGCAGAAGGCGAAAATTATGAGTGGACAGATATGTATGATGGCTTTGCTAAAACAGCTGAGGAAGAAGGATTCCCTGAGCTTGCAGCAAAATTCAGGGCAGTAGGTGAGATTGAGAAGCACCATGAGGAAAGATATCGTGCACTTCTTAAGAATATTGAAACTGCACAGGTATTTGAAAAGAGCGAAGTTAAGGTATGGGAATGCCGTAACTGCGGACATATTGTGGTAGGAACTAAGGCGCCTGAGGTATGTCCGGTATGTAACCACCCAAAGAGCTATTTTGAAGTACATGAAGAAAACTATTAAGGAGATGAGATTATTACGAAGAAGAAAGTGATTAATTCAAAAAAAGCAGTAATGATAGGCTGTGGCTTTGTTGGTTCTGCATCGGTATTTGCTCTGATGCAGAGTGGCTTGTTTACAGAGATTGTCCTTATCGATGCAGATAAGAACAAGGCAGAAGGAGAAGCGATGGATATCAGTCATGGTATTCCATTTGCGAGTCCGATGAAAATATATGCCGGAGATTATGATGATGTGGCTGATGCTGCAATTGTTGTCATATCTGCCGGAGCGGGACAGAAACCGGGAGAGACAAGGCTTGATCTCGTAAATAAAAATGTAGCAATATTTAAGTCAATCATTCCTGAAATAGCAAAGAGAAATTTTGTAGGTATCATGCTTGTAGTTGCGAATCCGGTAGATATCCTGACTCAGGTAGCCATAAAGTTATCAGGACTTCCAGAAAACAGGGTTATTGGATCGGGTACTGTGTTAGATAGTGCCAGATTAAGATATAAGCTTGGTGAGCATTTATCTGTGGACAGCAGGAGTGTTCATGCATTTATAGTAGGTGAGCATGGAGACAGCGAAGTTGTAGCATGGTCATCAGCCAATGTATCTGGTGTTCCATTAAGTGAAATGTGTGAAATGCGTGGACATTACAAGCACAAGGAAAACACGGCAGAAATAGCTACAGCAGTCAAGAACAGTGCTTATGAGATTATAAACAAAAAGCACGCTACATATTATGGAATTGCAATGTCTGTAAAAAGAATCTGCGAAGTGATTATGAGAGATGAAAAATCAATACTTCCTGTATCACACATGATTCATGGAGTATATGATATTGACGGAGTATCGTTAAGTATGCCAGCTATTGTAGGTGCAGATGGTATTGAGTCTGATATACCTATTAATTTAAGTGGCGAGGAAGCGTTAAAGCTTAAGGAATCTGCAGATTCATTGAAAAAGATTATGGAGACAATTGAATTATAAATTTTACACATGGAAGGAGAAAAAGGCATGGAAGTAAGGTATTATATTTGTAAGCATTGTGGAAACATTGTTGAAAAGGTAAAAGATAAGGGTGTACCTGTAATTTGTTGCGGAGAATCTATGCAGGAATTAAAAGCCGGAGTGACAGATGCTGCTGTCGAGAAGCATGTACCTGTATATACGATAGAAGGCAGTCATGTTCATGTCGTGGTCGGAGAGACAAAACATCCAATGCTTGAAGAGCATTTCATTGAGTGGATTACATTAAATACAAACCAGGGAATATACAGAAAACAGTTAAATCCAGGGCAGGAGCCGGTAGCAGATTTTTGTCTTTGCGATGGTGAACAGGTAGAAGAAGTATATGGATATTGTAACCTGCATGGATTATGGAAATGCTAAAAGCATTTATACATATTAAGGTTACAGAACAACACAAATATAACAGTAATATAGGCTGTGTATTAATATATTTACAAGGAGGAACAACGAATGAAATACGTATGTGATGTTTGCGGATGGGAATACGATGAGGAGAAGGGCTATCCAGAAGGTGGTATTGCACCTGGTACAAAGTGGGAGGATATTCCAGAAGATTTTGAATGTCCGTTATGCTCTGTAGGAAAAGACCAGTTCTCAGAAGAATAAATGTATTATGATAGGATTATACCAATGAAAGAAGAACTAAGTATAGATATCATCGGACTTGCAGGAGCCTATTCTTATGCTTTGGACTGTATAGAAGCAGAGTTGGTAAATATCAAAAACAAACATGGAAAAAGAGTGGCTTATATAAGTATATGCATGGCTGAATATTGGAAAATTCAAGGTGATGAATTACAAGATTTAGCCATGTGTGCTTTACTGCATGATAATGCTTTGACACAATATATTTCGGAAGAACTGAAAAAGGATTCCGTCATTAATTGTAAAAAAGATTTATCCGAGAAAAAAACAAATTTTCATTGTATTTATGGTGAAAAAAATATTACTAAAATTCCATTTAAAACAGATGTGTCAAATGTGATTTTGTATCATCATGAACATGCCGATGGAACTGGTCCTTTTCAAAAAAAGTGGAATGAAATTCCATTGTTTGCAAGGATTATTCATCTTGCAGATACCATTGATATTATAGGAAATAATACGGGATCTGGAAATAAAAGTTGGAATTTTATATGTCAGTACCTTTTAAAAAATAGGGATGGATTATTCGATTCAGAATGTGTGAATGCCTTTTTTCATGCATTCCCACATTCTGAATCATTTATATGTTTAAGTGATAATTCTTTTGAAATGAAGCTATGGGAGATTATCCCAAGACAAAAACAGGTTTTTGATTGGAAAACGTGTAAAAATGTCGCAGATTTTTTTGCAAAGATTGTAGATTATAAATCTTCTTTTACAAGCAGACATTCTATAGGAGTGGCTGAAAAAGCAGCTTTTTTTGCTCAATATATCGGATATGATTCTATTAATGTGCAAAAAATTTATTTGGCTGGTGCACTGCATGATATTGGGAAGATGGCAGTAGGCAATGAAATTTTGGAAAAACCGGATAAGCTTACGGATGATGAATTTTCAAAAATGAAGAATCATGCTGGCTATACATACCTTATATTATCAGAGGTTAATGATTTTGAAGAAATACGAGATTGGGCAGCTTTCCATCATGAAAAATTAAATGGAAAAGGGTATCCTTTTGGAAAAACCGCAGCTGAATTAAATGAGCCGGAACGTATTATGGCATGTATTGATATTTATCAGGCATTAACCGAGGACAGACCATATAAGAAAGGTTTATCGCACGAAAAAACGTGTGAGATGCTCGATGACATGGCGCAGAAAGGTTTTGTTGATTCGGATATTTCCAAGAAAATTAGGGAATGTTTTGGTGGAATCTAACATTAAAAACGAGAAAATATAGGAAATTCATGAGAAATGCATTTGCCTATTATGAATAGTGTTGAACAGGTTCACCACTTTACAACTTTTTCATAAAAAAATATCGTACAGGACTTTCTGATGTATAATGAATTTGACCCAAAACATTACAAAGGAAAGTGACCCTGTACGACAAAAACATTATATAACGAAAAAACACTGATTGGTAGACTTCATCAATATTTTTTGATTTATTTTGAAACTTTTTCTGTTCCGACAGCAGATACCTTATTTCTGCTGATATTATCCATATTGACCTCAGAATCCGCACATTCCATCCGGTTTCGGTATCAGCATTTTTTATCCGGAATAACGGAGAAATCACTGAATGTATTTTATTATGCATGTTCCTATGCAAAGGTTGATTATTCCAGATTTATGAATACCACTGTCAGGATTGCTTTGAAGCTGATACCGGATTCATTGCAGACGCAGCCTGTGTTTCTGTGTGTGGATGATACGATGGTATCTAAATTTGGCACAAAATTTGAAAATGTTTCAAAACTGTTTGACCATGCCGCACACAACGGTTCCAACTATCTGAATGGACACTGCTTTGTGAGTGTCATGCTCTGCGTACCTTTTGTACCACCGGTCGTTTTTCATGATACCAAAGGTACCTTCTGCCTGAATGGATCTGTTCATCCTTAGAAGCGCTCACTGGATACTTTCGAGATTTTCTATCACTTCCTGATGCATCACTGTAAGTTCGCGGTTGATCTGAACAGTACGGTTTTTGTCTGTCTTTTTACATTGTTCTGCGTATGGACAGCCGGAGCAGTCTTCACACTGGTACACTTCTTCCTGACGCCCATACTTGTTCCCTTTTACGTTTTTTCGATACTGAAGATAAAAGTCTTTCCCGTTTGGGCAACGCATGATTCCGTCTTCCCCGATTGGAAAATTTACTGCACGAAATGGATCTTCATGGTATTTCTTGTCAGTAGTCTCTTTCTTGAACATGGGAAACTTCATATATTTTTCCATTCCTTGCTGCTCACAGAAGATGTAATTGTTGTAAGAACCATATCCGGCATCTGCTACTGGGTACTTCGGATAGAAGCCATATGTAGTATAAAACTTGTTTATTAATGGAATAAAACAATCCATATCTGAGCGATACTGATTTACATCAACAACAGCAATGTATTCATCTGCAACACCGACCTGTACATTATAAGCTGGAAGCAACTGGTCATTTCCCATGTAGTCTGTCTTGATTCGCATAAAAGTGGCTGAATGATCTGTTTTCGGGTAGCTGTTGCGATCTTCTCCACAGATTTTGATTTTTTCCACGTATTCTTCCAACTTAGCAGCATACTCTTTGAGTTTCTCATAATGACGTTGTTGTGTAGTTTTGCGATGTCCCCTGCCATGAACAAACATTGCTTCATTAATCTGCCAGACTTCTTCATACTGTTCAGCAGCTTCCTTCAGATACTCTGGTGCGTACTCACTATTGATACAAAGTTTCATACCTGTACATGAAAGTTCCTCATTGATTTCCTCAAAGAGTGTGGTGGTCTTACCAAAGAGACGGTATCTGGATTTTTCGGTTGCTTTTTTCCATACCCAGGAGTATTTATTCGCATTTGCTTCAAACTTGGATCCATCAATGTATAGATGTTGAAGATCCACATGCTCTGTCTCGAAGATTTTTTTGTTTATATCTTGAAATATTTCTTCAATGGAATCAGCAAGTACTTCGTTGATGAAGTAGCCGAAAGTACGGTAAGAAGGTGCTTGATGATCCATAAGATACATGAAGCGGAGATTGATTTTACACTGATCCTCCAGTTCACGCAATGATATATAGCCATTCGCCATAAATCCAAACAAAACTGTTTTCAGCATGCTGACCGGGTCATACCTGAGTCTTCCTGTATAATGTTGAGGAATATTTTTCAGATATTTCTCCAGTTCGATTTCTCCCATAAATCTGTCAAAAGTCAGCACTGGATTACAGATGTCCAAATAATCTTGAATTAGCATTGGCAAAACTGCCTATTTGGGGTTAGAATAGATTATGTTATTAATTTTCATTGCAAGTTAATTATAACAGAAAGAAAGACCTTGAGTTCATTATAAACTCTTGGTCTTTCTTTTTTGGGGGACTATTCTTTTTTCACAGCCCCTTTAAACTTTGTGATCCTGGTATCATCAGATCGCTACGGGAACCTTGTGATCAAATGGATGATACTGATAATTTTCCAGTTTGAAGCTGTCAGTTGTAAACTGGTAGAAATCTTTTATTTCTGGATCAACCCATAAAGTTGGCCCTGGCAGAGGCTCTTTCTTTAAAAGTTCTTCTACCATAGGAATGTGACGGTCATAAATATGTGCATCTGCGATCACATGGACCAGTTCGCCCACTTTCAGGCCGCTTGCCTGGGCAAACATGTGCATCAGCACTGCATACTGGCATACGTTCCAGCTGTTGGCAGTGAGCATATCCTGTGAGCGCTGGTTTAAGATACCGTTTAAAGTGTCTCCGGATACATTAAAAGTCATGCTGTAAGCACATGGATACAGGTGCATTTCACTTAAATCATGATGATTGTAAATATTGGACATGATGCGGCGGCTTAAAGGATTGTGCTTTAAGTCATAAAGGATACGGTCTACCTGGTCGAAATCGCCCTCTTTATAATGGTGCTTTACCCCCAGCTGATAACCATAGGCTTTTCCGATACTGCCAGTTTCGTCAGCCCAGGAATCCCAGATATGGCTTTTTAAGTCGTGTACGTTGTTGGACTTTTTCTGCCAGATCCACAGCAGTTCATCTACTGCAGATTTAAAATAAGTACGGCGCAATGTGATCACCGGAAATTCCTTTGTCAGATCATAACGGTTTACAATACCAAATTTTTTGATGGTATGAGCAGGAGTGCCGTCTTCCCACACAGGGCGGACTTCATGGTCTGTATCCCATACTCCATTTTCAAGAATGTCTTTGCAATTTTTTATAAAAAGCTGATCTGCGTAACTCATGTAGATTAGTGTCTCCTTAGTTTTTCTTTATATCTTCAAGTATATCAAATCTCAGCCATGCAGTACAGCAAAATTTAAGCCAGTACATCGTTTCATAAATAACTGTACCAGGTTAAATGTGTGGTCTGCCGGTTATCTCGTTTAAAACATCTATAGATATCTTCCAATTTTACAGACTACGTGTTATAATTCTTCTGGTAGTTAAATTATAAACAAACAGACAAGGGGCTTTATAAATGAATCTGATCGCAGCAGCAGACGAAAACTGGGGAATCGGAAAAAATGGCGGATTACTGGCACACATTTCCGGTGATATGAAATATTTTCGTGAGACTACGAAAGGAAAAGTAGTAGTTATGGGGCGAAAAACACTGGAAAGCTTTCCAGGGGGAAAGCCATTGAAGAACCGTGTTAATATTGTCCTTACACAAAATCAGGACTTTGCGCCGGAAGGAGTAACGGTCTGCCATAGCATAGAAGAAACCCTGGAAACCCTTAAACAGTATCCCAAAGAGGATGTTTTCATTATCGGTGGAGGGATGATCTACAAGGCATTTCTGCCATGGTGTGAAAAAGCTTATATTACCCATGTTTATCATACATTTGAGGCAGATACCTATCTGCCGGATCTGGAGGCACAGGAGAACTGGAAAATGGCATCTGCCGGTGAACGCTTTACCAATGGACCGGAAGGTGATCAGCCGGCTCTGGACTATGAATTCAGGATCTATGAAAGGCAGTATCAATGAAATTTCTTGTAACAGCAGATAATAATGGGGCCATTGGCAGAGGCGAACAGCCGTTAGTGACTATTCCTGCAGTACAGCAGGGCTTTTTAAAAGAGACCCAGGGAAAAGTAGTGGTCATGGGGCGGAAAACATTAGAAGGGCTTCCAGGGGGGCAGCCATTAGGAAAACGCATCAATGTGGTACTTTCTGAAAATCCGTCCTATAAGATAAAAGGAGCCGTTGTTTGTCACAGCATTGCAGAAACCATGGAATATTTAAAGCAGTTTTCTGAAGATGATATTTATGTGATCGGCGGAGAGAGTATTTTCCGTCAGCTCCTGCCTTATTGCACCACTGTTTATCTGACACATATTGATTATGAATATGATGCAGATGTAAAGTTTCCGGTAGATCTTTGCAGATCCACGGAATGGGAAATGACAGAAGAAGGCGAAGAACAGACCTATTTCAGTCTGTGTTACACGCCGGAAGTTTACGTAAGAAAACAGATTAAATGATCAGGATAAATTATGACAACAGGACATAGCAGAATCTGAAGATTTTTTTGGGGGGAATAGAACATGAAAAGTGACGGATCCATTTTTACATTGGAAAATGAAGAACTTTTGATCACAGTAGAACGTCATGGTGCCCAGTTGTCCAGGATCTATGATAAAAAAGCGGACAGAGAGATACTCTGGAGTGCTGATCCGGCAGTCTGGAACCGTCATTCACCGATCCTTTTTCCATTTATTGGAAAATCAGTAGATGGAAAATACCGTTATGAGGGAAAGGAATACAATATTTCTTCCCACGGATTTGCACGAGATATGGATTTTGAACCTGTACTCTGTGATATGGATGAGTGTACATACGTATTAAAAGATACACCTGGGACAATGGAGAAATATCCATTTCATTTTGAACTTGAGATCACCCACCGGTTAAAAGGACGTGCCATTGAAACTTCCTGGAAAGTGACCAATTTGAATGGAAAGGAAATGCTGTTTATGATCGGTGGTCATCCGGCATTTCAGGTTCCGGAAGGAAAGACCATTTATGATTACACACTTGTATTTAACAAAGAAGGTGTAAATGCAGGTCAATACCAGGACAGCCTTCATTATCAGGCACCGGATGCAGAAGGATATGAAGAC
Organism: Lachnospiraceae bacterium; assembly: GCA_025758065.1. Classification (NCBI taxonomy): domain Bacteria; kingdom Bacillati; phylum Bacillota; class Clostridia; order Lachnospirales; family Lachnospiraceae; species Lachnospiraceae bacterium. The sequence continues at coordinate 2,009,709 of CP107199.1, forward strand.
AATGCTCTTCAGGGCGATTTAAAGCTGACAGAAGGAAAAGTTCCTGTAACACCGGGATTTTTTGATACAGCACTTACCTATATGTTTGACAACAAACAGATCAGCAGCATAGGCCTTTTGACAGATGGCAAACCATATGTTACAGTATTGTGTGATGGTTTTCCGTTTGTAGGAGTCTGGACCATGGAAAAGACACATCCATTTGTATGTCTGGAGCCATGGTATGGTGTTTGTGACTCAAAGGATTTCAACGGAGAGTTAAAAGACAGACAGGGAATCCAGAAGCTGAAAGCCTGGGAGAGCTGGGAAAAAGGTTACAGAATCAGGATAGAGTGATCTGCCTGATCTATAATAGAAGTTTTATGAAAAATGTCCATTGGACATAAAACATTTTAGGAGGGAAAACATGTACAAGATTGTAAATGCAGAATGTCTGGCAGACAAGATCTATCTGATGGATGTGGAAGCACCCCGTGTAGCAAGAGCCTGTCAGCCAGGAGAATTTGTTATCGTTAAGATGGATGAAGTTGGTGAGAGGATCCCGCTTACTATCTGCGATTTTGACCGTGAGAAAGGCCTGGTAACAATCGTATTCCAGATCGTAGGCGCTTCTACCATGCGTATGGCAGAACTGAAAGCAGGAGATTATTTCCAGGATTTCGTAGGTCCTTTAGGACAGCCATCTGAGTTTGTTAAAGAAGATTTAGAAGAAGTTAAGAAGAGAAAATACCTGTTCGTAGCAGGTGGCGTTGGTTCTGCTCCTGTTTATCCACAGGTTAAGTGGATGCGTGAGCATGGCATTGATGTAGATGTAATTGAAGGATCCAAGACCAAGAGCCTTCTGATCCTGGAAGATAAGTTAAGGGCAGCTGCAGGAAATCTGTATGTAACCACAGATGATGGTTCCTATGAGCGCAAAGGCATGGTAACAGAGGTTATCAAAGACCTGGTTGAAAATCAGGGCAAAAAGTACGATGTATGTGTTGCCATCGGACCGATGATCATGATGAAATTCGTATGTAAGCTGACCAAAGAACTGGGAATCCCAACGATCGTCAGCCTGAACCCGATCATGGTAGATGGAACTGGTATGTGCGGAGCATGCCGTGTTTCTGTAGGCGGTGAAGTGAAGTTTGCATGTGTAGACGGACCTGAGTTTGACGGACATCTGGTAGATTTCGACCAGGCTATGAAACGTCAGCAGATGTATAAGACAGAAGAAGGCCGGGCTATCCTGAAATTCCAGGAAGGCAAGACACATCACGGCGGATGCGGAAACTGCGGAGGTGAAGAATAATGGATGTATTAAAGAGAGTACCTGTAAGAGAACAGGATCCAAAGGTAAGAGCTACTAATTTTGAGGAAGTATGTCTTGGATATAACCAGGAAGAAGCACAGGAAGAAGCAGCCCGCTGCTTAAACTGCAAGAACGCGCAGTGTGTAAAGGGTTGTCCTGTATCTATCAACATTCCTAAATTTATTTCAGAAGTAAAAGAAGGTAAGTTTAAAGACGCAGCAGCAACTATTGCTGAATCCAGTGCACTGCCCGCAGTCTGCGGACGTGTCTGCCCACAGGAAAGTCAGTGTGAAGGAAAATGTATCCGTGGTTTTAAGGGTGATCCTATTTCTATCGGTAAGCTGGAGCGTTTTGTAGCAGACTGGTCCAGAGAGAATGGTGTTGTACCAGCTAAGCCAGAGACTACTAACGGCATCAAGGTAGCTGTTATCGGTTCAGGCCCTTCCGGTCTGACCTGTGCAGGCGATCTTGCGAAGTTGGGCTACGAAGTAACCATTTTCGAGGCACTTCATGAGCCAGGCGGCGTTCTTACTTATGGTATTCCTGAGTTCCGTCTTCCAAAGACCAGAGTCGTACGTCCGGAAGTTGAGAATGTTAAAAAATTAGGCGTTAAGATTGAAACAGACGTTATCATCGGCAAGTCCGTTACTATTGACGAACTGATGGAAGAGGAAGGTTTCAAGGCTGTATTTATCGGTTCTGGTGCCGGACTTCCTAAGTTCATGGGTATCCCAGGGGAGAACGCAAACGGCGTATTATCCGCAAACGAGTATCTGACCAGAAGCAACCTGATGAAGGCATTCCGTGATGACTATGACACTCCTATTTACTTAGGCAAGAAGGTTGCTATCGTAGGTGGTGGAAACGTAGCAATGGATGCTGCAAGAACGGCTCTTCGTCTGGGTGCAGAAGTACATGTTGTATATAGAAGAAGTGAAGCAGAACTTCCGGCCCGTGCTGAGGAAGTTCACCATGCAAAAGAAGAAGGGGTTATCTTTGATCTTCTGACCAATCCAGTAGAAATTTTAACAGATGAAAATGACTGGGTAACCGGTATGGTAGTACGTAAGATGGAACTGGGTGAGCCAGATGCTTCCGGACGCCGCAGACCTGTAGAAGTAGAAGGTTCTGATTATACCATCGATGTAGATACTGTTATCATGTCCCTTGGTACTTCTCCAAACCCACTGATCTCATCTACAACTGAAGGTCTGGAGACCAACAAGTGGAAATGTATCATTGCTGACGAAACAAACGGCAAGACCACCAAGGAAGGCGTATACGCAGGCGGTGACGCTGTGACAGGCGCAGCAACTGTTATCCTTGCAATGGAAGCTGGCAAAGCTGGTGCAAGAGGTATTGATGAATACCTGAAAGGTAATAAATAAATCTTGAGAGATTTGAAATCAAAGGGCGCGCCTAATTGGCGCGCCTAATTTTCGAGCAGATATCCCTTAAATATATTTCTCTGCACTGAAGAAATTTTCTGTATGTGTTTATTACGTTATATACCCGAACGTTCCGCAATCTGCTTCATGCGTTTTGAACATTCTTTTATGATTTCTTCCTCATTCATCGTGAGAACATTCCGATCCCTCATAACAATTTTACCATTAATGACAGAATCCGTTACATCATGTTCTGCCGCACAATCTACAAGGGTATTTAACAGATTATGGGTAGGTGTCAGATGTGGTTGCATCAAATTGATTGTGATAAGGTCTGCCTTCTTTCCCTCTTCAATTGTTCCCAGTTCAGCTTCGTGCTGAAGTGCCCTAGCGCCTCCGACCGTGACCATTTTCAACAAATCCTTTGCACAAATAATATCCGGGTCAAAAATAGGAATCCCCCAAAATGCCATTGTACCATAAAGCAAATGCTTCATTTCCGCAAACAGACTAAGATTCGGTCTGGACGCGCCATCACACCCCAATCCCAGAGACATATTATTCTGCAAAATTCTCGGTGTCTTTGGAAAACCATGATTTGCGTAATTAGCTCTCGGGCAATGGATCAGTTTTACATTTCTTTCTCCAAGCAAATCAATATCCCGCTCAGAAAGCACCACATTATGGGCAGTAAGCAGGTTAGGCCCCAATACTCCCATATCATCTAAGAATTCTGCCGGACGTTTTTGATAATGCTGAAGACAAAAACTCACCTCATCCTTGTGTTCGCACAGATGCGCATGAATACCTGTTTTTAACCGTCTGGCTTCTTTCCCTATTTCACGAATCAATTCCGGCGAACATGTCATGACCTGCCGGATTGCAAACCAAATATCAACTCTTCCATCACCGGTTCCCTGGTATTTATCATACAGCGCTTCTGTATGAAGAATATTCAATTCTGAACTTTCCTTCATGCAATCGGGGATTGCATCTCCTATATCCATTGTTGACCGTGCAAGAGCTGCCCGCATCCCCGACTCGATTACTGCATTAGCCACATCTCCCATATGAGTTGAACCGGACTCAGCGAACGCTGTTGTTCCTGATTTAATCATTTCAAGACACGCCAGCTTTGCACTCCAGTAACAATCCTCCGGTGTCAGGCTGCTCTCATAAGGAACAAGAATCCTTGTCCAGACCATAGGATACTCATTAGCTGTCCTTCCGCGCAAAAGCTGCTGACATGTATGCGTATGCCCATCAACGAGCCCTGGCATTACTAATTTATTTTTTCCATTAAGTACTTCTTTTGATTCATATCCATCATCTGTATCTGTAATCTTCACTATAAAAGAATCCTGAATTAAAATATCCTGCTCTTTCTTTATTGAAAAATCCGGCATCATCACAGAACAGTTCTTTATAATTAAATCATACATCGCTTTTCTCCTATATATTTCCAGTTAATGACATTACCACCTGCGCAATCAACGCAGAGCCCAAATATGTCCCCACAATAACGATCAATCCGACAATAATCAATTTCCACCCTGTCTTCGAAAAGGTCTTAATATCTTTCCCTAAAGAGATTCCGGCAAATGCCCCCAACGCTGTAGTCGGAGTTAAGAATTCAACCTTAGATGCAATACTGTATACGTCTTCTGCAATCGGAGATACCGGCGATGCCAAAAACATTGCCAACACAGAAAGATAAAGGAAAATTGGGAGTTTAACAAAGTTGTTCATAAATTTTCCCAGACAAACACCTAGCCACGCGATTACGCATAATAAGCCGATACCTTTTATAGAATCAATAATAGGAATCTTATATCCATATGAATTTGTTATACACATCAAAAACATTGCTATTATCAGCAAAACTGCTTCTCTCAAAAAGTCAACCTTATATTTCATTTTTCTCCTCCTCTGCCAGTACTTCACTTTTTTCATGTCTCAGTTTTGCAAAAAAAGGCTCCCACTTTTTATATAAAAACCGTGTTAATGGGATTCCTATGAATACTCCCATAAAAATACCATCTGCTCCTGTCAACATATCACTCGCTCCCGCCAGCACTCCCATCTGTTCCGCATATTCCGGATAAAAAGTTGAAAGAGTTCCTGTCATTGCTGCCATCATGCTAGAACTTCCTACACCGGCTGCCATTCCAAGAGCCAGCGGATGAAAAATATCAAGAGATGCAATAATACTCACCATAAGGCTTGCAAATATAGTTCCCACAACCGCCCCCGTTATATAAACAGCAAAGGTTCCTCTTGTTTCTGAAGCTTCCGCACCAAATACATCCGTAGTCAATCCCAAATTCACATCTCTGTTGATTGAATAGCAGGCTCCAATGGCTTCTTTTTTCAATCCCAAAAGCAGTGCAACAGGAAGTGTAAGAAAAATTGTCCCTAGATTTCCAAATTCCTGTAAAATTAACGCCGGTCCCAATTCAATCAGTTTACTAAGATTATGTCCTGCTCCCACCCCCATCTTTACCATATAGGGAGCCATTACTACCATAACCATGCTTCCTGCAAATTTACACTGTTCCTCTGTGACCACTTTAAAAATATCAGGGCCGAATAAGCACCCTAAAATAATTGCAAAAATAAGGGGAAACATAGAAACTTTTCCAAAGGGCAACGTAATTGAAAACGGTCCAATAGAGTCCGCAATTAACATCAACCCAACCGCAATTAAAAATACCTTCCAGTTTTTCTTTAAATCACTTGTCAATTTAGAAATCATACTTTCGCCTCCTCGTATATAACATTATTTTCTTGCCAAGTCTAAATAGTTATAAAGTGTACATTTTGCAATATCCAGTAATTCACATATTCTCTGAGTTGATTTAGAAATCAGGAAAATCCCCCGATCATCCAGGTATTTAATAAATCTCTGCTTATCGCTTTTATCCATTGATGCATAGCTTTTTCCTATCATAAGCTGTGCATCTTTGATGCTATCTTCCAAAAGTTTATTCACATCCCGCACAATCACATCCGATTCTCTGCCTGACTGATTTTTTTCCCGAAGATATTTTTCAAACTGCCACATCTGCGTCACATCTTCATTAATTGCCAACGCATAAACAGGACGTCCAGATTCATCCCTTAAGAATAATGTAGATGACTTTAATACCTTACCGTCATCGGTATAATTGATATAGTTATATTTACTTCCATTTTTTACTGTTCCTCTAACCACCTCCAATCCTAGATTATCACCGCCGTCTCCAACGGTTCTGCCTGTAACCTCTCCGTTGCGGATATCTATAATTGTTTTCTCGTAGTCCGCTTCGAGATTATGCAAAACCAGTTCAACATCTTTTCCAAAATGTGCCTCCATCATATCCATAATCGACCCCAGCCATTTTGTTTTATTCTCATCCACTCTTGTTTCTCCACTTCCTCTTTATATTTTTTGGCAAAACCTATCCATTCTTTCAGCTCCTGCTTTCAGCTTTTCCATTGCGTTCGCATAACATAACCTAACGTATCCATCTCCCTCCTTTCCAAAGCCAATTCCAGGCGCCAGAGCGACACCTGTTTCTTTTAAAAGCCTCTGGCAGAATTCCATTGAAGTCAACCCTGTCTCTTTTATACTAATGAAGGCATAAAAAGCGCCTTTGGGCGGTCTGCACTGAATATCTTTTATTGTATTTACAGCCTCTGTTATAAACTTCCTTCTCTTGTCATATTCATCCAACATATAAGAAACAAAATTCCCTTTTCCTGCCAGCGCTTCCACCGCACCGTATTGCGCAAACGTATTCGTGCAAGAGCTGTAAAATTCATGCAGCTTTGTAATCCGCTCAATTAAATATGGATTTCCTATCCCATATCCCAGCCTCCATCCCGTCATTGCAAATGTTTTTGAAAGACTTCCTATGGTAATTACACGATTTTTATACTTTTGCTCAGATGCAATGCTAAAATGTTCTACATCGTCATACACAAATCTATGATAAACCTCATCTGCAATTAAAAACAAATCATATTTTACAGCCAACTCGGCAATTTTTATCTGCTCTTCCCGCGGTATTACCGCTCCTGTTGGATTTTGAGGCGTATTCATAATAATCAGCTTTGTTTTTTCGCTTATCTTTTTCTCTATATCTTCCGCCTTCAACACAAATTCATTTTTTTCCTTCAGCTCAACCGATATAACCGTTCCTCCGCAGACATCAATCTGTCCGATAACTGTGGGCCACATGGGTGTCTGTATAATTACCTCGTCCCCTTTTTCTATTAAGGCTCGTATCACAAGTGAAAGTACCTCTGTTGCACCTGCTCCTATAAAGATTTCTCTTTCCGGATCTGCTGTTATATTACAATAACGGTTAATATAGGTGCTCACCGCTTCTCTCAATTCATAGATTCCCGCATTATGTGTATAATGCGTTTTATTCAACTTCAACGCTTCGACCGCCGCGTTCTTTATTTCATCCGGTGTATCAAAATCAGGTTCGCCCAGCGTAAAATCCAACAAATTTTCTGTTTGGCTGGCTAAATCATACATTTCTCTTACTGGCGATGCTTTCAATTCTGATACTACTTTTGATAATTGCCGCATATCCCTTTTTCCTTTATGTATTTTGTATGTTTTGCATAATTTTTCTAACTATTTATTTGAAAATAGCACAAACATTTCTAACAGTCAATACTTTTTTTGCTTTTTATGTCACAATTTTATAATAATTTTATTTTGTTTTTATTCAGAAAATCATACATATTGTATTGATTTATATTTTTTTTCTGCTATACTATACTTACCAGCCATTTTTCTTATTCATTTTTCTCCTTCCTACAAAAAGGAGTATTATATGGACATCTACAGATCACGTATTGAAATTAATTTGTTTTATCTTGCTAATAATATCCATATTTTAAAAAAAAGATTGAACCATCAAACAAAATTCATGGCTGTGGTTAAAGCCAACGCATATGGACATGGAATTGAAGAATGTGTCAGAGCATGTGATTTTCTGGTTGACTACTACGGAGTTGCAACTCTGGAAGAAGGAATGCGTATTCGAGCTGCCGGTTCACAAAAGGATATTCTGATTTTCGGTAGCATTCACCCTTCCCAACTTCCTATTGTAATTAAAGAACATCTGACCTTAAATCTTCACTCCACCTCCTATGCCCAGTTGCTCTGTGAAGAATTAACTAGACTCAATCAGCCAGCCGATTTTCATATTGAAATTGATACAGGGCTCAGCCGCACTGGAATTCGATTTTCAGATGAGAATGCAAGTACTTTTTCATATATTGAATCTCTTTACCATGAAAATCTGTTTCACATTACTGGCATTTATACGCACTTTGCCTGTTCTGAATCACAAAATGAAGAGGATATTGCATTTACACGGCGGCAATTCCAAATTTTTCAGTATCTTCTCTGCCGTTTAAAAGAAAAAGGGATTCATCCTGGCATTGCTCACTGTTCTAATAGTGGTGCCTTTATATATTATCCGGATTTTCAGTTGGATATGGTACGATTGGGAATGCTGATTTATGGTCAATTCAGCGACAATTACCTCAGAAAGAGGCTTGGATTGAAACCCGTCATAAAATGGACAGCCGCCATTGTAGACATTAAACATCTGGAAATAGGTGATACCGTCAGCTATAACCGAACGTTCGTTGCTAGACGTCCCACTGATATTGCAATTATTTCCACAGGATATGCTGATGGGTATAAACGCAGCAACTCAAATCATTCCCACGTCTTAATCCATGATTTTATGGTACCCGTAATCGGCCTAATCTGCATGGATTTTATGGTGGCTGATATTACCGATCTGCCAGACAAAGAAAATCTGACTTATGCCACATTATTAGGAGAAGAAAATCAGAATTGTATTTCCGTAAATGAACTATCGTTCCTTACTGTAAACGGTGATGTCACTGCTTCCATTTCAAACAGAGTGCAGCGGATATATTTGAGAAATAGAGATGAACATGCGATTTGAATTAAAATGCTATCTGTTTATGATTCTTGGTTCTGCTGCATATGCATCATCCCTTGCTTTTTTCCTTGTTCCAAATCATCAATGTCATGATGTTGGGGTCAAAAGGTATTTTGACCCCTCTGATACCGAATTGCTACGTGCTTTGCACTCTCGCAATTCTAAAAACATTCGTAATCTGCTCATTTTTCTTCAAAAAATGGCTTCTTACTCATGTTTTTGGCGTGTCCCAAGGTCAAAAATCCTCCTGCAAGCAAGCTTGCATCGGATTTATGACCTTTTGACCCTGGTATCATGTCATTTAGTTAAGCATAGGACATTCAAATTGCTGGCTAAGTCGTGTTTCGTACAACGAAACATATGTTAAGTATGGTTCTGGTAAGCGTATCACCAAATTGTCTGAAAATAACGTGGTAGTGATAATGAACGAATCGGAAATATTCGTGAATTATCCAGAACATGTATTGCTACATCTACCCTGTTTTATTGCTGAACAACACAAATAGACAGATTGATTATCTGCCTGAATAGAAGTATAATGGTGATGAGATTTAAGCCGCTCGATACATGAAATCCCTATTTCTCTTTGGACGGAGATTGATAGGATATTTACGGTTGCTTCTGACTGGTGTCAGAAACTTTTGTATGAGAAGCATAGTCTCAATTTCGTCACCGCCATGCTTCAGATATGCTCTGCATATATTGACTGCGGTGGCGAAATTTATTTTGTAAATATGTTTCGTGTTGTCCCGTGTTTTTACAACATCATGATGCCGGAATCCTTCCGAAATTTCATGGAATCACGGTGCATGACTGCTGGGGTTCCTATTGGAAGTACTCAGACTGCCCTCATGCTATCTGCTGCGCCCATTTACTGCGTGAACTGAATGGCATAGAAGGAAAACATTCGGAACAAACCTGGGTAAAGGAGTTCAAAAACCTTCTTCTTGAAATGAAGAAAGTGAAGGATAAAGCTGTAGCACAGGAAAAAGAAGCTGTCAGCTATTATTATCTTCATAAATTTGATAAACGGTATGATGAAATCATCCAACAAGCTTATGAAGAGAATCCATTACCGGAATCCACAAGTCAAAAGCGTGGTCGTAAGAAAAAGACCAAAGTATTAAATTTAGTCGGTAGGCTAGAGAATTACAAGGAGTCAGTCTGCCTATTTATAAAGAATCTCAGTGTTCCGTTTGATAACAACCAGGCTGAGCGAGACCTCGGAATGATAAAAGTAAAAACTAAAGTGTCCGGTTGTTTTCGGAGTGAAGAGGGAGCACAGGAATATCTTACAATCATGAGCTATATCGGGACTGCTCATAAGCATGAAATTAATGCCTATACAGCAATCCGTGAAGTTCTATCTGGGAACTCTGATATCATTTTCAACTAAGTGGGTTCTGAACAGTTACGTGAAAACGATCTTGGAAATCTTCAATGCTTAAAACCCAAAACAAAAGCAGAGAGGATTTCTGAAAAAGCATATCACAAAGAAGATTCCTCTCATGCATACTCAGACAACAAGGAGGAACCGTATATGGCAGATATCAGCACAGAACAGAGTTATGGAATAATGACAGAAATTCCAGGTGTGGCAAGAAATTACAAAGACAGAGTATTCCGCATGGTTTTTAAAGAGAAAAAAGCACTGCTGGCTCTTTATAATGCAATGAACGGAACGGTGTATGAGGATGAAGATGCATTGACAGTGACTACACTAGTACATCGTTTTCGAAATAACTATACCACTCACTTGTCTGCGAATCTGATTGCACAGATCTAAAAGCCTCAGCGTAGCCCACTACGTCTGCGTTTTTAGACCTGCACCCTCAAATCCGCATCCTACGTGATTAGTACAGTTATTTACGAAACGATGTACTAGAAAATGCGATCTACATGGAAATGAAAAATGATGTGTCTTTTGTATTGTATGATCAGCTGTTGCTTTACGAACATCAGTCTACAAAAAATCCCAATATCCCTCTGCGCAACCTTTTCTATGTATCAGATGTGTATTCAGCTCTTACAAGGGAAGATTTTCTTTATGGTGGCATCCCAGTAAAGATACCAGAACCTAAATTTGTGGTATTTTATAATGGAGTAGAGTCCATGGAAGAGCGGGAAGTGCTGAAACTTTCTGGGTTGTACCAGAAAACATCAGAACATGCAGCTTTGGAATTGGAAACAGTAGTGCTGAACATAAATATCGGTTATAACAGAGAATTGATGGAACGTTGCAAGGAACTTCATGACTATGCAGAATTTGTAGGCCGGGTAAGAGAAAATCTCAAATCGAAGAATCCACTGCTTCATGCTGTAAATGAAGCGGTAGAGTACTGTATACGAAATGATATCCTTGCGGAATTTTTAAAGAAAAATCGGTCGGAGGTTATTAAAATGAGTATTTATGAGTACGATGCGGAAAAAGTACAGAGGCAATTCAGGGAACAGTGGAAACAGATGGGATTGGAGGAAGGCCGCGCAGAAGGCCGACAGACAGGCATTAAAATTTTTGCCTATATTTTGCAGTTGAGCATGCTTTCTTGGAGTTTTTCCTGCATCTGCCGCTGCGGCTGATTTTTTGTTAGTTGTATACGGATTTCAGAGGCAAACGCAACGTTAACTTCCTTGGAATTTTAGCACAACTGACAAAAAATGTTCCTACAAAATCAAAACAGAAAGATTTAGAGAGAACATTAAGGTAAAAACATCCCCCATCTGTGGTCTGCGGATGGAGGATGTTGTAAGGTGTTTGTTTAAAACCGCCGTTGGCGGTTTTTGTTTTATCAATATTTATTTTGCAGTTCTTACAGCTATCTGGATGGCTTCTGCCATTACCTCCGCAGCCAGCGTTCCCGCCATATTTACATCAGCTACGACTCTGGGGCCACAGGAGGCTACATAGATAGAATCACCGTCTGCCATAGTTCCTACAGGATTGATGCAGCGGGAATAGGCACTTCGGGTCATAGATGCGATCTTATTTAATTCCGCTTTGGAGAAATCTCCATTTGTGATAATGGCACCAATGGTAGTGTTGGAATTTTTGAAAGAGAAAAGATCTGTCTGCTGACTCAGCTTATAAAGCTCTTTTCTGGAGTCTGCAAATCCATCCATACCAGGAAGTTTCGGTCCTGCGATCTTTTCTCCGGTAGATGGATCATAAATATCGCCTAAAGCATTTAAAACAACAACAGCGGCAACTTTAAGATTACCAGCACTGACTGCATAGATGCCAAGACCGGTTTTTGCGGCATATTCCCGTCCACAGATCTTTCCTACACTGGCTCCAGTTCCTGCACCGATAATGCCGCATTTGGGCTGGTTCTTTTCCGCATCTTCACATGCAGCATATCCCATGCCGGCATCCGGCCGCACATCTGCCCGACCGATCCCAAGGTCATAGATACAGGACTGGCATACTAACGGCACTTTTGCAAAGCCAGTATCATAGCCGATCCCATGTTCTTCCAGATAGCGCATTACGCCGTCACTGGCTGCCAGACCAAAAGCAGACCCACCAGAAAAAACAATGGCATTAATGGGATTATCAGCAGTAACAGGAGAGGTAAGAGGCGTTTCTCTGGATGCCGGGCCGCCGCCGCTGATATCGCAGCCAGCTTTGGCACCTTCATCAAAGCGTAAAACGGTAACTCCGGTCATGGCATCCAGATCCTGGGCATTTCCAATACGAAGCCCTTCAATCTCAGTAATGGAAATTTCTTTTAAAGGTGGAAATAATTTCATAATAAATAGATCTCCCTATAAATCTTTGTATAATATTTTTCCCGGACAAAACTGTCCGGGAAAATGTACTTACACGTTATATTTATTATCTTTTTAATGCAGCTGCCAGTGCTCTGGAAACAGCGCTTCCGATAATGGTGCATACAATTGCTTCAATAGCACCCTGAACGCCTACGAACAGGATAACAAAGAACAGTGGATTGGAAGTTCCAAGACCGGAAGCAATATTTTGGATGTAATCTGTATTGAAGAAGAACATTACCAGAGAACCCATAAACAGCAGTGTATTTAACAGTGGGCAGGCAAGGCTTGCAATGATAAATGCTCCATTTTTGAAAACTTTCTTAAGTGCAGCAAAGATCAGGCCGCACAGCCAGCCTTCCAGGATACGAGGAACCAGTACGGTAAATAAAAGACCGAATGGATTGATCTGTAATAAAGCTGCACTGAAGGCAGAACCACCGGTAAGAGCCATAATGGCACTGGTCAGGCCGAAAGCACCGCCGCAGATGGCACCGGCTGTTGGACCAAGGATAATGGCACCTACAGCTACAGGCACTGTTAAAAATGTAATGGTAAGTCCCGGAGTGCGCAGATAACCGAGAGGTGAAAATGCCATGACAAAAATAATGGCAACCATAAGGGCTAATTTCACCATAAAAGTGGTCCGTGAATGGGACATCTCAGAAGTTACTGGATTTGCAGTTGTTGTTTTCATTGTGTTCTCCTTTTCGCTGATAAAACGGCATAAGGCAGAAGCATTTGGCTTCAACTTACCGTGTTCCCCTGTTTTTCAGCTTTTATTTAGTTAATTTTGGGGATACAATGAACGGAAACTTAAGATAAAAAGCATATTTTCAGACCAGATTTTTCATATATGATTAAGATGTGTTGTTATATTATGATACAGAAAAACAGCACTTGGTTACAGCCATAAAAGGTCTGCACGGGCAGGATCCTGCATAATATAAACAGGTTAAAATAAGTTAAAAAACAGGTATATGAAGATTTGGACTGACGATACATTTTCCTAAGAATAACGTTCAAGTCTAATATAGCATAAATCTGGAAAACAGCAAGTTTTTTAATGTGTGCAAGTGAAAAATACAAGAATAGTAAGAAACAGTAACAAATGCATAAAGCAGGCATTACATTTGACAGAAAATCCAGTAGCATTTCAGAATAAATGTGTTTATAATGTAATGGGTGCCGAAAAAAACAAGCGCCGCAAAAGCGGCATTTGTTTTTTTCAAGCCCATTAACGAACAACCCGTCTGCGTAAGCAGACAGTAGAGCGCGAAAGCGCGGGGGTTGTGAGTTTATAACGTAGTGAACGAACTGTCTGCGTAAGCAGACGATAAAGCGCGTTAGCGCGAGTTCGTGAACGGACTCTAAAAAAAATTGCGATGCGTAAGCGAGCATACATACTTAATTCGGGCATACATATTTAATTATTTTTTTATAGAAAGGACACACCATGTATCAAATAGATTTCACCACCCCGATCCACATCCATTTCATCGGTATCGGCGGTATTAGTATGAGCGGCCTTGCTGAGATCCTCTTAGAAGAAGGCTTCACCATCACAGGTTCTGATTCTAAGGAATCCCCATTGACCCGTCGCTTAGAAGAAAAAGGCGCCAGAGTCTACTACGGCCAGAAAGCATCCAACATTGAATCCGAGCCAGGCATCCAGGTAGTAGTCTACACAGCAGCCATTCATCCGGACAATCCGGAATTCAAGGCAGCCAAAGAAAAGAATCTTCCGATGCTCACCAGAGCTGAACTTTTAGGCGAACTGATGCGCAATTACAAAGAATCCGTTGCGGTTTCCGGAACCCATGGAAAAACCACAACGACTTCCATGATCACAGACATCCTTCTGGCAGCTGACACAGACCCGACCATTTCTGTAGGTGGCATTTTAAAAGACATTGGCGGCAACATCCGTGTAGGCGGACCAGACCTGTTTGTAACAGAAGCATGTGAATACACTAATAGCTTCTTATCCTTCTATCCAACCATAGAAGTGATCTTAAACATCGAAGAAGACCACTTAGATTTCTTCAAAGATATCAACGATATTCGTCATTCCTTCCGCTTATTTGCAGAAAAACTTCCAAAAGGCGGCCTGTTAGTCATTAACAGCGGTATCGAAAACATAAATGAGATCATCTCAGGTTTACCGTGCCGTATCGTAACCTTCGGAAAAGACCTTTCCAGCATGTATACAGCCCAGAACATCACCTATGATGAATTTGCAAGACCTTCCTACGATCTAGTCGTACAGGGAGAAATCATCAACCGTATTACCTTAGGGGTGACAGGTGAGCATAATGTATACAATTCCCTGGCAGCCATTGCAGTAGCTATGGAACTGGGCATCGGCTTTGATGCAATTATGGCTGGTCTTAAAAAGTTTAGAGGAACTGACCGCAGATTTGAGAAAAAAGGTGAGATCGGTGGAGTAACCATTATCGACGATTACGCACATCATCCACAGGAGATCGCTGCAACACTGTCAGCAGCTAAAAACTATCCACACAAAAAACTATGGTGTGTATTCCAGCCACATACATACACCCGCACCAAGGCATTTTTGGACGAATTTGCACAGGCACTTTCAGCAGCAGATGAAGTGATCCTGGCAGACATTTATGCAGCCAGGGAGACAGATACGCTAGGCGTAAGTTCTGCTGATATTGCATCCAGGATCGAAAAACTGGGAACACCAGCTCACTATATCCCATCTTTTGATGAAATTGAAACATTTATCCTGGAACATTGTATGCAGGGTGATGTGTTGATAACTATGGGCGCCGGAGATATAGTAAGAGTGGGAGAAAAGCTCTTGGGAGAGTAGTTTGTCCACAATATCCACAATGTTTTCAACATTTTCCAGAATGAAAAAATGTGGATTTTCAGATTAACATAAAAAAATGTCGCACGATTAAGAAATATGAGGTTTTATGCGGGGAAGACAGGTGTATGCCAGTGGGAAAACGGGAAAATCAAAGCCCGATGTCCACATTATCCACAATATCCACATTTGTGGATGTGTAAAAATGCACCTGTTTTCTTTTTTATGTGAATGTGTTATGATGAAAACAGTGAGGAGTGGTAAGGATGAGCAGGATTTTTAAGGACCGGTTGAGTATGGGAGTGACTCCTGTAGCCGATACATTTATTGATACTTATATGGCAGCTGCCAACGGAGAATATGTAAAAGTATATCTTTACATACTCCGTCACCAAAATAAAGAAGATCTGTCTCTGGAGCAGATCGCAGATGCCTTAAATCATACAGAAGCAGATGTAAAAAGAGCTATTAATTACTGGCAGAAAGCAGGGGTCCTGGAACAGGTACAGGAGAGCCCGGCAGAAAGTATATTAATAGAACAAAACCATACCAACTGGTCTATGGACATAGAAGTAACTCCAGCTGCTTCCAAAGAAACTGCCGCAGCCCAGGTACAGTCCCCTGCCTATTCAGCAGAACAGGTAAGCCGTTTGAATAATGATGAGGAATTTTCCCAGCTTTTATACATTGCCCAGAAGTTTTTAAATAAAGCCTTTACACCAAGGGATTGTCAGGTATTTGCCTATCTTTATGACACCCTTGGTATGAATATCGGTCTGTTGGAATATCTGGCAGAATACTGTGCCCAGAATGGTCATACATCGGTACGCTATCTGGAAACAGTAGCATTAAGCTGGCATGAAAAAGGAATACGCACAGCTTTGGAAGCTCAGGAATACAGCACCTCCTATACCAAAGATGCATTTGCGGTCATGAAGGCTTTTGGCTTGAACAGCCGTAAACCGGCAGTGCCGGAGCAGAAGCTGATGGAAAAATGGTTTAAGGACTATGGCTTTGACCGGGAGCTTGTATTAGAAGCCTGCAGCCGGACCATTAACGCCATCCACACTCCAAGTTTCCAGTATGCAGATTCCATTCTCACAGACTGGAAAAAAGCAGGTGTAAAAACATTAGCAGATGTTAAAGGAATGGATGCCCGCAGGGCAGAACGTGCAAACAATGCAGACAAGCGGTTTAGAAGCTATGGAAATGCAGTAAATAACGCGCAGAACAACCGAAAATCTTCCAGTAATCAGTTCCATAACTTTAAACAGCGTGACACTGATTATGACGCCCTGATGCTTCAAAATGTAAAAGAATGGATGGATAGTCCGAAATAGAAGCTTTAATTAACAGCACGGATCACAAGGAGAACGACTTATGGCATTAAGTAATTCCCAGTACGACGCCATTATGAGGGAATATGGAAAACGGCAGATGGAAAACCAGCACAGCCAGGAAGCCAGAAAAAAAGAAGTATATGAAAAAGTTCCGGCAGTAAAAGAACTGGAGGCAGAGATTGCGGAACGCTCCGTTGCCTGTGCCAGAAAGCTGCTGGAGGGCAGTCAGGAAGCTATTTATGAACTTCGTGAAAAGCTGGCAGATTTAAAGGAGCAGAAAGCTCTTCTGATCAAGGCAGCCGGTTTTCCAGATGACTATTTAGAACTTCATTACCGCTGCAAGAACTGTAAGGATACTGGATGGGTAGACGGACATAAATGTCACTGCTTTTTACGGGCCCAGATGAAGCTTTTATATGCCCAGTCTAATCTGGAACGGGTGCTGGAGCAGGAGAATTTTGATAAACTTTCTTTCAAGTATTATGACAACAGCCAGATCATTCCGGAAATCGGCATGACCAATGCAGATTACATGAACCGGGTGGTAAAAAGCTGCCTGGATTTTGTGAAAAATTTTGACAGTGAACATGATAATCTGCTTTTTACAGGCAGCACAGGTGTCGGAAAGACCTTTCTAACCAACTGTATTGCCAGAAAGCTGATGGACAGTTATCATTCAGTGATCTATTTTTCCGCAGGAGATCTTTTTGATGTGTTTTCAAAAAATAAATTTGACTACGATCAGACGGAAGAAATGAAGGACACATATCGCTATATCTTAGAATGTGACCTGTTGATTATTGACGATCTGGGAACGGAGTTGAACAACAGTTTTACTTCCTCCCAGCTGTTTTACTGCATCAATGAGCGTATGAATATGAACCGTTCCACCATTATTTCCACTAATCTTTCCCTGACCCAGCTGAGGGATTCATATACAGATCGTGTGACTTCAAGGATCATGCGATATCGTATTATCCCTCTTTATGGCACAGATATCCGTCTGTTAAAAAGATAACCCTTAAGATACCTTGACGGATACAAACGAAAAATGGTATAAAGATATATGCTGGCATCCGTATGAGATAACAAGGTAATGCCGGTTAAAACAGGAGGATAAATATCATGTTATATGAGGAAAAAATCATTGAAACAATTCCGGTAGGTCCTTTAGGCCTTATTCCTTTAAAGAGCTGCACGGGTCTTGGAAAAAAGGTGGACGATTATCTGGTAGAGTGGAGAAGAGAGAGAGAAAGCGAACATAAGTCAACTATCGCATTTTCCGGATATCAGAGAGATTCCTATATTCTGGAAGCAAACACACCAAGATTTGGTTCCGGTGAAGGAAAAGGAACAATTGAAGAATCTGTCAGAGGTGATGACCTCTATATTATGGTAGATGTATGTAATTACAGTCTGACTTATTCACTGTTTGGAATGACCAATCATATGTCTCCAGATGATCATTTCCAGGATTTAAAGAGAATTATCGCAGCAGCAGCAGGCAAGGCACGCAGAATTAATGTTATCATGCCATTCCTGTATGAAAGCCGCCAGCATAAGCGTTCCGGAAGAGAATCCTTAGACTGTGCAATGGCTCTTCAGGAACTTGTGAATATGGGCGTTGAAAACATTATTACTTTCGATGCACATGACCCAAGAGTACAGAATTCCATTCCATTAAAGGGATTTGAGACTGTACAGCCGATCTACCAGTTCTTAAAGCATCTGTTAAAGAACGAGCCGGATCTGCAGATTGACAGCGACCACATGATGGTCATCAGCCCGGATGAAGGCGGTACCAGCCGTGCTATCTATTTCGCAAATATGCTGGGACTGGATATGGGTATGTTTTATAAACGCCGTGATTACACCAAGATCGTAAACGGCAGAAACCCGATTGTTGCCCATGAATTTTTGGGATCCAGCGTAGAAGGAAAAGATGTATTGATCATTGATGATATGATCTCTTCCGGCGAGAGTATGTTAGATGTTGCGAAAGAATTAAAGCGCAGAAAAGCGAGAAAAGTATTTATCTGTGCTACTTTTGGTCTGTTCACCGGTGGACTTGCCAAGTTTGATCAGTATTATCAGGATGGTCTTATTGACCGTATTCTTACTACCAATCTGGTATACCAGACTCCGGATCTGTTAAGCAGACCATACTATATTAACGTAGATATGAGCAAGTACATTGCCCTTATCATTGATAACCTGAACCATGACGCATCCTTAAGCGATCTGCTGACACCAACCAAGAGGATCAATAAGCTTCTTAGCCAATACAAAGAGCAGCAGGCTGCTAAGAACAGCGAAAATAATGCTTAGCTAGGAGCGCTGATCTAGTACATCGTTTTCGAAATAACTATACCCCTCACTTGTCTGCGAATCTGATTGCACAGGCCTAAAAGCCTCAGCGTAGCCCGCTACGCCTGCGTTTTTAGACCTGCACACTCAAATCCGCATCCTACGTGATTAGTACAGTTATTTACGAAACGATGTACTAGTTATATAACATATAAGTTTACAGGGGCTGTGACAAAATAGCGGGAAACAAGCTGTTTTGCATGGCCCTTTTTGGCAGAAAGTTGGAAAAAAGATATGAGGGAAAAATGGTTTCGGGAACATATCTGGTGGATGAGTTTTATCCTCAGCCTGATGGTGGTATGGGTCCATTCTGAAAATACAGAGCTGTTTTTAGGGGAATTAGGAAGGGAAACAATGATTTATAGCCTGGAGAACTTTTTTGCCCAGACTTTGGGGCAGATCGCAGTTCCTGGCTTTTTTATGATCTCCGCTTATCTTTTTTATAGAAATTTTCAGTTTTCAAAAACAGTTTCCAAATGGAAAAGCCGGTGCAAAAGCCTTCTTCTTCCGTATGTTTTGTGGAATATTCTTTATTATCTGGGCTACGTTGTAGTCACAAGGCTTTCTTTTGTGGAAAATATCATTGGAAAAGAGCCGGTTGCCTTTAATCTGAAAGAACTGCTTTTGGCAGCAGTTTATTATAAATATAATCCGGTTTTCTGGTATTTGTTCCAACTGCTGCTTTTAGTGCTTCTGGCTCCTTTTCTGTATATGATCATCCGCAGAAAAATGTCTGGCCTGGCCTGGCTGCTTTTGCTTATATTTGCTTTGTGGAAAAATGTAAGTATTCCTCTTTTAAATCTGGATGCTTTGTTCTATTATAGCGCATCCGGGTATGCAGTTTTATTTAAAGAAAAAGTGGAAGGAGAAAATACGCCTTTCCAGAAAAAAATATGGTCTGCTGTCCTTATTTTTAGCTGGCTTATACTGTGGCTTCTTGGAAGATCTGGGGCATTTTTGCATTATACACCGGTCCATACTGTGCTGATACGTTTTCTGGGAGTGCTTGTTTTATACAGCATTTTAAAAGAAATACCATTTAAACCGGCTGGTTCTACAGTAAAAAACAGCTTTTTTCTCTATGCCATCCATTTTCCCTGGGTCCGCTTTTTTAATAAAACCGGAGCAGTGATCTTGAAAGGAAACCAGGTGGCGGCAGCAGTATTTTTTCTTATCATGCCGTTTCTTATTTTGCTGGTAAGCAGTGTGGCAGGATATTTGTTAAAGCATACAGTCCCCCAATTATATGATATTTTGTCCGGTGGAAGGGGACAGTAACGCATGGCTGAACTGTGACCTAAATCACGTATTTGAGAAAGATGAATAGTTGTACTTTTTTTGGGGATGTGTTAGAATTGATATAAGATGTATTATAACAACTATGTCCTTGTGGTGAGGACAGAAATGAGGGGAATGATATGGCCATTAATAAAGAATATTCTACTCCATTATATCAGCAGCTTGTAGATTCAGTAAAAGCACAGATCAGAGATGGCATTTTAAAAGAAGATGATCGTTTGGGTTCAGAGCAGGATATCAGCAGGGAATACAATGTCAGCCGTATTACTGTGCGAAAAGCATTCGAAATCCTGGCAGATGAAGGCTATGTAACAAAGCGTCAGGGAATTGGAACCTTCGTTTCAGCTAAGAAAGTAAACAATTTTAATGAAGGACAGGCAAGGGGATTTACAGAAATGTGCATGCAGGATGGAAACGTACCATCGTCTGAATTGATTTCTGTGGGCTGGGTCAGCAATGTTCCATCCATCAGCCGCCATCTTCAGGTTCCGGAAGAAGATCCGGTTTTGAGAGTGCTTCGTGTTCGTAAATGCGACGGGGTACCTGTGATGGTAGAAGATGGCTATTTCCCGAAACGCTTTTCCTATCTTATGAGTGAAGACCTTTGTGGTTCTACCTTTGAGATTTTTCGCAAACATGGAACAGAGCCTACTCATTTCAGCAAGATCGTGGGTATCTGTTATGCTACTAAATTTGAGGCACAGAAGCTGGAAGTACGCGAACGTCAGGCTTTGCTTTTACAGAAAGATATTACCTATGACCAGAATGGGGAAGTTATACATTATACAAAATTAGTGATCAATCCGGAACGTTACAAATTAACAATCCAGATGTGATCTGTATAAGGCAAAAGGAAGATATTTTTTTAGAAATAAAAAAGATATCGTAAGTTACGAATTTGAGAACTTACGGTATCTTTTTTTGTGGCTTGATATGATAAAATGCACAAAAATACTACGTAAAAATATTGCAAATGCACAAAAATGCGCATAAATGTAAAATGCTATTGCCAAAAATAACATAACGTTATATAATAACTTCAAGCTGATACAAGACGTATATAAAACATGAACAAGACGTTATAAAAAGAGGAGTGGAAGCATATGGTGAAATTTGCAGCAGCAGGTTATGTATGCGTTGATTATTATCCGGATTTTAACAATCGTTATTACATAACGGGTAATGGGGTAGATGTGCTGTTCAATCTGCTGGATATAAAAAAAGGAAAAGATATGGAAGCATCCATTATTTCCGCTGTATCTGACGATGAATACGGAAAAGAAGCGGTAAAAATGTTCCATGAAAGAAATATCGATTGCTCTCATCTGGAAGTAATACCAGGAGGTATGACACCAAGAGTACCTTTGCATTTGGTGGACAATGACCGGGTGCACGGAACTCCTGTACGTGGGATCATGCAGGATTATGAATTTTCTAAAGAAACTTTGGATTATATCTGTCACCATGACATGATGCACAGTGATTTCACCGGACGTTTGAATCACAGTCTGGGAGAAATACGCAAAAGCGGTACAAAAGTATTTTTTGATCTGGGAAATAATCTGAAACATCCGGATCTGGAAGAAGTGATCCAAAATATCGACTGTGGTCTGGTATCTTTTGAAAATGACTTTGAAGAAGGAAAAGCATTTCTTAAGTATGCACATTCAAAAGGTGCAAAGCTGATGATCGCTACATTTGGAAAGCTTGGCTCTATTGCTTACGATGGTTCTGCATTTTATAAAGGTGAGATTGTCCCAGTGGAACATGTTGTAAATACGGTAGGTGCAGGAGATTCTTATTTTGCAGGATTTATAAGCGGCATAATAGATGGAAAGAGCATACAGGAATGTATGAGAAGAGGTGCTGAACAATCCGCAAAAGTAATTTCTGTATTTGATCCATATCTGTAAAAAATAAAAAAAGGAGCGTAAATCTATGATCATTGATATTCATGCACATCCAGTTCTTCTTGATGTAATTAATGAGGCCTCAGAAGACCTTAGTTTTCGTAAACAGCAGTTTGGAGTATTTAAGTCAGGACGCAATCCTGTTGAGTTTGAAAAGATTTTAATTGATGATGCAAGAATTGATAAGGTGGTGTGGCTTCCGGAAGATTATTCCACCCAGATGGGAAGACCTATTGTCAGCAATGAAGAAATGGAAAAGATCGTAGCTTCCTGTCCTGAACGTTTTATTGGATTTGCAAGTGTAGATCCCAGAGATCCAAAGGCAAAAGAAAAATTAACATATGCTTTTGAAACACAGAAGCTTTCCGGACTTAAGTTAAATCTTTCACGCCTTCACATGTATGCAGACGATCCGCTGCTGGCACCGCTTTATGAAGTTTGTGAGGAGCATAACAAACCAATCATGTTCCACGCTGGTTACAGTTGGGAACCGGATACTCCTTCCAAGTATTCAGAACCTATCCTTTTTGAAGATGTAGCAGTCAATTATCCTAACCTTCGCTTCTGTCTGGCTCACATGGGATGGCCATGGTGGGAAGAGACCATCATGATGTTAATGAAATATCCAAATGTATATGCGGATACTTCTATGGTTTATATGGATTCTCCAAGGAATTATTACAGTCATCTGTTTTCTGTTAATATGAATTTAAACTGGCTTCAGAACTGCTTCCAGGATAAGGTCATGTTTGGTTCCAACAATCCACGTTTCCGTCATGTAAGAAGTCTGGATGGTATCCTGAACCTGCCGCTTCGTGAAGATGTAAAAAAAGCTATTCTTGGAGAAAATGCAATTCGCTTTTTAGGACTGGAGGATTAACATGGTAAAACTGTATGAAAACGAAGTTGTGACAAAACATGAATTTGAAATGATCAACATCACAAATGAAGTGAAAAAAGCTGTAGCAGACAGCGGGATTAAAAACGGAATGGTTGCTGTTATCACCAAACATACAACTACCGGAATTATGATCAATGAAGCACTTTCATGTGTGGAAAAAGATATAGAAATGCAGTTGGAGCGTATTGTTCCAAAAGATTTTCCATATGTTCATACTCATATGCTTCCAACCTATGGAACCTGCTCGGGAAATGGTCCAGGACATTTAAAGTCAATGCTGGTTGGAAATCACTGTATTTTTCCGGTGATCGATGGAAAAATGATGACAGGCGGTGAGCAGAATATATATTTTGCGGAACTGGATGGTTTACAGATCCGTCATTATTTCATTGAGGTAATGGGGGAATAGCATTTTTGTAAGGAGTGACCAATATGATCTTTGGACTGAATTTTACATTTTTATCAAAATATTGGTTCTATTACATGGACGGCTTAAAAGTAACGCTTCAGCTGGCATTCTGGACTTTGATCCTTTCCAGTATAGTTGGTGTGATCATGGGTATGATCCGTGTGCAGAACTATAAAATCATAAGTACGATCATTGACTGGTGGATTAACTTTATCCGCGGTGTTCCTATTATGGTGCAGATCTTCATTGTGTACTACGGGATCGCAACATCGCTTCCACAGTTCTGGGCGGCAGTTGTATCTTTGACAGTCAACAGTTCTGTGTACATTGCAGAACATACAAGAGCCGGAATGCAGGCGGTAAACAAAGGCCAGATGGAGGCGGCCAGATGTATCGGAATGTCCAAACTGCAGGCAAACTGTTACATCATCATTCCACAGGCAATTAAAAATGTACTCCCTTCCCTGTGTAATGAATTTATCCTTCTTATTAAAAATACGTCTATTGTATCCGTTATTGCACTTCATGAGCTGACCTATACATCAAATTCAGTACGTGCTAATACGTTCCTGGCATTTGAGCCGCTGATCGTAACTGCGTTTATTTATTTTGTGATCACCTATGTCTTAAAGAAACTGGTAGGAATACTGGAGAGGAGGCTGCGTGCACATGACTGATCAGAGAGAAGCCGTGATCCAGGTAAAAGGATTAAAGAAGAATTTTGGAAGTCTTGAAGTATTAAAAGGCGTAGATATGAAGGTTCTGAAAGGGGAAGCGGTGGTAGTGATCGGTCCGTCCGGTTCCGGAAAATCCACATTGCTGCGCTGCTTAAACCTTTTAGAAACACCTACAGGCGGTGATATCCTGTTTCACGGACAGTCTATTTTAAGAAAAGATCTGAAGTTAGATGAGTATCGTGAAAAATTTGGAATGGTGTTCCAGTTATTTAATCTGTTTGAAAATTTAAGCGTACTGGACAATGTGACCATCGGTTTGCGAAAAGTGAAAAAAATCCCCAAGGAACAGGCTGAAAAAAAGGCTATGGAGCTTTTAAAACAGGTAGGACTGGAAAGCAAGGCAGATGTGTATCCATCCAAACTTTCCGGTGGTCAGAAGCAGCGAGTAGCTATTGCAAGAACATTGGCAATGGATCCAGAGGTTATTTTGTTTGATGAAGCAACTTCTGCACTGGATCCGGAAATGGTAGGAGAAGTTTTAAAAATCATGCGCCAACTTGCGGAAAATGGCATGACTATGGTAGTAGTGACCCATGAGATGGGATTTGCCAGAGAAGTAGGTGACCGGTTGGTATTTATGGATGGAGGATATATCGTAGAGGAAGGTAATCCTAAAGATGTGATCACAAATCCACAGCATAAAAGGACGAAGGAATTTTTAAGCAAGATGTTGTAAAGATAAAGAAAATATTATGAAAAGATATATGTCCTTTCGGAGTCTTCCATGCACTTGCTTTTGCGGCTGATTTTCCGTCAGTCGCATCGGATTTCATCAACATACGCACCGCGTACGCCTCTGAAATTTGAATACAACTGACAAAAAATCTTTTCACAAAATCAAGTACAAAAAGATTCCGGGAGAACATTATTATTTAAGGAGGAAATGACTATGAGGAAAATGAAAAAAATGGTAGCTCTTTGTATGGCGGGCATGATGGCACTTTCTCTTGCAGCATGTTCTGGTGGTGCCAAGGAAACGACCGCAGCTGCGACTACGGAAACCAAGGCAGAAACTGCAGCACAGACTACAGCAGAAGAAAAAGCCCAGGAAACCACAACAGGAACTTCTTCGGGTTCTGTTTCTCCGGAAGAATTTGCAAAACAGGAGCATGGCCCGATTTTTGAAGATATCATTAAAAATGGAAAATTAAAAGTGGGAATCATTGGAAATAATCCTACATTCTGCTTCCATACAGTTAAAGATGGCAAAGATGAGCTGGTGGGATTTGAAGTAGAAGGAATGTATGAGATGGCAAAACGTCTTAGTGATTATCTGGGGCGTGAAGTGACAGTTGATTTTTATGAAAGTGATTTTACAGGCTGTATGTCCGCACTGCAGGCAAACCAGGTATATTTTGTAACACGCCTGTCTCCTACTGATGAGCGCAAGAAGACCTGGCTGTTTACAGATGTATATCATAAATCTGATGAATGTTATGTTGCAAGAAAAGGAAATGAAAATAGCGATATGTTTACCGGAACTTTAAAAGGTGTTAAGGTTGCGGGACAGATGGGATCTATTGATATTACAATGACAAAATATCTCTATCCGGATGCTGAGATCCAGGAATTAGATAATACTCCGAACATGCTTTTGGCTGTTAAAAACGGAAAAGCAGATCTGGCCTGTATGAATGCAGTTTCAGCAGCAATGTCTGTAGCTGCTAATGATGATCTGGTAGTAGTGGATAAGCTTACATGGGAACCAACGGATGAATTTGATAAAGGCTGTGGTCTGTGTATGGCTTACGGAAATGAAGATTTTGCAAACTGGTGCAATGGCTTCTTCTCTGATATTAAGACAGAAGGCTTATGGGATCAGATGCAGTCTGACGCAGCAGCAGAACTGGATGCAAAGGCTCTGGAAGACTTTATTGCACAGTAATTTTGTTATACAATTCTTTTATTTCGCTCAGTTGTTTTTTCATATAGCCGTGGCCCGGGATTTTTTCCGGGCTGCGGTCTTTTTATACTCTTTAATGCTTCTTGCAAATAGAAAATAAATGTGCTATTGTAAAACTAACTCCCGCAGGTATTCACACTGCAAAAACATTATAAATTCCCGTTCAGGGGCGTTCGCCCGCATTTACCAGGAGGATATGGCAAAAGAAACCGAAAAGAAGGTTGACAATTTTTAATAACTGTACTATGATTATGGTACATGACAGAACACTTGTTCGCATTATTTTCTCAGGAGGAGAACATGGGCAAAGAAGAAAAGATGAGCGTGAATAGAGATATGAATAAAGATGAGAAGTTAAAAGCATTAGATGCTGCTTTGACTCAGATTGAAAAAGCATATGGTAAGGGCTCCGTTATGAAGTTAGGTGAGTCCGGTGTAAATATGAATATTGAGACAGTTCCTACAGGTTCCATCAGCCTTGATATCGCATTGGGGCTGGGCGGTGTCCCAAAGGGAAGAATTATTGAGATATACGGACCGGAATCCTCAGGTAAGACGACGGTAGCTCTTCATATGGTAGCAGAGGTGCAGAAAAGAGGGGGTATTGCAGGTTTTATCGATGCTGAGCATGCATTAGATCCTGTTTATGCAAAAAATATCGGCGTAGATATTGATGATCTCTATATTTCCCAGCCGGATAACGGTGAGCAGGGTCTGGAGATTACAGAAACTATGGTACGTTCCGGCGCTGTAGATATCGTGATCGTGGACTCTGTAGCAGCTCTGGTACCAAAAGCTGAGATCGATGGCGAGATGGGTGATTCCCATGTAGGTCTTCAGGCACGTCTGATGTCCCAGGCATTAAGAAAACTGACTGCTATTATCAGTAAGTCTAACTGTATTGTTATTTTTATCAACCAGCTGCGTGAAAAAGTAGGTGTTATGTTTGGAAACCCGGAGGTTACTACCGGTGGACGTGCGCTGAAGTTCTATTCTTCTGTCCGTATGGATGTGCGCAGGATCGAAACCTTAAAGCAGGGCGGTGAAGTAGTTGGAAACCGTGTCCGCGTAAAAGTAGTTAAAAACAAGATCGCTCCGCCATTTAGAGAGGCTGAGTTCGATATTATGTTTGGTAAAGGAATCTCCAAAGAAGGCGATATCTTAGATCTTGCTGTAAAGGAAAATATCGTAGAAAAAAGCGGTGCATGGTTTGCATACGGCGGTTCCAAGATTGGTCAGGGACGGGAAAATGCAAAACAGTATCTGTTGATGCATCCGGCAATCTGTGCTGAGATTGAAGCACAGGTACGTGTGAAGTACAATCTGCCAGGTGCTGAGGAGGCAGAGGCTAAGGCCAGAGAAGCAGCTCTGAAAGAGAAAGAAGAGAGCGGCTCCGTTCTTGCAGAAAATGCAGGAGAAGAGCTGACTGTTTCTGAGGCTGAAAAAGAATGACCGTTACAGCAATTGTCCCTGTAGATAAGAACAAATGCAAAGTCTTCCTTGGAGAGGACTTTGCATTTGTTTTATATAAAAGTGAAGCAGCCCGTTTCCATATAGAAGAAGAAAATGACCTTTCGGAACAGACTTACGAGAAGATAAAAGAAGAGATCCTTTTAAAACGGGCCAGAGATCGCGCCCTGTATCTTCTTCAGTCCCAGGGGCGGACCAAGGCTGAAATGATCCAAAAACTGCAAAAAGATGGTTACCCGGACGATGTGATCAGAGAGGTGATGTCCTTTTTGGAAGAGTATCATTTTGTAGATGACAGTTCTTACACAGAAAATTATATTCATGTAAATAAAAGCAGAAAAAGTCCCCGTCAGATTGTTTTTGAGCTGCAGCAAAAGGGCGTGGATAAGGATACGATCAGCCGGATGTTGGAAGAAGCTCCCATTAATGAAGATGATACAGTCCGGGCTTTATTAAAGAAAAAAACAGGCGGACAGATCCCAGCGGATTGGAAAGAAAGGCAGAAACTGGCTGATTTTTTAGGCAGAAAAGGCTTTTCTTTTGATGTTATCCAGCGGGTTTTGAGGGAAAGCACAGATGACTAAAGAAAGCAGCATGTCCTTTTGTTTATGTTGTCGGTACAACGGGGAAATAAGAGGAATATACTTGACACAATTCTGAAAAAAGTATAAAATTACTATGTTGTATTTCGTACAATGAAAACTAAATATAAGGAGGTGCTCCTGTGTTGCAGATCATAATTCCTGCTATAATCGGCGCGGTGATCGCGGCTATTATTGTTGGCTATTTTGCACATTCTGCAGGCCGTTCTTACGAGCGCAAGCAGTATGACAGCAAGGTTGGAAGTGCAGAAGAAAAAGCCAGAGAAATAATAGATGAAGCATTAAAGACTGCAGAAACAAAGAAGCGAGAAGCTCTCCTGGAAGCCAAGGAAGAATCTTTAAAGACAAAGAATGAGTTGGAAAAAGAAACCAAGGAAAGAAGAGCGGAACTTCAGCGTTATGAGAAGCGTGTATTAAGCAAAGAAGAAAACGTTGAAAAAAAGGCAGATGCCCTTGAAAAGAAGGAGGCTGATCTGGTCAGAAGGGAAAACATTCTCGGTGAACGTACCGCAGAAGTAGAGACCCAGTATGAACAGGGAATACAGGAACTGGAACGAATTTCCGGTCTTACCTCCGAACAGGCAAAAGAATATCTTTTAAAATCTGTTGAAGAAGACGTAAAGCATGATACAGCAAAGCTGATCAAGGAACTTGAAAACAAGGCAAAAGAAGAAGCTGATAAGAAGGCCAGAGATTTAGTTGTCACAGCTATCCAGCGGTGTGCGGCAGATCATGTGGCGGAAACAACTGTATCTGTAGTACAGCTTCCAAATGATGAAATGAAGGGACGCATCATTGGTCGTGAGGGACGTAATATCCGTACTCTTGAGACATTAACTGGTGTGGAACTGATCATTGATGATACTCCAGAAGCGGTAGTTTTATCCGGATTTGATCCGATCCGCAGGGAAGTAGCAAGAATTGCGCTGGAACGTCTGATCGTAGACGGCCGTATCCATCCGGCAAGGATCGAAGAGATGGTAGAGAAAGCGCAAAAAGAAGTGGAGAACAACATGAGAGAAGAAGGCGAATCCGCATGTCTCGAAGTTGGTATTCATGGCATTCATCCGGAACTGGTAAAATTGTTAGGACGGATGAAATTCAGAACAAGTTATGGTCAGAATGCATTAAAGCATTCCATCGAAGTAGCACAGTTATCAGGGCTTTTAGCTTCTGAACTGGGTGTGGATGTACGTCTGGCAAAACGTGCCGGTTTACTCCACGATATTGGTAAATCTGTTGATCATGATATGGAAGGTACACATGTACAGCTGGGTGCAGATCTTTGCAGAAAGTACAAAGAATCAGCAGTTGTTATCAATGCTGTAGAATCCCATCATGGAGATACAGAACCGACCAATCTTATTTCATGCATCGTTCAGGCTGCAGATACTATTTCTGCTGCAAGACCTGGTGCAAGAAGAGAGACACTGGAAACATACACAAACAGATTAAAGCAGCTTGAAGATATTACAAATTCTTTCAAGGGTGTAGATAAGTCTTTTGCTATTCAGGCAGGACGGGAAGTCCGTATTATGGTTATTCCTGAACAGGTCAGCGATGACGATATGGTATTGCTGGCAAGAGATATTTCCAAGCGTATTGAAGACGAACTGGAATATCCGGGACAGATCAAAGTCAATGTGATCCGTGAATCCAGAGTAACGGGCTATGCAAAGTAAAAAATGTATTATAAAAAAGCTTCATCAGCAGATGGAGCTTTTTTTGATACATTGCATAATGAAAGCCAGCTGTTACGTGCCGTTGGCATGCTGCACCTGCGTTTTTAGACCTGCACACTCAAATCCGCATCCTACGTGATCAGTACAGTTATTTACGAAACGATTTACTAGTAAATCGTAAGGAAAACTTTATTGACAGTATGTGGTAAAAAGGGTAGTCTTAGAGCAAAGAAAGACTCTGAGAGAACATTTGTGAGGAAAAGGAGGAATAGGTATATGGCATACAGTAAAAAAAGACTGATCGCAGCTGTGATGGCGGGGGTTCTTGCGGCAATGTGTGCGTTCCCAGGCTATGCAGCCAGCAGAAAGAAGATCACATCGGTTACATTGACGATCAAGGCTGATATTGAACCGAATACAGACTTTGGAATGGAGAATATTGAAATCGACAGCAGCAGCAGCCGATACAGCGTAGATGGATATGATATATTAAATGAGGGATTTACCTGGACAGAAGATATGACACCCCAGATCCGTATCACATTGACTGCAGATGATGATTATTATTTTACTTCCCTGGGAAAGGATAAGATCACATTAAAGGGTGGTGCGGAATATAAATCATCTACCAGACAGAATTCCAGTTCTGAATTACTGTTAGATGTAAACTTGCCTTCCCTGCAGAACAGTTTAAAATCCATGGAAGGAATTACTTTATCAGATAATGGAATTGCCACCTGGCCGGCTATAAGTACAGCAGGAAGCTACGAAGTCCGTGTATACAGGGAAGGAAAGATCGTAGGAACTGCCCTTACTACCGATACAAACTCTGCCAACTGCAGAATACGTATGATGAAGCCAAATGAAAACTATATGGTAAAAGTCCGTGCTGTTAATAAATATGACAATACGGTAAAAGGCGAATGGACCGAATCTAACACCGTTTATATTAGTGGTGACAAAGTAGCAGAATTTAAAGCAGACCCAAATGCATCAAATGTAAATACAGCTTCCGGCACTACTGGTAAATGGAAACAGGAAACAGACAAGAGGTGGTGGTATTGCAGGGCAGACGGAACCTATCCTGCAAACCAGTGGGAAGAATTAGGCGGAAAATGGTATTTCTTTGATGAGAACGGCTATATGAAGACCGGCTGGATCGACTGGAATGGAAAGAGTTACTATTGCTCTGAAAATGGAGATATGCTTACTGATTGCATGACACCTGATAATTATCTGGTAGGCGCAGATGGAGCCTGGATCGCCCAGTAAAACAGACAGACTGTAGATACATTACTGTAAATACAAGCCGCTGCAAAGTGTAAAAAGACATTTTGCAGCGGCTTATTTTGTGCTATTATAGATGCAGCATTTGAGATAGATGTGTTCTCAAACAGAGCTTAGAAGAAAGAGGACAGAAATATGAACAGTTTAAGGGAATGGGAAGAAGCCTTTGAACAGGCTGTTGATGTAAAAAAATCTTATGATCTTGCAAAAAGAATGGAAGGACCCAAGACAAATCCGGTACTGGGATACCGTACAGCCGGCTCCAAAGCAGAGTGGGAAACGGGAGAACTGCTTTTAAAAGAAATGCAGGAAATGGGACTTCAGAATGTACAAAAGGATAAGATCAAGGTAGACAGCTGGGACTTTCATCACGCGGTCCTTCGTTACCGTGATAAAGAAGATAAAGAATATGAATTTCAATTAGGCGCTTATCAGACGGATTTTCATACAGAAGGATTTCAGGAATTTTCCATGGTCTATTTAGGACGGGGCACAGCGGAAAATTATGAAAATATAGATGTAAAAGGTAAGCTTGTGCTGATCGATATTAACCAGAGAGAAGAATGGTGGATCAATTTTCCGGTTTATCAGGCTCATTTAAAGGGAGCGGCAGCACTTATTGCAGTTCAGGATCAGGGGTATGGGGAGATCCATGATACGTCCTTAAATGCCCAGGATATTGCAGGACCGAAAGAGGCAGCTGCTTTCTCCATTTCCCAGGCAGATGCGGCTGTCTTAAAAGCAGATATGGGAAATATAGAAAAAACTGGAAATCATACAGGGGATTTTAAAGAAATCCAGGTATTATTTGATGCCCAGTCTACTGTGGTCCGTGACCGGGAGTCCTATAACATTACCGGCATGATACCAGGAGAAGAGCCGGAGCAGATGATCATGCTGTCCGCTCACTATGACTCTTATTTTACCGGTTTTCAGGATGACAATGCGGCAGTTGCAATGATGCTTGGGATCGCAAGAACTTTTATTGATATGGGATATAAGCCAAGGAAGACGTTAGTGTTCTGTGCTATG
The DNA here is from genome assembly GCA_025758065.1 of Lachnospiraceae bacterium. NCBI lineage: Bacteria > Bacillati > Bacillota > Clostridia > Lachnospirales > Lachnospiraceae > Lachnospiraceae bacterium. The sequence continues at coordinate 2,041,924 of CP107199.1, forward strand.
GCAGCAGAAGAGTGGGGAGTAGTAGACTCTAAATATGATTGGTCTACCGGTGCCTACGAACAGGTATTTACTGCCCATCCGGAGTGGCAGGGAAAGGTGGTCGCAGACTTTAACTTTGAACTTCCAGCCCATGCCCATGGAAAGAAGGATGCAGTCCGCTGCACCTACGAATACGCTTCCTTTATGAAGAAAGCAACAGAGCATATTCAGCCGTCAAAAGAAGCATACCCGGAAGGCCTGGAAGTCCACTTCCCTATCCAGACCTGGTCTGATGATTTTTCCATTGCCATTGCAGGAATTCCATCCTCTGTAAATGAGTTCAGCGACGGGGAGTTTATGGAGACCCACTATCATTCTCAGTTTGATAATGAAGATTTCTATGACGAGCCGGTTTACCGCTTCCACCATAACCTTTATGGAAAACTGGTGCTGGCATTTGACTATACAGCAGTAGTACCTATGGATTTTGAACGGCTGTTTACTGCAGTGGAAGACAGTGTAGAAAAATCCCTGTGTGAAAAAACACAGGCAGATGAAACGAACCTTTTAGAACGTCTGAATAAGGCCAAAGAGCTGGGACGTCAGTTATACAGTCAGATACAGAAGATCAACGATGATTATAAAAGCCTTCTGGAATCAGGAAAGTATGATGAGGCAAAGAATGTGGCAGCAGGATATGCAGACTTAAACAGCTCCCTTCTTTATATCTTCCGCAAGGAACAGGACTATTTTGTCCGCTTAAACTGGCATGACGATGTACTGTTCCCGCAGCAGGGGGTAGGTGAGAACCTGAAAGCTATTTATAAGGCGCTTGCCTGCTTAAAAGAGGATGATCCGGAAGGTGCCCTGGAAGCAGTTTATGAGATTGATAATAACCGGTATGCCTTCCTGTTTGACAGAGAAGTATTCCGTTATTTTACTGAATATGTATTAAATCAGCCGGCAGACCGGTTAAAATGGGGCTATGGCCGTATTATCCACCATGAAAATCTGTACGATCTGGTAGTAAGTTTAAAGAAAAAGAACAAACTGCAGAAAGCAGGAGAAAGACCGGATCTGGAAGAAGAATACAAGACTCTGCTTCAGGCTGCAAAAGCCCAGGAGCAGTGCTACCGGGATGATATTGATTATATGGCATCTTCTGTGGAGAAGCTTTTAGCTGCCATGGAAGGATACCTGGAAAAACAGTAAGGAGAACAGATATATAGTATGGAAAGTCAGACGTTATACAGAGTAAAAAAAGAAGATCTGCCAAAACTGGAAAAATTGCTGGTGAAATGCTTTGCCCATGATCCCTTATATTGCAAGCTGATTCCGGAAAAAGAGACAAGGGAGCGTCTGCTTCCTGAACTTTTTAAGTGTGATCTTACAGAATTTATTGAAACCTGTGAGATTTATTCTGACAGCGAGGAAATGAATTCCCTGTTAGTGGTTTCTGATGAGTCAGAGCCTTATAATCCCCTTGCTTTTTATCTTACAGAAGCCTGGGCGGGTTTAAAGACAGATGAATATCTGATCAAAGAGGATCCGAGCCTGAAGACTTTATGGAATTTTATGAAAGGCCGTGATTATTTAAACTCCCGGTGGACCGACCAGCTCCACCAGGAAGAGCGTCTTCATGTGATCTACCTTGCAGTGGATCCGGACATGCAGCATCATGGTCTGGCAGCTATCCTTATGGATGAGGTGATCCGTTATGCCCAGGAGCATCATCTGATGATCTCACTGGAAACCCATAATCCGGATAACGTGCCTATGTACGAACATTTTGGTTTTAAGCTTTTTGGCATTGTCCAGAAGCATTTTGATTTAAAACAGTATTGCCTGATCCGTGAGATCCAATAGAAAAATGAGAAGATTAAGAATGTATTTAGAATTATGATTTATAGTTATACCGGCAATTCCAAACATGTATATTTTGTAATAGGGAAAATGGGCGGGAATAGTTGAAATGAAGCCTCAAATGAGATATGATTGATAGAAATCACAGCTATTGCAAAAGATATAACTAATAGGAATAGTAGATAAAGGGGATAATAATTATGAATTATAATATTGTTGCAATTCCGGGAGATGGTATTGGCCCTGAGATTATAAGAGAGGCCAAAAAGGTATTAGATAAAGTAGGAGAAGTTTACGGACATAAGTTTAATTATACGGATATTTTAATGGGCGGCTGCTCCATTGATGCATATGGTGTTCCGCTGACGGATGAAGCGCTGGAGACAGCCAGAAATTCAGATGCAGTGCTGTTAGGTGCTGTTGGAGGTGATGTAGGCAACTCCAGATGGTATGATATTGCACCAAACCTGAGACCAGAGGCAGGACTTTTAAAGATCCGTAAAGGTTTAGGACTGTTTGCAAACATCCGTCCGGCTTATCTTTTTGAGCAGTTAGCAGATGCGTGTCCATTAAAGAAAGAGATCATTGGAAATGGCTTTGATATGGTCATTATGCGTGAACTGACCGGCGGTGTTTATTTCGGAGCAAGAAGCACTGAGGAAAAAGACGGTGAATTATATGCGGTAGACTCTATGCCATACAGTGAGCATGAGATCCGCCGTATTGCTGTCAAGGGATTTGAGATCGCTATGAAGCGCCGTAAAAAGCTGGTAAGTGTTGACAAGGCCAATGTTCTGGATACTTCCCGTTTATGGCGCAAGGTTGTAAATGAAGTTGCAAAGGATTATCCGGAAGTAGAAGTAAGCCACATGTTAGTAGACAACTGTGCAATGCAGCTGGTTATGAATCCGGGACAGTTTGACGTAGTTCTGACTGAGAACATGTTTGGTGACATCCTTTCAGATGAGGCAAGTATGATCACCGGTTCTATCGGCATGTTATCTTCTGCAAGCTTAAATGAGTCAAAGTTCGGTCTGTATGAGCCAAGCCATGGTTCTGCACCGGATATTGCAGGAAAAGATATTGCCAACCCATTAGCAACCATTCTTTCCGCAGCGATGCTTCTTCGTTATTCCTGTGACCTGGACAAAGAGGCACTGGCAGTAGAGACAGCAGTACGTCAGGTGCTGAAAGATGGATATCGTACCGGCGATATTATGTCAGAAGGCTGCACCAGGGTTGGAACTACCCAGATGGGTGATCTGGTTGCAGAGCGTATTCACTAAAAGATTCCGGGAGTACATGAGATTTTCAGGAGGATAAAAATATGAGAAGTGACGCAGTAAGAAAAGGAATGCAGCAGGCACCGCATCGTTCCCTTTTTAATGCACTTGGTATGACAGAAGAAGAAATGAATAAGCCATTAGTAGGTATTGTAAGTTCTTATAATGAGATCGTTCCGGGACATATGAACCTGGATAAGATCGTAGAGGCAGTAAAATTAGGTGTTGCCATGGGTGGCGGTACCCCGGTCGTATTTCCGGCTATTGCAGTCTGTGACGGTATTGCTATGGGTCATGTGGGCATGAAGTATTCGCTGGTTACCAGAGACCTGATCGCAGATTCTACTGAATGTATGGCAATGGCACATCAGTTTGATGCTTTGGTCATGGTTCCAAACTGTGATAAGAATGTTCCTGGTCTGTTAATGGCGGCAGCAAGATTAAATATCCCAACTGTATTTGTCAGCGGCGGTCCAATGCTTGCAGGACACGTAAAGGGATGTAAGACCAGCCTTTCCAGTATGTTTGAGGCAGTTGGTGCCTATGCAGCAGGAAAGATGACCGAAGAAGATGTAAAAGAATATGAAAATAAGACCTGTCCGACCTGCGGATCCTGTTCTGGTATGTACACTGCAAACAGCATGAACTGCCTGACAGAGGTTCTTGGTATGGGACTTCGTGGAAACGGAACCATTCCTGCAGTTTATTCCGAACGTATCAAGCTGGCTAAACATGCCGGCATGCAGGTAATGGAAATGTTAAAAAGAAATATCCGTCCAAGAGATATTATGACAAAAGAAGCATTTATGAATGCTTTGACCATGGATATGGCTTTAGGATGCTCTACCAACAGTATGCTCCATTTACCGGCTATTGCACATGAAGCTGGTGTTGAGTTAAATGTAGACATTGCAAATGAGATCAGCGCAAGAACACCAAATCTGTGCCACTTAGCACCTGCAGGTCATACTTACATAGAAGACCTGAACGAGGCAGGCGGTATCTACGCTGTTATGAATGAGATCAGCAAGAAAGGCCTGTTAAATCTGGACTGCATGACTGTTACAGGAAAGACTGTCGGCGAAAACATCAAGGACTGCGTAAACAAAGATCCGGATGTTATCCGTCCGATTGACAATCCATACAGCCAGACCGGTGGTATTGCTATCTTAAAGGGTAATCTGGCACCAGATTCAGGCGTTGTAAAGCGTTCTGCAGTAGCTCCTGAAATGTTAAAGCATGAAGGTCCAGCCAGAGTCTTTGACTGCGAGGAAGACGCTATTGCAGCGATCAAGGGCGGCAGGATCGTTGCCGGGGATGTTGTTGTGATCCGTTATGAGGGACCAAAAGGCGGCCCTGGCATGAGAGAAATGTTAAATCCGACTTCTGCTATTGCAGGAATGGGACTTGGATCCACAGTAGCCCTGATCACAGACGGACGTTTCTCCGGAGCATCCAGAGGTGCTTCTATCGGACATGTTTCTCCGGAGGCAGCTGTAGGCGGTCCGATCGCATTAGTAGAAGAGGGAGATATCATTTCCATTGATATTGATAATCATCAGTTAAATGTACTGGTTTCTGATGAAGAAATGGCAGCCAGAAAAGCAAAATGGCAGCCAAGAGAGCCAAAGGTGACTACCGGTTATCTGGCAAGATATGCTTCACTGGTAACTTCCGGCGACAAGGGTGCTATCCTTCAGGCAAAATAAGGAAAGCGCTGAGTAATATTGTAAAGGAGTACAGGACATATGAGTAAATTGACAGGTGCGGAAATCGTTATAGAATGTTTGAAAGAACAGGGGGTAGACACTGTTTTCGGATATCCGGGCGGTGCCATCCTGAATATATATGATGCGCTGTATCAGCACCAGAATGAGATCACCCATATTCTTACATCTCATGAACAGGGCGCTTCCCATGCAGCAGACGGATATGCCAGGGCAACTGGAAAGGTAGGCGTATGCCTGGCAACGTCCGGCCCTGGTGCGACTAACCTGGTAACAGGTATTGCTACTGCATATATGGATTCAGTTCCGGTAGTAGCTATTACCTGTAACGTGGCAAACAGCCTCTTAGGTAAGGACAGTTTCCAGGAGATCGACATTACCGGTGTGACCATGCCTATCACGAAATATAATTTCATTGTAAAAGATATTAATAAACTGGCAAAAGTGATCCGCAGGGCTTTTGTCATCGCCCAGAGTGGAAGACCGGGCCCTGTTCTGGTGGATATTACAAAGGATGTAACTGCGGCAACTGCAGATTATGAGTATCAGGAGCCGGAGAAGATCGAACCACAGACCGATACCATTAAAGAAGAAGATATGGAGCGGGCTCTGGAAATGATCCGCAAGGCCCAGAAGCCATTTATTTTCGTAGGCGGCGGTGCTATTATTTCCAATGCTTCTGAAGAACTGCGTGTGTTTGCCCACAAGATCCAGGCACCGGTTGCAGACAGTTTAATGGGTAAGGGCGCATTTGATGGTGCAGATGAACTGTATACAGGTATGGTTGGTATGCATGGAACTAAAACATCCAACTATGGCATTACTGAGGCAGACCTTTTAGTAGTAGTTGGCGCCAGATTCAGTGACCGTGTTATTGGAAATGCATCAAAATTCGCGAAAAACGCAAAAATTTTACAGATTGACATTGACCGTGCAGAGATCAACAAGAATATTAAGGTTGACGCAAGCATCATTGGAGATGCTAAGACTATTTTACGCAGGTTAAATACCCATCTGGATCCTATTAACCATGATGAGTGGATCGCCCATATTGAACGTATGAAGGATATGTATCCGCTGCGTTACAATAAGAATGTACTTACCGGTCCTTTTATTATCCAGACTGTAAATGAAGTTACAGGCGGGGACGCTGTGATCGTAACAGAGGTTGGCCAGCACCAGATGTGGGCGGCCCAGTATTACAAATACCGTCAGCCCAGAACCCTTCTTACTTCCGGTGGACTGGGAACCATGGGATATGGCCTGGGCGCTTCTATTGGTGCTAAAATGGGTTGCAAGGATAAGACTGTTATCAATATTGCAGGTGATGGCTGCTTCCGCATGAATATGAACGAGATCGCTACAGCGACCCGTTACAATATCCCGGTGATCGAACTGATCATCAACAACCATGTATTAGGTATGGTGCGTCAGTGGCAGACTCTCTACTATGGAAAGCGTTATTCCCAGACTGTTCTCAGTGATTCTGTTGATTATGTAAAGATCGCAGAGGCAATGGGAGCAAAGGCTTACAGAGTGACCCAGAAAGAGGAGCTGGCTCCTGTATTAAAAGAGGCGATCTCTTTAAATATCCCTGTTGTCATTGACTGTCAGATCGGCTGTGATGACAAGGTATTCCCAATGGTATCTCCGGGAGCTCCTATCGCAGATGCATTTGATGATACAGACTTAAAGATCAACTAGTTCAGCGTTTTCATAGAAAAAAATTCAACAGTTAACTGAAAATCTAAAAAAGATTCAGATGAAATCTGCTTGAAAAATAAAATGAAACGTTGTATAGTAATTTCTAACACCTTGGAACGTTACCGTGTTATTGGTTTATACTGGTAAAGCAACAGTAAAGACAGAATTACTTATACAAAAATTACTTATACAAGGGCGTATATACACAGGTGGCTTCTCTGTGTGATGCAGGAAAAATTTCCTGTTTGCATCATGCAGGGAAGCCCCTTGCATATAAATAAATGAGGGTACACAATTAATTCCAAGAGGAGGAGAATTATGAGCAGAGTTTACAACTTTTCAGCAGGGCCGGCAGTATTACCGGAAGAAGTCCTGAAAGAAGCAGCAGCAGAAATGCTGGATTACAGAGGCACAGGAATGTCAGTAATGGAGATGAGCCATCGATCTAAATCATATGAGACCATTATTGAAGATGCTGAATCAGATCTGCGCGATCTCTTACACATTCCGGAGAATTATAAGGTGCTTTTTCTTCAGGGCGGCGGTTCTACCCAGTTTGCCATGGTTCCTATGAACCTGATGAAGAACCGCGTGGCAGATTATATCATTACTGGACAGTGGGCAAAGAAAGCGCATAAAGAGGCATCTATTTACGGAAAGGCAAATGCGATCGCTTCCAGTGCTGATAAGACTTTCAGCTATATTCCGGATTGTTCTGACCTGCCTGTATCTGAGGATGCAGATTATGTGTACATCTGTGAAAATAATACTATCTACGGAACAAAGTTCTGGACTCTCCCGAATACAAAGGGAAAGCTGTTAGTAGCAGACCAGTCTTCCTGTTTCTTATCTGAGCCTGTTGACGTATCTAAATATGGCCTGATCTTTGCAGGTGCACAGAAGAACGTAGGACCTGCAGGTACTGTTATCGTTATCATCCGTGAGGATCTGATCACAGAGGATGTATTAGAGGGAACACCTACCATGCTGCGTTACAAGATCCATGCAGATGCAAAATCCCTTTACAATACACCTCCTACATACGGCATTTACATGTGCGGCAAGGTATTTAAGTGGTTAAAGGCAAAAGGCGGCCTGGAAGAGATGAAGAAGATCAACGAGGAGAAGGCAAAGATCCTTTATGATTTCTTAGATGAGAGCAAGCTGTTCAAGGGCACTGTAGTAAAGAAAGACCGTTCTATCATGAACGTACCATTTATCACAGGAAATGAAGAACTGGATGCCTTATTTGTAAAAGAATCCAAAGCAGCAGGACTTGAAAACTTAAAGGGACACAGAACAGTAGGCGGCATGCGTGCAAGTATCTACAATGCAATGCCAAAGGCCGGTGTAGAGAAGCTGGTTGAGTTTATGTCTGATTTTGAGAAGAAACATCTGTGATCTATATGAACACTATTTATGAGGACGAGGAGATAGTATTATGAAAAAGATCCATTGCTTAAATCCAATAGCAGCCTGCGGAACAGACCTGTTCCCGGCTGATTATGAGATGACTGACAATAAAGCAGAGGCAGATGCCTTTTTAGTACGAAGTGCTTCTATGCATGAAATGGAGCTGCCGGAGGGACTTCTGGCAGTAGGACGTGCAGGTGCAGGTGTAAATAACATTCCTTTAGATGAGTGTGCAAAGGCTGGCGTGGTTGTATTTAACACACCAGGTGCCAATGCAAACGGAGTAAAAGAGCTGGTTCTTGCCGGTATGTTTTTAGCTTCCCGTGACATTGTAGGCGGTATTAAATGGTGCCAGGATAATGCCCAGGACGAAAACATTGCAAAAACAACAGAAAAGAGCAAAAAAGCATTTGCAGGCTGGGAATTAAAGGGTAAAAAGTTAGGTGTCATCGGACTTGGCGCTATCGGTGCTGAGGTTGCAAACGCAGCTACCCATCTGGGAATGGAAGTTTACGGTTATGACCCATATATTTCTGTTAATGCAGCATGGAGACTTTCCAGAAATGTAAAGCACATCACCAATGTAGATACTATTTTCCAGGAGTGCGACTATATTACCGTTCATGTGCCGCTGTTAGAGTCCACCAAAGGCATGATCAATAAAGATAAACTGGATATGATGAAGGATGGCGTGGTGATCTTGAACTTTGCAAGGGATACTCTTGTAAATGATGACGATATGGCTGCAGCACTGGAGGCTGGAAAAGTTGCCCGTTATGTCAGCGATTTCCCAAATCCAAAGGTAGTACATATGAAAAATGTGATCCTCACCCCACATCTGGGTGCTTCCACAAGAGAGTCTGAGGACAACTGTGCGGTAATGGCAGTAAAGGAGATTACAGATTATCTGGAAAATGGTAATATTAAAAATTCTGTTAATTATCCGGCCTGCGATATGGGTGTATGCCAGGCAGAAAGCCGTATTGCCGTTCTTCATATGAATATCCCAAATATGATCGGACAGATCACTGCAATACTGGCAGCTCAGGGCGTAAACATTTCTGATATGACTAATAAGAGCCGTGATAAGTTTGCGTATACCTTATTAGATCTGGAACACAAGCCAGAAGAGGCAACTGTGAAGAAATTAAAGGCCATTGATGGCGTTTTACGGGTACGCATAGTGAAATAAAAGGGCGGATCAGAAGGAGAAAAAAATGGCAGCAGTAAAACCATTTATATGCATCAGACCTGCAAAGGAGAATGCAGCTAAGGTTGCATCCCTTCCTTATGACGTATACAACAGGAAAGAGGCGTGTGCGGCTGTAGCAGGAAATCCTGTTTCTTTCTTAAATATTGACAGGGCGGAGACTCAGTTTTCTGATGATGTGGATACTTATGCAGATTGTGTGTATGAAAAGGCGAGAGAGCTTTTAGATACCCAGATCGCAGAAGGTGTGTATGTTACAGATGCAGGAGACCATTATTATCTGTATGAGCTGACCATGGATGGACGCAGCCAGACAGGGATCGTTGCCTGCAGTTCCATTGATGATTATGTAAACGGAGTGGTCAAGAAGCATGAAAACACCAGAGAGGATAAGGAATTAGACCGTATCCGCCATGTGGATACAGTTAATGCCCAGACTGGCCCGATCTTTCTGGCTTACAGACAGAATGAGACCTTAAAGGCTATTGTAGCAGAAGAAAAGGCCAAACCGGTTCTTTATGATTTTGTATCCGATGACGGCATCCGTCACCGGGTATGGAAGATCGATGATCCGGCACAGACTGCGGCTATTGAGGCAGCATTTGCAGCAATTCCGGCTACCTATATTGCAGACGGACATCACAGAGCAGCTTCCGCTGTAAAGGTAGGCTTAAAACGCAGGGCAGAAAACCCTGGATATACAGGTGAAGAGCCATTTAACTACTTCCTGTCTGTTTTGTTCCCGGATGAGGAATTAATGATCCTTCCATACAACCGTGTGGTTAAGGATTTAAATGGAATGAGCAGGGAACAGTTCTTTGAGGCAGTAAAGGGAAAGTTCGAACTGGAAGAAATTGGAAAAGAACCTTATGCACCGGCTGAAAAAGGAACTTTCGGCATGTACCTGGACAACACCTGGTATGCTTTAAAGGTACTTCCCCAGTACAGGAGCACTGATCCGGTAAAGGGACTGGATGTTTCTATTTTACAGGACCAGCTGTTAGGACCGGTACTTGGCATCGGTGATCCAAGAACGGATAAGCGTATTGATTTTATCGGCGGGATCCGGGGATTAAAAGAGCTGGAACGCCGTGTAAGGGAAGACATGGAGATTGCCTTTTCCATGTATCCTACTTCTATTAAAGAGCTTTTAGCAGTAGCAGATGCAGGCCTTTTAATGCCGCCGAAGTCTACCTGGTTTGAACCGAAGTTAAGAAGTGGGTTGTTTATCCATAAATTAAGTTAAATAAGCTGAATGAAAGCCGTCCGGCAGTTGCCAGGCGGCTTTTTGCCTGATCTGCACAATAAGGAATCTTATGACAGGTGGCTGCATTTGATGTACATCCTGGAAAAATGGCGGGTTATACAGATGTTACGCAGGGGGAATATCTTTCGTCTGGTATACCCGTCTCCATTCTTTGGTTCCGTCTACTTTTATGGTCTCACACTGGTTCTTTTGCAGAAATTTTATCAGTTCGTAGCAGTTGATCCAGATCTCGTGGTCACTTTCTTTCTGGGATTCGTCAAAAACCAGCTCCAGACCGAAGTGGAGGTGGGGTTCTTCTATGTTGTTGGTGTTTTCTTTGGAGCTGTAGCCGGTGCGCCCCATATAGCCGATAACGTCTCCGGCCTGGACTAGACTGCCTTCTTTTAAATCAGACTGGAAGGGGTAGTTTTTCCGCAGGTGAGCGTAGTAATAATACCGCTTTTTATCAAAGCTTCGGATCCCGATCCGCCAGCCTCCGTACTGGTTCCAGCCAAGGGCTTCTACATACCCGGATTCTACGGCGATAATGGGAGTTCCCACCTGTCCCATCATGTCGTGGCCTAAGTGGCGGCGCCTGAAGCCGTAGCTGCGTGAAACACCGAAATCGTCAAAATCATTGTAGGGGAAGTTTTTTGCCAGCGGGAAGAAGGCCTTCAGGCCGTATTTTGTGACCCAGACAGTATCGGGCACAGTTTCGGATGATTGCGGCACCTGCGGCACTTCATCTGCCGGTATTTCCGCCTGAAATGTCCCTACCATTCCGTCTAACACCGCCCCATAAGCCTGTTTGTAATAGTCATAATATTTCATATCTTTTGTCAGCTCTTCCATAGTCGAGTCCCCATTGATCAGCTGCTCTGCCACCTTTTCCATGTCACTTTTCTTATATCTGGAAAAATCCCCGCCATAGCGTGTTCCAAGATACGCCAGCAGATCCACCCAGTTTAAATGTATTTCCGCCTGGCAAGTATCCACATCGTACCGGAAAGCCTGATCTAACGCCTCGCTGGTCACATTAAAATCTACCCATTTAATAAATTTGCTGGATGTCTGGAAAATATCAGTCTGCCGGTCTGTTTTCTTCATAAAAAGACAAAGGCATAAAAGCATCAGGACAAAAAGTTCCATACCAATAAAGACAAATGAATGAAATGAATATTTCTTAGAAAAAGACATAATATCCCCCTTTTGGTTAAAATGTACTCTCGGAAGCTTTCTGTACCTGTTTTATATATTTCCGGCCTTTTGGCCCTGGTATCATCATATGTCCTGCTCACGGTCAATATGCCAGTGGCTCCCTTGTTAGAAAATAGGAATTATGTTATAATGAGCGCAGGGAAAAACAAGCGGCTGCGCAGCAGACATTTGTTTTTCACAAGCCATTAACGAAGGTTCCGCCTGCGAAAGCAGGCAGTAGAACGCGAATGCACGGGGAACCTGAGTTTAAGATAAAATAGGGAATGGACCGATCATGCTAAAAGGTCCCTGATCAGGCAGTATAAAATGAATGTACTCTCGGAATCTTTCCTGCACCTGCTTTTGCGGCCGATTTTCTGCCAGTCGCACCCCAATTTTATCAACGTACGCACCGCGTACGCCTCTGAAATTTGGGTACAACTGACAAAAAATCTTCTCGCAAAATCAAGTACAAAAAGATTCCGAGAGTACATAATGATCGCAAGGAGGACAAAAAAATGCAGAATTTTGAATTTTATGCACCAACCCGGATGATTTTTGGAAAAGATACCCACAAGCAGGTGGGAAAACTGGTAAAGGAATATGGCTTTAAGAAGGTTTTCGTTCATTTTGGCGGTGCAAGTGCGAAAAAGAGCGGGCTTCTTGATACTGTATTAGATGCTTTAAAGGCAGAAAATATTGATTATGTGACTTTAGGCGGCGTTCAGGCAAACCCCACACTGGCGATGGCAAAAGAAGGCATTGAGCTGGGAAAAAAGGAAGGCGTTGATTTTATCCTTGCTGTAGGCGGCGGAAGTGTGATCGACTCAGCAAAATGCATTGCAGACGGCATTGCAAACCCGGATGTAGATGTGTGGAAGTTTTATATGAAAGAGGAAACTCCAAAGGCTGCTCTTCCGGTGGGCGTTATCCTTACACTATCTGCAACTGGCAGTGAGATGAGCGCTTCCAGCGTTATCACAAATACAGAGCTGGGATTAAAACGAGGATTTAACAGCCCTGGACACAGACCATTATTTTCAATCTGCAATCCGGAGCTGACCTATACAGTAAGCCCATTCCAGACTGGCTGCGGAGCCGTGGATATCATGATGCATACCTTAGAGCGATATTTCAGTATTGGGGAGAACACTCCATTATCTGACCGCATTGCAGAGGGAGTTTTAAAGACTGTGATCCCGGCTGGAAAAGCTGCACTGGAAAATCCAAATGACTATGAGGCAAGAGCATCTATTATGTGGGCAGGAACCATTTCACACAATGATCTGACAGGTCTTGGAAGAGATGTTTTTATGGCAGTACATCAGATGGAGCATGAATTGTCCGGTATGGATGAGAAGATTGCCCACGGCGCAGGGCTTTCTGCTTTATGGGCATCCTGGGCTAGATATGTATATAAGGATGATGTGAGCCGTTTTGCCCAGTATGCAGTGAATGTATGGAATATTGAGATGGATTTTGAGCATCCGGAAAAAACTGCTTTAGCAGGTATCCAGGCAACAGAAGATTATTTCAAGAGCCTGGACATGCCGGTTTCTTTAAGAGAGCTGAATGTAGATCCTGCATCATTTGAAGAACTGGCAGAAAAATGTACTAACTACGGCAAAAGAACACTTGCGGGTATCAAGGTATTAGATAAGCCGGATATTATTGAAATCTATAAAATGGCATATTAAGATATTGGGGTTATATTTTGACCCTTCTGATGCAGGTAATGCACAGATAAAAATAAAAACAGTCTCCAGAAGGAAAAACATTCCTGCACTGGAGGCTGTTTTATTATCCTATATTTGCACAAGACTGCCAAAAGCAGGTTCTGCAGAAAAATTATAGTTCAATGATCTCCCCATCATCAGGAACCAGCAGATTTCCATGATAATATTCTTTTCCTTCTGCTGTGTAAAGTTCTTTCCTGTGGCTTAAATTCTTATCTTCAGTATGCCACAGTACCAGATTGGGGATAGAAAGGCTTTCAGCCAGTTCACAGGCTTCTTTTACCGTGCTGTGGTGTTTTTCATAAGGTTGGAAGCGTTCCCGGTCCCCGTAGAGACAGAAAGCTTCATGTAAAAGCCACTGGCTGCCTTCTACATATGGCTTACAATCAGGATTGTAAGGTTCGTCTCCGGCGCAGGTGAATTTCTTCCCGTTTTTCAGCATCATGGTGAAGCCGAACTGCTTTGCCTTTGTAGATAAAATATCAAAGAAAGTCACATCATAGTCTAAAATAGAGACAGTTTCCCCGTCTTCTACCGGGATCAGGAAAATCTGTTCACCGATCATTTTGTAAAATTTTCCCTGAAGGGTTAAACGGCATAAAGTGGAAATCGTATCCACAAGCCCGGGATGACAGTAGATGCGAAGCTCTCCCTCATATTTTCCTTTTTTCATGGCAGTGGCGATCATGCGGACCATCCAGACAATGCCAAGGATATGGTCGGTGTGCTCATGAGTGACGAAAATATGGTGGATGTGGGACATGTCCACATTCATCTTTTCAAGAATGCCTAAAATGCCATTGCCGCCTCCGGCATCTACCATGAAAAATTCATTTCCGTCTTTTATGGCAAAACAGGTATTGTAGCAGTGCGTTGCCTGGGCATTTCCTGTGCCGAATACATATAATTCTTCCATACTTTTAAGTCCTTTCTTCTCTGAATAGTTAACAAACTGTAAGATTGTGTTCCTATGGAAAAACTTTTATTTTCAATAAGAATATGGTACTATAAACTTATATAAAACGCAAGGTTCTTCACACAAGGTTATTTTAACACTTTAAAGTAAAAGACTCCCGGATCACATAAAAATACTAAGGGCGTTAAATGATAGAAGAACAGGCGAAAATTGGGGGAATGTATATATGAGGGACATGGCGTATCTGCAGCTTTTAGCGCGGGAATATCCGTCGGTGAAAGAGGCCACCAGTGAGATCATCAATTTAATGGCGATCTGCAATCTGCCAAAAGGAACGGAATATTTTTTCAGTGACCTTCACGGGGAATATGAAGCATTTATCCACCTGTTGCGGTCTTCTTCCGGTATTATCCGGGAAAAGATCAAGGAGACCTTCGGGCATCTGATCCCGGAAGAAGAACAGCTTCAGTTAGCGAATCTGATCTACTATCCGGAACGCCATCTGCCGCGGATGATGAAAATGGGGCGTTATACGGAAGACTGGCAGAAGATAACCATTTACCGGCTGGTCCAGATCTGCCGTGAGGTGTCTTCTAAATATACACGTTCCAAGGTAAGAAAGAAAATGCCAAAGGAGTTTGCGTATATCATTGATGAGCTGCTCCATGTAGACTATACAGATGAGAATAAAAAGCTGTATTACAATGAGATCATCCATTCTATTATTGATAGCTGTATTGCGGACAAGTTTATTACGGCTTTATGCTACCTGATCCAGAATCTGACCATTGATAATCTTCATATCATCGGTGATATTTTTGACCGTGGTCCAAGAGCGGATATTATTATGAAAGAACTGATGAATTTTCACGATGTAGATATCCAGTGGGGAAATCATGATATTTCCTGGATGGGAGCTGCAGCGGGCAATCTGGCCTGTATCTGCAATGTACTCCGGATCGCTATCAGCTACAACAGCTTTGATGTGCTGGAAGACGGATATGGCATTAATCTGCGCCCGCTGTCCATGTTTGCAGCAAAGGTTTACCAGGATGATCCATGTGTTCAGTTTATGCCAAAGATCCTGGATGAAAACATTTATGATGCAGTAGATCCGGGACTGGCGGCTAAGATGCACAAGGCTATTGCTGTGATCCAGTTTAAGGTGGAAGAGGCTATTATCCAGCGCCATCCGGAGTATGAGATGGAAAACCGCATGCTTTTAACGGCAGTAGATTACCAAAAAGGTACAGTTATGATCGATGGAAAAGAATATCCTATGCTGGATATGAATTTTCCAACCATTGATCCGAGAAACCCACTGGAACTGACCAGAGGCGAAAAGGAGCTGTTGCGTACGCTCTGCGCTTCTTTCCGCCACAGTGAGGTTTTACAGCGCCAGGTGAAATTTATTTATTCCCATGGCGGCATTTACAAGTGCTATAATTCTAATCTGCTGTACCATGGATGCATCCCTATGAAGAAGGACGGCACGTTTGATGTTATTATGATCAATGGAAAGGGTTATCAGGGAAGATCCCTTATGGATTTCCTGAACCGCCAGGTGCATAATGCATATTTTCTTCCAGATGGTTCAGACGGCAAGGAAGAGGCACTGGATCTGATGTGGTATCTGTGGTGCGGTGCAAAGTCACCTGTATTTGGAAAAGCCAAGATGACGACTTTTGAGCATTATTTTGTAGAAGATGCGGCCACCCATAAAGAGATGATGAATCCTTATTACAAATTGTGTGAAAAAGTGGAAGTCTGTGACCAGATTTTAAAGGAATTTGGTTTAAAGACCGAGGGTTCCCATATAATCAACGGACATGTTCCGGTTAAGTTAAAAGATGGGGAAAAACCGGTCAAAGCAGGGGGAAAGCTGTTTGTGATCGACGGAGGCCTTTCAAAATCATATCAGAGCACTACCGGAATTGCAGGATATACATTGATCTCTAATTCTCATCATCTGGCATTGGCAGAGCACATGCCATTTGATCCGAAAAAGGACAGTACACCAAAGGTATCTGTAGTAGAGAAGTTAAAGACTAGGGTTATGGTGGCAGATACGGATAAGGGACAGGAATTAAAGGAACAGATCTCAGATCTGAAGGAATTAGTGGCAGCATACCGGGAAGGAGCTATAAAGGAAAGGGCTGAATAATGACCAGAGCAGAATTTTTACAGGGATTAAAGACAGAATTGGAAGGCCGTGTTCCGTATTCTGTGATCCAGGAAAATATCAGATATTATGATTCTTATATTTTAGATGAAGTGAATAAAGGGGCTGATGAGGCAGAGGTGATCGAAAGCCTGGGAGGTCCCAAGATCATTGCAAGGACCATTGTAGACGCGGCTCTTGATACAGAGGACCGGCCGGACGGTTATGAGACTTACGGATCTGGTAAAGCACAGGAAGAGGATGCCGGTCCTGGAAACCGGGAATACAGCGGGCCTTATGGAACTGTGGACAGAGAAGATAGTTATGGTGACAACTACCGGAGAAATGTACATTATGTGGATTTCAGCAAATGGTATGTGAGACTTGCAGCAGGACTGATCGTGTTTTTCGTTATTTTCCTGCTCATGAGCCTGTTCTTTGGAATCATAGGATTGGCTGGCTGGATCTTATCTTATATCTGGCCTGTGCTTCTGATCTTAATGATCATCTGGATGTTTAAGGGGTCGGGAAGATAATGGGGCAGTTGTCTTAATGTATATGGGCAGGTAAATTTGGGATTGAAAGTAACCTGCGGACAGTAAGTCATAAAATGAGGGGATGTTAAAAAACATCCTCTTTTTGTTGACAATTTTGTGAAAAAATAATATAATCATGTTGTTGGTTCGTAATAAATCCGTAACAATTCTATTTCTACTATTTCGACAGTTAGGAGACTTTCAGCGTGAAATTTGCTTTATTACAGAGACATGCGGTAAAGGTTGCCGCAGGTCTTTTTCTTTTATCAGGTATTCTTTTTGTAAATCCAACTGATAGTCTGGCCGCTTCTAAAAGTGCAGAGGTACAGACACGTTCTTCTTATATGGTGACTATCGCAGCACCTGCTGTAGAGGTGCATCTTTCTGCCAATGAACACAGCCGTTCTGTAGGCGAGGTAAAACGTGGACAGACTTATGAGGTTCTTTCTAATCTGGGAAACGGCTGGGTGAAGATCAGCACAGGAAATGGTGATGGTTATATCAAAACTTCCGGAAAGGCATCTTTAGTTGAAAAAAATCAGGAGACAGTGGATCTTTCTGTCAGACAACGCCGCCAGACTGTAGAATTTGCTCTTCAATTTTTAGGCGGAAGCTATGTTTTCGGTGGAGTTGACCCCAATAAGGGAGTTGACTGCTCTGGTTTTACCCGCTATATCTTACAGCACGCGGCTTCTGTCAGCCTTCCTCATTCTTCCAGAGGACAGGCAAACTGTGGGACTCCTGTCTCAGAGGAGGAGATGCAGCCGGGAGATCTGATCTTCTACGGTGATGGCGGAGGCATCAATCATGTGGCAATGTATATTGGGAATGGACAGGTAGTTCATGCTTCTACAGAAGCTACAGGTATTAAGACTTCACCTTATAATTACCGTAAGCCGGTGAAGATAGTCAGTGTTTTAAGTTAATAGTATTATTTACAGCCCTGGTACAGAAATAACACCGGGGCTTTTTTCTGCTTTTCTGCTGGGAAAATGCTGCTGGCAGGTTCTGAAAACCATGTTTACAGGTGGTATGCCGGTTACAATATGTGAAATAATTGTGAAATCTGTCGAAAACATGAACAAATATTAAAAAAAATAAATATATTGACGGATGATTTATGTGTGGTATAATACAAATGTAATTAACGTAACATTTGTGTAACATTTGGGCACAGCTATTTAACATAAACCGTAACAAATAGGATGGGATGAAGATGCATAATATTTTTGGTAAACTGGTTAGAACAGGACTTGTATGTGGAATGCTGATGATGACAGTTCCGATGACGTCCATGGCAGCTATTGGACCTGGATTTGAAGAAGGCACATACATTGCCACTATTACCGCAGACAGTGTTAACATCAATAAGGCAAAAGATAGCGAAGAGGTTCTGACCACTGCCAAAGCAGGAGATACATATGAAGTTTTAGAGGATCTGGGAAATGGATGGATGAAGATCCGCGTAAATGATACAGAAGGCTATCTTCCTATTTCTGAAAATGCAGAGGTAGAAGAAGCGGAAGCAGGCGAGATTGAGGAGATCCAGAGAAAAGCCATTGAGTCTTCTGGCAACTATAAGAGAGAGCAGCTTGTAAGTTATGCGCTTCAGTTTGTAGGTGGACCGTACCGTTATGGCGGCAGTGATCCACGTACCGGAACAGACTGCTCCGGTTTTACCAGATATGTCTATCAGCATGGTTTAGGTATTTCCTTAAACCGTTCTTCTGGCAGTCAGGCATCCCAGGGAACAGCAGTCAGCGCTTCAGATATGCAGCCAGGTGATCTGCTTTTTTATGGAAGCGGAAAGGGCATTAACCATGTAGCAATGTACATAGGAGACGGAAAAATCGTTCATGCTTCTACAGAAGCAACTGGTATTAAGGTTTCCAACTGGAATTACAGAAATCCGGTGAAGATCGTGAGTATGCTGGGATAAAAGGGATAATTAAGAAAAGGAACAGGCTCTTCTGCTGACTGCAGAAGGGCCGTTTTTGCAGGTTGGGAAATCTGCATCCATGTACTCTCGGAATCTTTTTGTACTTGATCTTGCGTGAAAGACTCCGAGAGTACATCATCTATAAAAGGGAGAAAAGCCGGGATAGGGGAGCTATCCTGGCTTTTCTCAAGGGGAGTATAAATAATTAATAAGGATGAGGCTGTGGTTTAAGGGAAACCATGTTGCCTCACATTAGTTATAATATAAATACAGGGAAATTGCAAGGAAATTCCCTGAAAGCTGCGTATAAAACAAGATGATTCAGCCATAATAAAGCTGTAACTTAAAGTTGAATATGAAAAATATCTTTTTGGAGGTATTGAAATGGCAAAGAATGACTATAGCAATGATTACAGTGACCGTTACAGCAACCAGATGGATGGCTGCAGCAACATGAATCAGGAAAACAAGACAAAAAACAAGAGCGAAAATAAAACAGAAAATACTACCCGCACTACTTCAAAAAATAATGCAAAGAACAACTGCAGAAATAAAACGGAATATTAAAACTGTAAAACTGTCATGAAAGAAGTGACCGCTTCAGGTAAAAACGGAATACCTGAAGTGGTCACTTTTTGCTGTGATCACGGATTGTACCCATCAGACAGGACGGGCATATATTGATAACAGGAAGACTTGTCTATAACGTTTTGAAATAGTTCATATGTCCGCATATATGAATGATTCCGAGTGAACATAAAGGAAAGAAGGTGGAAAGATGACTGGTTTTCCAATGCTTCCTTATTGGGAATTTGACCGGTGGAGAGAAATGGGGCGGGTACAACGTATTATTGATCTCAGGAGTCCGTGGCAGTATGAAAAAGAGCGGATCCGCGGAAGTGAAAATATTCCCTATGATGAGTTCTGGGATCATATGGATGAGATAAATTATGGGGAAATGACCGTATTCTATTGTGAAAGAGGCGCTAAGAGCATGGTCATCTGTCGTGATCTGTGGCGTATGGGATATGAGGTGGCAGATCTTGCCGGTGGAATGATGAATTACAGAGGGAAATACATTGACAGATAGCAGTTTCGGGCTGTAAGATATAATGGTGCAGGAGAAAAACAAGCGCCGCTGTAAGGCGGCATTTGTTTTTCTTGCACCATTAACGAAGGTTCCGTCTGCGAAGCAGACAGTAGAGCGCAAAGCGCGGGGAACCTGAGTTTGCGATGTAACGAATGCCCCGCCTGCGTCAGCAGGCAGTGGAGCGCGACAGCGCGTGGGCATGAGTGGACCGGCACCATTAACGAAGATTCCGTCTGCGAAGCAGACAGTAGAGCGCAAAGCGCGGGGAATCTGAGTTTGCGATGTAACGAATGCCCCGCCTGCGTCAGCAGGCAGTAGAGCGCGACAGCGCGTGGGCATGAGTGGACCAGCACCATTAACGAACAGAAGGAGCAATTTTATGAAGATTTTATTCGCATCTGATATCCACGGTTCTGCGTATTACTGCCGCAGACTGTTAGACATTTATAAAGAAACAAAAGCATCCAGAATGGTCATTTTAGGGGACATCCTTTATCATGGCCCCAGAAATGATCTTCCAAAGGAGTATGCTCCAAAGGAAGTCATTGCCATGTTAAATCCATTAAAGGACCAGATCTACGCTGTACGCGGCAACTGTGATACGGAAGTAGACCAGATGGTGCTCCAGTTTCCGATCCTGGCAGATTATGCACTGCTGGTATTAGATGGAAAGACATTTTATGCAACCCACGGACATGTATTTAATCAGGATCATCTGCCTCCTATGCAGGCTGGAGATATTCTGGTACATGGACATACACATTTGCTGAAAGCGGAAAAAGCAGAAACAGAATGTGGGACGATTACCGTATTAAATCCAGGCTCTGTTTCTATTCCTAAAGGTGGAAATCCAAATACATATGCGATCCTGGAAGATGGAATATTTGCCATTTATTCCCTGGATGGCGAAGTGGTAAAAGAAATTAAGCTGTAAAAAGTAATATGAAACTGAAAAAGAAATTGAAAAATGGAATGAATTTAGAACTGTGAGGAAAACGGATTGAAGCAGACCTATGAACTGATCGCACCCTGTCATTTTGGGCTGGAAGCTGTATTAAAAAAAGAAATACTGGATCTGGGATATGAGATCTCCCAGGTGGAAGATGGAAGAGTCACATTTATCGGTGATGATGAGGCAATCTGCCGTGCAAATGTATTTTTACGCACTGCAGAGCGTATTCTGTTAAAAGCAGGCAGCTTCCGGGCTGAGACCTTTGAGGAACTGTTCCAGGGAACAAAAGCTATTGCATGGGAAGAATTTATCCCGGAAGATGGTAAATTCTGGGTAGCAAAGGCGTCTTCTATTAAGAGCAAGCTGTTCAGCCCTTCTGATATCCAGTCTATTATGAAAAAGGCCATGGTAGAACGGATGAAGGAGCATTATCATGTATCCTGGTTTCCGGAAGATGGGGCAAAATTCCCCTTGCGTGTATTTTTGTATAAGGATATTGTTACCATTGGCATTGATACCAGTGGTGATTCCCTTCATAAAAGAGGTTACCGCACCCTTACCAGCAAGGCTCCTATTACAGAAACACTGGCTGCAGCACTGATCATGCTTACTCCGTGGAATAAGGACCGTATTCTGGTGGATCCATTCTGCGGAAGCGGTACGTTCCCTGTTGAGGCAGCCATGATGGCAGCCAATATGGCACCAGGTATGAACCGCTCTTTCTTATCTGAAGACTGGAAGAATATTATTAAAAGAAAATGCTGGTATGATGCCATGGACGAAGCAAATGATCTATTGGATGATACAGTAAAAGTAGATATCCAGGGCTATGATATTGACGGGGATATTGTGAAAGCAGCCAGAGCCAATGCCCAGTCTGCAGGTGTGGACCATATGATCCATTTCCAGCAGCGTCCGGTAAACGCTCTCAGCCATCCGAAGAAATATGGTTTTATTATTTCCAACCCGCCTTACGGCGAGCGTATTGAAGAGAAAAAGAACCTTCCGGCTCTGTATACAGAGATCGGTGAGCGTTTTGCAGCTTTAGATGCCTGGTCCATGTATCTGATCACATCTTATGAGGATGCGGAGAAATACATTGGCCGTAAGGCAGACAAGAACCGCAAGATCTACAATGGCATGTTAAAAACCTATTTCTATCAGTTCATGGGTCCCAGACCGCCAAAACGCAGTCAGGAGAACCGAAACGTTGATTAAAAAAAGAATAAAAATCCAATTAAAGAAAGCCGTTTCCATGTTTATGGGAGCGGCTTTGCCTGGAATAATGTGTACGATCCTTCTTTCAGTCTGTCTTGCGGGCTGTAAAAGCATTCCGGCAAAACCGGAAAAAGATCAGGCAGGAGAAAATCAGCAGCAGGAACAGATGAAAGAAAGTAAGGATACAGATCCTGGTCAGGAGAAAAAAACTCAGGCAGGAAAAGATACACAAAACAGTGGGAAAAGCACAGCACAAGATGATGGAAGCACAGCGGGTCCGCCGGTTATCTGGAACCGTAAAATGCCTGAGGATGTAGTTTTGCCGGCTTCTTACGATTACAGGGAACAGGGACGTGCACCTAAGATCGGCAATCAGGGATCTCTTGGCACTTGCTGGGCGTTTGCTTCTCTGACTGCCCTGGAATCTACGCTGCTGCCGGATCAGAAAGAAACATTTTCTGTGGATCATATGTCCATGCACAATCATTTTCTTCTGGGGCAGGACGAAGGGGGAGAATACACCATGTCCATGGCTTATCTTCTTTCCTGGGAAGGACCGGTGTGGGAGTCAGAGGATCCTTATGGTGATGGAATTTCCCCAGATGGCTTAAAAGCAAGGGAACATGTACAGGAGATACAGATCCTGCCGTCAAAAGATTATGAAGCTATTAAAAGGGCTGTTTATTTAGAAGGTGGTGTGCAAAGCTCCTTATATACATCTATGCAGGATTATGAAAGTGAGTCTATTTATTACAATCGTGACACCAATTCCTATTGCTATATTGGTACGGAAAAGCCTAACCATGATTCTGTGATCGTAGGCTGGGATGATGATTTCCCGAAAGAAAATTTTAATATGGATCTGGAAGGAGACGGAGCCTTTATATGTACTAACAGCTGGGGCGAAGATTTCGGAGATCAGGGATATTTTTATGTATCTTATTATGATACTAATATTGGAGTCCATAATATTGTATACACGGGAATTGAACCTACTGACAATTATGACAAGATCTACCAGAGTGATCTTTGCGGCTGGGTGGGTCAGATCGGGTATGGGAAAGATACAGCCTGGTTTGCCAATGCTTATCGCACAGAAGAAAGGGAAGAGCTGGCGGCAGCCGGTTTTTATGCAACAGGGCCGGATACAGAATATAAGATCTATGTGGCACGTTATCTTCCGGACAAGGACGGCTCAGATGCTGCAGGAAAAGACAGGTTCAGTCAGGACCATGGCCTAGAATCCGCTTTAAACAGGAGGACTCTTTTAGCAGAGGGAGTTTTAGAGTATTCAGGCTATTATACGATTCCTTTTGATCAAAAAATAGTATTGGACCAGGGGGAAAAGTTTGCTATAATAGTGGAAATAAAAACGCCGGATACTGTTCATCCTGTAGCTATTGAATATGATGCCGGAGATGGTATTGCCCAGGTGACAATGGCAGACGGCGAAGGTTATTTAAGCCACAATGGTTCTCTGTGGGAGCATGTAGAAGAGACCCAGAAGTGCAACCTGTGCCTGAAGGTGTATACAGACACAAAATAAACAGGGAAAAGCCAACACATGATACAAAGGGTGATAACATGGAAAATAATAAAGAAAAAAGAATCATATTTGCAACGGGAAATGCGGGAAAGATGCGAGAGATCCGTGCTATTCTGTCTGACCTGGGATTGCCAGTGCTGTCTATGAAAGAAGCAGGTGTTGTCCTGAATATTGTAGAAGATGGTAAAACATTCGCGGAAAATGCAAAAATTAAAGCAATGGCAGTGTGGAAGCAGACAGGAGGCATTGTGCTGGCAGACGATTCAGGTCTGGCCGTAGATTATATTGGAGGCGAGCCAGGTGTTTACTCTGCCAGATATATGGGAGAAGATACCTCTTATGAGATCAAAAACCGAAATATCATTGAGCGTCTGGCAAATGCCGAAGGAAAAGAACGCAGTGCCCGTTTTGTCTGTAACATTACCGCTGTCTTAGAAGATGGAAGGGTGATCCAGAGAGAAGCTGCCATGGAAGGATTGATCGCAAAGGAGCCTGCAGGAGACGGCGGTTTTGGTTATGATCCAATCCTTTATCTCCCAGAGTTTGGAAAAACTTCTGCAGAGCTTACCATGGAAGAGAAGAACCGCATCAGCCACAGAGGAAAAGCATTAGAGGCAATGAAACAGGCCTTAAAGGAAGAGGTTGCAGAAAAATGAAGATATTGATCGTTAGCGATACACACAGAAAAGATGAAAATCTGAAGTGGGTGATCAGGAAAACAAAGCCTTTTGATATGCTGATCCATCTGGGAGATGCAGAGGGAAGCGAATACGAGATCATGAAATGGGTGGATAAAGGCTGTGATCTGGAAATGATTATGGGAAATAATGATTTCTTTTCTCAGTTAGAACGGGAAAAGGAAATCATGATCGGTAAGTACAAGGTGCTTCTCACCCACGGACATTATTATAATGTGTCTACCGGTCCTGCTTATTTAAAGCAGGAAGCAAAAGAGCGGGGCTTTGACATCGTTATGTTCGGTCATACTCACAGACCATACTTTGATATCGATAAATCCGGGGAAAAGGAGCTGATCACTTTAAATCCCGGCAGCCTTTCCTATCCGAGACAGGAGGGACACAGACCTTCTTATATGCTGATGAAGATCGATGACAATGGGGAAGCCCGGTTTGAGCAGCATTATCTGTAAAAGTTTTTGTGAAAAAGTGTACATAGGGGAAGAAGTGCAGCTATGGGAATGATGGCGCATGTAAAGTGTGTATCAGACCGAAAAGGAAGTAGAGAAAGAAAATCTTGCCGGCAGTACTCTGCATTGCGGAACTTTGCAATATGCCGCGTCAGCTT
Organism: Lachnospiraceae bacterium; assembly: GCA_025758065.1. Classification (NCBI taxonomy): domain Bacteria; kingdom Bacillati; phylum Bacillota; class Clostridia; order Lachnospirales; family Lachnospiraceae; species Lachnospiraceae bacterium. The sequence goes on from CP107199.1 coordinate 2,066,945, forward strand.
CAATCGACGATGCTACCGGCATCGCCTCATTCAGCTTCCTTGCACATGAAAATTTATCCTGCGTGTAATGGATCGGTAATTATCGTGGATTATACTAGGAAATCCGGAGATGGCGGCTTTGCTGACGAGTCTGGCGAAGAGCTTGAAGGTTGAATAAAATAATGAAGATAAAATAGAGTCTGCTGGCATTAGGAGAAATCCAGATGTGGGTGGACTTTTTTGTAGTGGAAAATAATGTACATAAGATATGCTTCAAGCTATAATTAGGGTAGATGTTTCCCTGGTGTAATGTCAGCTGAAGCATTACAAATGACGGGCTTTGGCTGTTAGATGATCCAGGGGTGATCGAGGAGAAAATAAAAGATGATAAATGAACACTTGAAAAAAGAAAATATTTTCTTAGACGATTGGGCAGCAAAGGTTTCCGGTTTTATAAGAGATGGGATAGTTGATCATGAATTTTACTGGAAAAGCGGGATAAAAATTCTATTTTTGTTAAAAGAGGTGAATGGTGGGGAAGACTGGGATTTAAGAGAATTTCTTCGTGAAGGCGGAAGAAAGCAAACCTGGGATAATGTCACCAGATGGGTGATAGGAATAAATCACTTAGAGCGAGATATACCATGGAGAGAGCTAGAAACTATAACTGAAGAACAAAGAATAGAAAATCTGCAACAGATAGCAGTTGTGAATGTAAAAAAGACTCCTGGTGGTCATACCTCTGCACTTGAGCAGATAACAGAGGCAGCTATAGATAACGGGGAGATGCTATGTAATCAGATAAATATGTGTCAACCAGATATTATAATCTGTGGTGGTACTTCTGGAAATTATTTTAATAACATTACGGAGTATTCAAATCCTGTCTGGAAACAGACGAAACATGGTATATGGTATGTTGTTGAGCCAACAGGCAGGATTATTGTTGAATATTCGCATCCGGAAGCGAGGGTTAAAGATTGCCTGCTTTATTATGGTTTGGTAGATGCTGTAAGAGAAATTATATCAATATTATATCACTAATAGATACTTATAGGGTAATGTAATTAGAAAGATAGAGCATCTGGTAAGCAAACATGATGCTCGAAAAACTTATATTGATGGCAAAGGAAGGTTGATATGAATATACAGATATTTGGGACAAAGAAATGTAATGATACAAGAAAGGCTGAGCGCTTTTTTAAAGAGCGTGGCATAAAGTATCAGTTCATTGATATGAAAGAAAAGGGCATGAGCAAAGGAGAATTTAATTCTGTAGCTCAGGCAAATGGCGGATTAGATAACATGGTCAACTGGAATGGGAAAGACAAGAACTTACTTGCCCTTATAAAATATATTGCTGACGAAGACAAACTTGAAAAAGTTCTTGAAAATCCACAGGTAATTAAGACACCGGTGGTCAGAAACAGTAAGCAATCAACACTGGGGTATCTGCCGGATGTATGGAAAAACTGGAATTAGAGGATAGTATATGCAAAAAAATGCGAAAAAGTGTTGACAAAACAATAATGGTCATATATAATACTCTTTGTTGCGACGGGGTGTGGCTCAGCTTGGCTAGAGCGCCTGGTTTGGGACCAGGAGGTCGCAGGTTCGAATCCTGTCACCCCGACTTGTACAAAAGAATAGATATATGATATGCAGGTGTAGTTCAATGGTAGAACACTAGCCTTCCAAGCTAGATACGTGGGTTCGATTCCCATCACCTGCTTTTTTAAATCCTTGATATTTCAAGGATTTTTTGTTTTTTATAGGGAAAAAGAATGATTACACTTGATTACATTTTCGATATGTTAAAGAGTGTAATTTAACGGCATAGTGTGTTTTCTAACAAAGATTCCGTTTGTTTATCTGACAGACGATTAAAGCAATAGTTTTTATATGTTGTTTTTTCGTCCTCATGTCCGGCCATTTTTCGAATTTCATTGATATTTAGGCCGCTATCTATGAATGTGGGAGAAGGATGCCCCTTCTCCTTTATTTTTCAAAAAACTTTTCAATCGGCACTTGAAGTATCTCTGATAATCCATAAAGTTCAATATCTGTAATTGTTCGTGAACCGTCCTCGATTCTGGAAATAGATCCCCTACATATATATACAGCCAGTGTTTCAAGCTTATCGGATAATTGTTGTTGGCTCAGTTTTCGCATTTTTCGGTAGTATTTAATCTTTTCACCAGTGATGTTCATGGATGTTCCTTCAATGATACGCGGCATTATTTTCAATCTCCTTTTATATCTTTTTGTCTTGTAATAGGACAAAAATAATGCTATACTGGTTTTTGAAAAAACTTGTCCTGTAACAGGACAAACATTAAAAATAATGAGGAGATCTACAATGAGCAGTAAAAAGCTGGCAAAAAAAGTGCTGATTACAACTTTATCAGCAAGTATGGTGTTACCTTTTGGAAGTGCTGTATATGCAAATACACAGGCATTACCAAATGGAATGATTATTACAGAAAATGGTGTAGAATATTTGAAGGATTCAAATGGTGAAAAATATTCTGGATGGTTTTTCGACTCTAATGATGAATGGTATTATTTCAATGAGACCAACAAGACCATGAAAAAGGGATGGCATCATGATGATAAGGATGGCTATTGGTATTATCTGAATCCAACAAGTGGTAAAATGGAAACAGGATGGCAGAAAATTGATGGAAAAGAATATTTCTTCCAGCCTGTAAGAGATATGGGGAACTACCATTTTAATAATGAACAAGAAAAATGGCTGTATTCCATGAATAGCAAAGTTCCATACGGAGCAATGTATGTGAGCACAACTACACCGGATGGCTTCAAGGTAGATGGTAGTGGGGCCAAGGTTGCCGAAGAAACAGCCGCACAGTCTGGAAATACTAATGCTTCATCCGGTACACAGACAACAAAAAATGGCTGGGTATCTGAAAACGGAAGCTGGTACTATTATGAAAATGGTGCTATGGCTAAAGATAAATGGCTGAATGTGTCTAGAAAATGGTACTATGTTGTATCAGATGGTTCTATGGTTACCGGTACATGGAAAGAAATTAGCGGTAAGTCCTATTATTTCGGTTCAGATGGAGCAATGTATGTAAGCACCACTACACCGGATGGTTCCAAAGTAGACAGTAACGGAGCAAAAGTAACCGGGCAGACAACAACACAGACAGGAAATGGCGGTACTTCATCTAGTACGCAGACAGTGAAGAATGGCTGGGTATCTGAAAACGGAAGCTGGCATTATTATGAAAATGGAACGCTGGCAAAAAATAAATGGCTGAATGTATCTGGAAAATGGTACTACGTTGTATTAGATGGTTCTATGATTTCGAATACATGGAAAGAAATCGGCGGAAAATCCTATTATTTTGGCGCTGATGGAGCAATGTATGTGAATACAACAACACCGGATGGAAAACAAGTTGATGGAAACGGAAATGTTGTTGTAGAATCCCATAAGATGTATCCTTCTAAGTCTACTATAGTCGGAACATATGTATACGATGATGGAAAAGAAGGCGGTTACTATGATGGTGAGATACACAGTCATTTTGTATTGACTTTGGATTTAAATGAAGATAATACATATGACTATGAATACGATAATTCTATGCGTGCCTATTATTCAGAAGGAACATATATTTACAATGAAGAAACAGGGATAATAACTTTCTCTGATAATGGATTAACAAAGGGAATCGTTAAAGACGAAGGAATATTAATTTCTGAAATTACACTAGGAGACATACTTTTTGTTTCAACTACATCCCAAAACAATAATACTTCTAATAGCAGTGCTTCATCAACATCAAAAGACTACAGTAAATATGTAGGTAGCTATGGCATTAAAGAAATGGCGGATACAGATAGCGTAGGGCATGTTGGAACTGGAGATGTTGAAATTACAAAGATAGCCAATAATAAAATATATGGCACTTTTATTGAACATGCAGATGCCAGTGACTGGGGTTGTGACATTGATTTCTCTAATGGTGTTTCGATTAACAGTGATGATACGTTTGTTGTTCAGGGCAAGGAATATTACCGCAAATGGGATGAAGATAACTATAAAACGGCCAAGTACACAATTAAATTTCAGTTAGGAACAGATGACGGAAGACCAACTATTGAGGGAATAGATGTAACAGGAGGTCTTAACGATGGATCTGATTGGGATTGGGGCATGGAAACCTATTACAAGGTTTTAAGGTAATATAATCAAGGCTAGATTAGATAACTACGCATCTAATCTAGCCTTTTTCAATGGTGATTGTATGTTCTCCGCTGGTTAAAAGCTGTAAAGGGGCGAGATATATCTGCTTTGCAGATCCCTTGACAGCTTTTCTTTTAAACTGCATGAAATAGGAAATATGGGGTGATTACATTTTTGATTACACTCTGAATTGATGATGTACAAAGTGCCTTTCTATCTAAGTTTTTTGTTAAGTGCGCACGTTCGATTCCCATCACCTGCTTTTTGTGTACTCTTTTTTACCACAATCTATTGACTGTGAAAATAGAAAATAGTATACTGATACACAGATAAGTTCTTCGGGGCAGGGTGGAATTCCCTACCGGCGGTATAGTCCGCGAACCATGTTATGTGGCCGACCTGGTGAGATTCCAGGACCGACAGTAAAGTCTGGATGAGAGAAGAAGATGTGTCTGTCAGACTCAGATGTATTTCATAGATAGAAATGCATGAGAGGAACAGAAAAATATCAGTAATCCCCGGATAGCTTGATCAGCTATCCGTTTTTTTATTGCCATGTATATCGGAAATGTACAGTGATGAAATTTGGGTACAACTGACAAAAAAACTTCTTACAAAATCAGGCACAGAGAGATTCCGGGAGAACATTTTCAGAACAGGGAGGAACATCATTTATGGAAAGAAAACTGATGAACACGAAAAATGTAGTGCTTATGGGCATGTTTGGCGCGCTGGCTGCAGTGCTTATGCTGTTTGAGGTGCCGCTGCCATTTCTGGCACCCAGCTTTTATGGACTTGATTTTGCAGAAGTGCCTATGTTAGTAGGAACTTTCGCATTGGGACCTGTAGCAGGTATTGTGATGCAGATCGTAAAAATCCTGATCAAACTGATCTTAAAGCCAACATCCACTGGTTTTGTAGGTGAATTTGCCAATGTAGTCATGAGCTGCGCATTGATCCTTCCGGCTGGCTTTATCTATCGCTTCAAAAAGAGCAAAAACGGTGCTCTTGCAGGAATGGCAGTGGGAACTGTTCTTATGGCAGTAGCAGGTGTTGTAATGAATGCTTTGGTAATGATCCCGTTTTATTCCAACTTTATGCCTATTGAGACTATTATTAAAGCAGGGGAAGCAGTAAATCCGGCGGTCAGCAGCGTATGGACACTGGCTATTTTCTGTGTAGGACCGTTTAATCTGGTAAAGGGTACACTTACTTCTGTGATTACAGCAGTGATCTATAAGCGTATCAGTGTTCTCATCCATGGAGCTTCCCATGGAACTTCAGGATCTTATGGGGTGAAAAAAGCAGTCTGAAAAAGGCGTGAAAAGATACTGAAAATTAATTTGAAAAAAATTGAAAAAAGTGCTTGCATTTCTGAAAGCTCTATGATAAGATATACCTCGTTGGTGCGGTAAGCGCTGGCGAATGAGTCTGTAGCTCAGTTGGATAGAGCAACGGCCTTCTAAGCCGTGGGTCGGGGGTTCGAATCCCTTCAGGCTCATTAGGCAAAAGCCTAATAAAAAATATTGATGGTGGGTATGGCGAAGTTGGTTATCGCGCCAGATTGTGGCTCTGGAGGCCGAGGGTTCGAATCCCTCTACTCACCCTAATCCTCTTTCTGGAGCAGGAAGAGGATTTTTTATATCTTATACTTTTGGGCTGTCGCCAAGCGGTAAAGGCACAGGACTTTGACTCCTGCATACGAGGGTTCGAATCCCGCCAGCCCAGGGACTACAGCAGCCGGATTTCAGTGAAAACAGAAGTCGGGCTGCTTTTAGCATATTGAGAAAGCACGGACAATGGATTTTTGATTATATACATAACTGAGAGAGGGAGAATGGCATGCAGATACTGGGGATCAACTTTAAGAGCAAGGCAGAGCGGGAACAGGATGAGAAGAAATATAAAGAACGTATATTTCCGGGTGGAGAAGAAGAACGAGAGAAGGTCTGCCGGGAATTAGCCAAAAGACTGCCTGGGAAAGATGAAAAAGATCTGCTGATGTGTTATGTACATGTGAGAGACCGGATGACCGGGGCAGGACTTTCTTTTGAGCAGGTGAAAAAAGAAACGAAAGGGGCCCAGTGGCTTTCTTTTGCAGATGAGGAAACCTTTGATGGGATCTGGGAAGTGATGGGATTAGTGCGTGCAGACAGCAGTAAAAATGCAGATAAAAATTAAGGTGAAAATGCGTAAAAAAAGTTTTATATTTTTAAAGATTGTTTTATAAGTACCTGTATAGCGACCTGGTTGAGTATTATGTTAAAATGGGACGATCTTCCGTCAGAATATAGAGAAAGGCTGAGTGAAGAGCTTGAAGAGAATTACAGTCATGGATACCATTCTCTTTACATTTGCAGATACGTTTTTTTCGTTCTCTGTGTGAAGTTACAATAGGCATTCCATCACCCGCTAATACTAAAGCATCTGCATGGATAAGCCCTGTAGAAACAGAAATCTCAAGGAATTCCTTTTGATAGATTTTAAAGAGAGAAGAATAAGGCTGTTCATCAAGTTTGAAATCTGTTTTCTCCAAGGTCGGAAGAAGATCGGCAACTGTAACTTTTTCCACGGAATCAGCTTTTGTACCTTTTGTTTTAGGCTTTTTAATCTTGGTCTTCAGCGGATGGATGTGTGGTGACATATGATCATCACCAGAGTTCCATAAGCGGTTTAAAAAATCATAAAAAGTACAAACACCGGGAGTGTTACCAACTTCAAATCCACTAAGGATAGCATAAAGAGGATTCATTTTAAGCTGAGCAGCCCACTTCGTTAATGAAGTAACTTTAAAGTCAATGGAAAGAAGATGAGAACGCTGCATGCAAGAAGGAGTTTGTGGAGTTGGTCCGAATTTTGAATATTTATCAGCCATAAAAGTATCGGTAAAAGATAAATTGAGATTCCAAAACCGCTCAATGATATCCCAGGTGGAACGAGCAAGAGCATTTGGATTAGGATAATATTTACGAAGATTAGTAACAACAAAGTTGTGGTAGTCAGCATGACTGCCACAATTAACAGGTAACATAAAAATCGCCCTCCAGTCGATAAAATAAAATATATTCAATCGGCTTCGCCGCAAATTTTGAGCGATTTGTCAAGTGTTTTTGGCAAAAAAGTGGGGGATTTAATAAAAAGGAATCAGAAAACCTTGATTTTACTGAGTTGAAGATTCCGAGAGATCATAGAATAAAGAAGGGATGAAAAAAGTCAATGGAGAAGGAACGGGCAAAACTATTAGATGAATTGTTGAACCAAATCGATCGGGCATATGATTTAATGGAAGAATATGATTCTATGTCGAGAAAATATGGGGAGGTGATTTTATATCAGGTTGAAGCTCATTTGATAAAATATATCGGGGAGCATCCGGGAACGACGGTTTCAGATATAGCACAAGATTTGAACAAAACCAGCAGTGCAGCGAGTCAGATGGTGAAAAAACTGCAGACAAAAGGATTGATTGAACAAATAAAAAATGAAAAAAACAGGAGAAATACTTTTTTGAATTTGACGTCTGCTGGATGGAGCTTGTACGAGGCAAGAGAAAAATTTGAGCAACATTGCTATGAACGGACATTTGAGTATTTAGCAGAGTTTTCAGAAAAAGAAATAGAAGTAGTATGCAGGATATTGGATAGGATGAACCAAACCTTTAAATTAGATATAGAGGACAGCAAAATGTAAAACATGCACAAAAGTGCATGTTTTATTTTGTTTATTTAAGATATTTACATATGCAAAGAAAGATGATATTATCTTACCATAAGAACTATTAAGTATCTAAATAATACAAAGGGAGAGGAAAAATGAAGTATAATTTTGATGAAATTATTGACAGAAGTAATACCTACAGCTTTAAAAGAGATTGTCTGCCTGAAGGAGCACCTAAAGACAGTCTTTCTTTTTGGGTTGCAGATATGGATTTTCCTTGTGCTGATCCTGTTATAGAAGCACTGCATCAAAGAATTGATAGGAAGATATACGGTTATACAGCATATGACAATCAAGATGTTTATGAGGCTGTATCAGGATGGTTTATGAGACAATATGGATGGAAAATAGAAAGAGAAGAACTATCATTTAGTCCTGGAGTTGTTCCTGCGCTTGCATTTCTGATTCGGGCCTTAACGGAGCCGGGAGATGGGATCATCATTCAGCGGCCAGTATACTACCCATTTACAATTAAAATTGAAAATGCAGGAAGAAGGGTTGTAAATAATCCACTGATCCATGATGGAAATACGTATAGGATGGATTATATTGATCTTGAAGAGAAATTGAAAAATCCGCAAAATAAGGGAATTATTATTTGCAGTCCACATAATCCGGTAGGTCGCGTATGGACTGAAGATGAGTTGAGACAGTTAGTGGATCTTTGTAAGAAATACAATAAATGGATTATTTCTGACGAAATTCATTGTGATTTGACAAGAAAGGGCATGAAGCATCATCCACTTTTAACTGTGGCACCAGATTATAAAGATCAGATTATTGCATGTACTGCACCAAGCAAAACATTTAACTTGGCAGGAATGCAGATATCTAATATTGTGATTCCGAATAAAGAATATAAAGCAAAATTTGATTTTCTGTTAGACGATTGCTTTGGTTTGATGGCTGCACCCCTGGGAATTTCTGCAATGATTGCTGCATATACACACGGGGAAGAATGGCTTGATCAGGTTCGAGAGTATATTGATGAAAATATTGCTTATGTACATGATTTCCTTCAGAAAAATATGCCTGAAGTTACGATGTCAGATACACAGGGAACGTATTTAATATGGTTGGATTTCAGAGCATATTGCAATGATGAGAAAAAGCTGGAGAAGCTTATGCACGAGAGTGCGAAGGTTGCCTTGGATGAAGGTTATATTTTTGGAGATGAGGGAAAGGGCTTTGAAAGAATTAATATGGCCAGTCCAAGAAGTATGATTGTAGAATGTATGGAACGGATTCATAAAGCATTGAAACCAGAAGTGTAATTTACTGAATACAGAGGAGAAAGGGAGATTGGTATGGAAGTACTTACCAGCATTTTAAATTTTTTTGACACCGTTTTGTGGAGCAGCCCGTTAATTTATATTTCCATTTTTGTTGGACTTCTCTATACTGTTGGCTTAAAGGGATTTCAAATTCGATACTTAAAACAAATGGTGAATAGCGTTTTTGAAAAGAGTGCAGATAGTGAATCCTCCACATCATTTGAAGCATTTGCTTTGACGGTTGCGGCAAGAGTTGGAACGGGAAATATTGTAGGCGTTGCAACTGCAATTGCAGCAGGTGGCCCTGGTGCAGTATTCTGGATGTGGGTTATGGCAATTCTGGGAGCGGCAACATCTTTTGCAGAAAATACGTTAGCTCAGGTGTATAAAGAAAAGGTTGACGGAATGTATCGGGGCGGTACTTCATTTTTTGTAAAAAAGGGACTTGGCCTTGGATGGTTTGGAACCGTATTTGCATTTTGCAGCCTTTTGAATTGTGGCATTTTGCATACAACACAGCCGAACTCCATTGCTGATGCAATGTATAATGCTTTTGGTGTTCCACACTGGATTGTGGGAGTTATCATGGTAATTATAGCCGCAATTATCATTTCAGGTGGCTTAAAAAGTATTATTCGATTTACATCAAAGATTGTACCGATCATGTGCCTTCTGTACCTGGGAGTTACTTTAATTGTACTTGGCGTTAATATCACTAAAATTCCGGCAGTATTTGCGCTTATTTTTAAAAGTGCATTTGGTAAAGATGCAATTTTTGGTGGTATGGTGGGATCAGCAATTGCATATGGTATCAAGAGAGGTGTCTATTCAAGTGAAGCAGGTATGGGAACTACACCTCAAGCAGCAGCAATTGCGGGAGTATCTCACCCGGCAAAGGTTGGTTTGACACAGGCTTTATCCGTATATGTTGATACATTACTGGTTTGTACCGCAACAGCCTTAATGATTTTACTTGCCGGTACATATAATGTAACAGATGCGGCGGGGAGTGTATTGTATGAAGGTATTAGCGGAGTCAATGCTGGTGTTGGTTTTACACAGGGAGCACTGGATTCTGTAATTCATGGTTTCGGTTATCCAATGATAGCGGTTATGCTGGCATTATTTTCATTTACGACATTAGTAGGCTGCTTTAATATTTCTGAATCTGATTTGATTTATATGTTCAAGGGATATTCAAAAAGTAAGACTGCACAGATTTTGTTCAAAGTATGGTTTTTGATTCCAATCTTTATTGGCTGTATTTCAAGTACAGAATTTGCATGGTTGTGTGCGGATATTGGAACCGGAGCATCTTGCTGGGTTACACTAATTGCAGTGATTTTCCTGTTCCCAATTGTGAGGAAGGTCTGGAATGATTATGAAAAACAATTCAAGGATGGAAAGGATCCTATTTTCCGACCAGACAATTGCGGCATAAAAAATGCTGATCTCTGGAATGAAATAGCAGATGAATATGAAAAAAAACTAAAATAAGAAGACTACCGCATACCAAATTGGTATGCGGTAGCTTTTTTTAGGTTTTTTGAAAATAGCCATGTCCAGAAAAGAAAACGCAGCGGGTGTGATAGAGTGTAATGCATCAAAGGATTTCGTAAATAGTTTGATTTGTGATTGGTTTTGCGTTGTTTCCTTTTACGAAACAGGAATCTTTTCATCCGTTCATATGGACAATGCAGAGGCCGACTGTTTTATTGCAGAAAAGAAAAAATTTACGGGATGAAAAAAATCTGTAAAAGCAGACAGCAGTCTGACATAGGAGGAAGACTGTAAGAGGGATAGGTTTATACTTATAAGCAATACAGATAATGCTATAAGTAAAAAAGAACATATTTTTCGACTAAAAATTAACAAAACAAAATTCTGAAAAAATATTAAAAAAAGTGTTGACAAAAACTATATCATTTATTATAATAATCTACGTTGCTGAGGAACACAGCAAGCAACACAAACGAATGCGTCAGTAGCTCAGCTGGATAGAGCATACGGCTACGGACCGTAGTGTCGGGAGTTCGAATCTTCTCTGGCGCATGTAAAAAGCAGATTCTTTATGGATCTGCTTTTTTTGTGCTTGTGCGTTTATATGCAAACCTGTCAGCAATGGGGTTGCTGATCATGTAACAGAAAAATCTGCCAGTGGCAGATCAGGAAAGTGCAGTGAAAAAGGATCGATCAACAGAGGATGGAGAAAAGAATGACAAAATCAGTCTGGATGCTTCATGCAAAAAAAGCAGATTTTAATGGTCTGGCGGCAAGGTTCCATATCAGTCCTATTACCGCCCGGATCATCAGAAACCGGGATATTACGGATATAAAAGAATTTGACAAATACTTAAACGGAAGCCTGAAGGATCTGTATGATCCCCGGCTGCTCCCGGATATGGAAAAAGCTGTTTCTATATTAAAGGAAAAGATAGGAAGCGGCGCCAGGATACGGATCGTGGGAGATTATGATATTGACGGTGTGTGTTCTACCTGCATCCTTTATAAGGGGCTGAGCCGGGTAGGAGCGAAAGTTGATTATGTAATACCGGAGCGCATTAAGGATGGTTATGGTATTAATGAACATATTATTGAAAAAGCGGCTGCAGACGGCATTCATATGATACTTACCTGTGATAATGGCATTGCGGCCATTGATCAGATCGCAGAGGCAAAGAAGCTGGGAATGACAGTTGTGGTAACAGATCACCATGATATCCAGGCAGATGAGGTTTTAGGAGAGGAGATCGTGCCTCCTGCGGATGCCATTGTCAATCCTAAGAGAAAAGACAGTAAATATCCGTTTAGTGAGATCTGCGGCGCTATGGTGGCATATAGACTGATCCAGGTGCTTTTTGAAGAATACGGGATCGGCCGCCAGGAATGGCTGGATATGCTGGAGCTGGCGGCCATCGCTACAGTAGGCGATGTGATGAAGCTTAAGGATGAAAACCGTATTGTAGTAAAAGAAGGTCTTAAAAAGCTGGCAGATACAAAGATCCAGGGTCTTGTAAGTCTCATGGAGAAAAATACACTGGACCCGGAGCACATAAGCGCCTATCATATTGGTTTTGTGCTGGGACCATGCCTGAATGCCAGCGGGCGTTTAAAAACAGCCCAGATGGCTATGGAGCTGCTTCTGGCAGAAAATAAGGCCCAGGCAGATGAACTGGCAGATGAATTAAAGGCATTAAATGATGAACGAAAGGACATGACACAGGAAGGGACAGAGGCTGCCATCCTTCAGGTAGAAACAGAGCTTAAGGATGATAAGGTTCTGGTGATTTTCCTGCCGGACTGCCATGAGTCACTGGCAGGCATTGTAGCCGGCAGGATCCGTGAACGGTATAATAAGCCTGTATTTGTCCTTACAAGGGCAGAGGGCTGCGCAAAAGGCTCAGGACGATCTATAGAGGCATATCACATGTTCCGTGCCTTAGTGGAGGTAAAAGATCTTCTGTTAAAATTTGGTGGTCATCCCATGGCAGCGGGATTTTCGCTGGAAGAGGCCAATATAGAGGAATTTCGCAGACGGTTAAATGAAAATGCAAAAGAACGGCTTACAGAGGATGATTTTATCCCAAGAGTATGGATCGATGTTCCTATGCCTTTTGAATATATAACAGAGAGCCTGATACAGGAATTAGAACTTCTGGAGCCTTTTGGCCAGGGAAATGAAAAACCCCAGTTTGCTTTAAAATCCCTGAAAATACGAAGTGCCAGAGTATTTGGCCGCAACCGGAATGTAGTAAAATTATCCCTGATGAATGAACGGGGATTTTCCATGGATGGGGTAGTATTTACAGAAGGTGACTTATTTATGGAAGAAATGGGAAACAGCCGGAATATGGATATTATTTATTACCCCACAATAAATGAATATAATGGAAACCGAAGCCTTCAGATGGTGGTAAAAGACTGGAAGTTTCATTAAGGAGATGACTCTGGTATACATGCGCCACATGAACAGTAATGCTTTTAGTCAAAATTGGTTACAGTTCAGCCATGACATCTTCTTGTTTCCATATTCATGAAAACAAGAAGCTTGGTGGTTCCGCCATATGTTGATTTGGATGAGAAAGTGCTTATGCAAGCAAGCTTGCAACACATTCCCTCATTCAAACCAGCGCATGGCCGAACTGTGACCAAAATTGTGAAATGTATGTAAAGGGATACTTGCAATTTGCATAACTATGGGGTATAATCGCAGAAAACACCATATCTGGATAAATAAACTGACAAAATACTATAGGTATGGGTAAATACTGAAAGGAAGGTAGAACAATGGTAAATACAGTTATGGACTTTATCACTTCCTATGATAAGGAAGTAGGAGAAGCAATTCAGGCAGAGTGCGGCCGCCAGAGAAGAAATCTGGAGCTGATCGCCTCTGAAAACATTGTATCAGAACCTGTAATGATGGCTATGGGAACTGTACTGACTAACAAGTACGCAGAAGGTTATCCAGGCAAGCGTTATTACGGCGGCTGCCAGTATGTAGACGTACTGGAAACCATTGCCATTGAACGTGCAAAGAAGCTGTTTGGCTGCGATTATGCGAATGTACAGCCACACTCTGGTGCACAGGCAAATATGGCGGTATTTATTGCTATGTTAAAACCGGGAGATACGGTTATGGGTATGAACCTGGATCATGGCGGTCATCTGACACACGGGAGCCCTGTAAACTTCTCAGGACTGTATTTTAACATTGTTCCTTATGGAGTAGATGACGAAGGCTTTATTGATTATGATGAGCTGGAAAGAAAAGCAAAAGAAGCAAAGCCGAAGCTGATCGTGGCAGGTGCCAGCGCTTATGCAAGAACCATTGATTTTAAGCGTTTCCGTGAGATCGCTGATGAGGTAGGAGCTTACCTGATGGTAGATATGGCTCACATTGCCGGACTTGTAGCAGCAGGAGAGCATCCAAGCCCAATTCCGTATGCAGATGTTGTTACAACCACCACCCACAAGACTTTAAGAGGACCAAGAGGCGGTCTGATCTTAGCAAATAAAGAAGCAGCTGAGAAGTTCAATTTCAATAAAGCAATCTTCCCGGGAACCCAGGGTGGCCCATTGGAGCACGTGATCGCAGCAAAGGCAGTGTGCCTGGGTGAAGCATTAAAGCCTGAATTTAAGGAGTATGCACATCAGGTAGTATTAAATGCAAAAGCACTGGCAGATGCACTGCAGAAGCAGGGCTTTAAGATCCTTACAGGCGGCACAGACAACCATCTGATGCTGTTAGACCTGCGTGGTATGGATATCTCCGGTAAAGAGCTGCAGAACCGCTGTGACGAGGTATTTATCACCTTAAACAAGAACACAGTGCCTAACGATCCAAGAAGCCCGTTTGTAACTTCCGGCGTCCGCATCGGTACACCAGCTGTTACCACCAGAGGCTTAAAGGAAGAGGATATGCCAAAGATCGCAGAGTGCATCTGGCTGGCAGCTACTGACTTTGAGAATAAGAAAGAGTATATCAAGGCAGAGGTTACTAAGCTTTGCGATAAGTATCCGCTGTATGAGTAAAAAATACATAAACGGAATAGAAAACCCCAGGGAATAGCGGTCCCTGGGGTTTTCGTTTTGTTACTTATTGTGAATACCTGCAATCATTTATTCAGTAGATATTGTAGCATATGAAAAAAATGTTTTTCAAGATACTGCTTTTATGTATTTGAAATGCCTCAAATATTTTATTAAGCATTTTCAGCCTTCAGATTCTTCTGGGCCGTAGCCAGCATCAATTTAATACGGTTCAACTGGTTAACTTCACTGGCACCTGGATCGTAGTCTACAGCGATGATATTGGATTCTGGATAGCTCTTTCGAAGTTCCTTGATCACACCTTTTCCGACAATGTGGTTTGGCAGGCAGCCAAATGGCTGGGTGCAGATGATATTTTTAACACCGCTGTGGATCAGCTCCAGCATCTCGCCGGTCAAAAACCAGCCTTCGCCAGTCTGGTTTCCTAAGGATACAAAGCCCTTTGCCATTTCTGCAAGATCACGGATCTCAGATGGCGGTGTAAAATGTTTGCTGGCAGCCAGTTCTTTTCTTGCGGTCTTTCTGAAGAACTCTAACAGGGCGATACCTGCGTTGCAGAGTCTTGCAGTGGACTTCTTCATTCCAAGATGTTCAGCCTTGAAATTACTGTTGTAGAAGCAGTAAAGAAGAAAATCCAGCAGATCAGGCATTACAGCCTCTGCGCCTTCTGATTCCAGAAGCTCTACTACATGGTTGTTAGCCAGAGGAGAGAACTTAACAAGGATCTCGCCTACAATACCAACCTTCGGCTTCTTAATATCAAGACGATTCAGATTGTCAAAATCACGGATAATGCCGCGGATATTTCTGGCAAATTCCATCATGGCAGGCTGTCTCTTGGAAAGGGCCCTGATACAGATCTTTTTCCATTTCTCATGGAGTGCGTCTGCACTTCCCGGAACTGCCTCATATGGTCTGGTTGCATAAAGGACACGCATGAAAATGTCACCGTATACAATAGCCTGCATGGCTTTGGTCATCAGTGGCAGCGTAATAGAGAAACCAGGATTGGTCTCCATACCGTTTGCATTAACAGAAATAACCGGAACCTGGGGCATACCGGCTTTTTCAAGTGCCCGGCGGATAAATCCGATATAGTTGGAGGCACGGCAGCCGCCGCCGGTCTGGCTCATAAAGACTGCTGTGCGGTTCAGATCATATTTTCCGGATAACAGTGCGTCCATGATCTGACCAATAACGATCAGGGATGGGTAGCAGGCATCATTATTTACATACTGAAGACCTACATCTACGGCATTGCGGTTGTGATTCTGCAGGATTTCTATATTATAACCAAAGGCGCGGATGGCAGGCTCGATCAGGTCAAAATGGATCGGTGACATCTGGGGGCATAATAAGGTGTAATCCTTCTTCATTTCCCTGGTAAACATCACACGGTTGTAAGCGCTGGAAACTACTTTCCGTTCATAATGCTTCTGGTCACGTACACGCAGAGCTGCGATGAGAGAACGGATACGGATACGGGCAGCTCCCAGGTTATTTACCTCGTCAATCTTTAATACAGTATAGATCTTTCCTGACTTAGTTAAGATCTCAGCAACCTGGTCAGTAGTAACAGCGTCCAGACCGCAGCCAAAGGAATTTAACTGGATCAGATCCAGGTCATCTCTGGTTTTTACAAAGCTTGCAGCTTCATAAAGACGGGAATGGTACATCCACTGGTCGGTGACAACTAAAGGCCGCTCCACTTTACCCATATGGGAAACAGAGTCTTCTGTCAGCACGGCAAAACCATAGGAAGCGATCAGGTCCGGGATACCGTGGTGAATCTCCGGGTCTACATGGTAAGGTCTTCCGGCCAGTACAATGCCCCGCTTTCCGTGTTCTTTCATCCAGGAAAGAGTTTCTTCCCCTTTTTTCTCCATATCAGAACGGGATGCCAGCAGTTCTTCCCAGCCAGCGTGGGCTGCCATACGGATCTCAGCTTCCGGGATCTGGAATTTTTTTCCAAATTCCCGTACCAGACCGTCTGTTAAGATCTTTTCATTTGTAAATGCCATGAATGGGTTCATGAAATCTACATGCTCTGTTTCTAATTCTTCTACGTTATTTTTAATGTTTTCCGCATAAGAAGTAACCATTGGACAGTTGTAATGGTTTCCTGCCTCCGGGCTTTCATTTCGCTCATAAGGGATACATGGGTAGAAGATGAACTTCACGCCCTGGTGTATGAGCCATGAAATATGGCCGTGTACCAGCTTGGCCGGATAACACTCAGACTCACTTGGAATGGACTCAATGCCCAGTTCGTAGATCTGTCTGGTAGACTGTGGGGAAAGTGTTACATGGTAGCGTAGCTTTTTAAAGAAAACAGCCCAGAATGGGAAGTTTTCATACATATTTAAAACTCTCGGGATACCAACCACGCCACGGTCTGATTTATCTAAAGGCAGCGGTTCATAGTCGAACATTCTGTGATATTTGTAGCCAAACAGGTTGGGGATCTCTTTTTTTGCTTTTGCAAGTCCAAGACCACGCTCGCAGCGGTTCCCGGAAATATAGTGGCGTCCGCTTCCGAACTGGTTGATGGTTAAAACGCAATGGTTATTGCAGCCTTTGCACCTGGTCATAGAGGTGGTGTACTGCAGTCCGATGATCTTATCCAGAGGCAGCATGGTGGTCTCTTTTTCACCGGCCATGTGGAAACGTTCTTTTGCGATCAGTGCTGCGCCGAAAGCTCCCATGATACCGGCAATGTCCGGGCGGACTGCACGGCAGCCAGAGATCTTCTCAAAGCTGCGAAGAACGGCGTCATTATAGAAGGTACCGCCCTGCACAACTACATGTTTTCCAAGATCAGAGGCGTTGGTGATCTTGATCACCTTAAATAAAGCATTTTTAATAACAGAGTAAGCCAGACCTGCGGAAATATCAGCAACAGTTGCGCCCTCTTTCTGTGCCTGTTTTACGTTGGAGTTCATAAATACAGTACAGCGGGTACCAAGATCTGTAGGATTTTTTGCAAATAATGCTTCTTTTGCGAAATCTTTTACGCTGTAATTTAAGCTTTTTGCGAAAGTTTCAATAAAAGAACCACATCCTGAGGAACATGCCTCATTTAACTGTACGCTGTCTACAGTTCCGTCTTTGATCTTAATGCACTTCATATCCTGTCCGCCTATGTCCAGGATACAGTCAACTTCCGGCTCAAAGAAAGCAGCTGCATAATAGTGGGAAATGGTCTCAACTTCTCCTTCATCTAACATAAGAGCAGCCTTTAAAAGGGCTTCCCCGTATCCGGTAGAGCAGGAGTAAGCAATATGGGCTGTTTTAGGAAGCTGTTCTTTGATCTCTGTTACTGCACGGATGGCAGTTGCTAAAGGACTACCATTATTATTATCATAAAAACGGTATAATAAAGTGCCGTCTTCTCCCACCAGAGCTGCTTTGGTAGTGGTAGAACCGGCATCAATGCCCAGATAGCAGTTTCCTTTGTAAGAAGAAAGGTCGCCGGAGCGCACATGGTTGTGACCGTGATCTTCGGTAAAAGCATCATATTCTGCCTGATCCTTAAACAGGGGATCCATACGCTTTACTTCAAAATCCATTTTAATGCCATTGGAAAGGGTGTTGATCATGTGGGTAATAGCTACCGGTTTCTGCCCTTCCTTTGGGTTCATGGCAGCGCCTACAGCTGCAAACAGATGGGAGTGATCCGGTGCAATGGTCTGTTCCGGAGTCAGGTGCAGTGTGCGCACAAAGGCTTTTCTCAGTTCAGGAAGGAAATGTAAAGGTCCGCCTAAAAAGGCAACATTTCCCCGGATAGGTTTACCACAGGCAAGACCACTGATGGTCTGGTTTACTACTGCCTGGAAAATAGAGGCAGCCAGATCTTCCCTGGTAGCGCCGTCATTGATCAGCGGTTGTATATCAGATTTTGCGAAAACGCCGCAGCGGGCTGCGATAGGATAGATAGCCTTGTAATCTTTGGCATATGTATTCAGTCCGGCAGCATCAGTTTGTAAAAGAGATGCCATCTGGTCAATAAAAGATCCGGTTCCTCCTGCACAGATACCGTTCATGCGCTGGTCGATGCCGCCTGTAAAGTAAATGATCTTGGCATCTTCGCCGCCTAACTCAATGGCCACGTCGGTCTGTGGTGCGTAGTCCTGGAGAGCAGAAGCAACTGCCACAACTTCCTGGACAAAAGGAACTTGTAAGTGAGATGAAAGTGTAAGGCCGCCGGAGCCGGTGATCACCGGGATAATATCAATGGGGCCGGTCTGGTTTAAGGCTTTCTTTAAAAGTCCAGCCAGAGTTTCCTGAATATTGGCATAATGACGCTCATAATCGGAGAATATAATATGAAGATCCTGATCCAGTAATGCAACTTTGACAGTTGTTGAACCGATATCGATCCCCAGGGTGTAATAAGTTGTAGTCTGATCCATAGTATACGGGGATACCCCTTACCTCCTTTGTAACTTAATGTTCTCCCAACATCTTGCTTATTAGAACATCATGTCTCTTGTTGCGTTTTCGGGATCAAAGCCCAAAAAAGCACATTACAGTCTAACACAATCCCATCGGATTAGCAATTGTTAAAGGGGGTTAAGAAAATGTAAAGAAAATGAAAAAATTTGAAACGATTTGACAAAAACAGGGTCAGTTACTATAATGTAGAATGAAAATTCAAAATGGGGGAGATTTCGCATGATACGGATTTTCAAGACAGAAGATGGCGCTATGCATGAAAAAGAAGAGATGGA
Organism: Lachnospiraceae bacterium; assembly: GCA_025758065.1. NCBI lineage: Bacteria > Bacillati > Bacillota > Clostridia > Lachnospirales > Lachnospiraceae > Lachnospiraceae bacterium. The sequence continues at coordinate 2,086,417 of CP107199.1, forward strand.
GCCAGGCTCATGGATCGCCCTGACCAATCCTACCGCTTCGGAGATCTTAGAGATCGCTGATGCGTGCCAGATCGATCCGGACCATCTGAAGGCACCTCTGGATGAGGAAGAGCGCTCACGTATAGAGGCAGAAGATGAATATACGCTGATACTGGTGGATATTCCTTCTATAGAAGAGAGAAACGGGAAAGACTGGTTTGTGACCATTCCTATGGCGATCATTACGACCAAGGATATGCTTATAACCGTCTGCCTGGAGGAGACCCCTGTCCTTACCGCCTTTATGGACGGAAGAGTCAGGGACTTCCACACATTTATGAAAACAAGGTTTATCTTACAGATCCTTTATAAAAATGCCACCCAGTATCTGCAGTACCTGCGTATTATTGATAAAAAGAGTGAAGTCATTGAAAATAAGCTTCACCAGTCCCAGAAAAATGAGGAACTGATCGAACTGTTAGAGCTTCAAAAATCGCTGGTGTACTTTACCACTTCCCTTCGTTCCAATGAAGTAGTGCTGGAGAAGTTATTAAGGATTGATAAGATCAAGAAGTATCCGGAAGATACAGATCTTCTGGAAGATGTAATCGTTGAGAATAAGCAGGCTATGGAGATGACCAGTATTTACAATGGCATCTTAAGCGGTACTATGGATACCTTTGCCTCTGTTATTTCTAACAATTTAAATATTGTTATGAAATTTTTGGCAACTGTTACCATTGTTATGTCTATTCCTACCATGATCGCAAGCTTTTATGGTATGAACGTAAGAGCCAGCGGAATGCCTTTTGCAGAAAGTCCATATGGTTTCGGCATCGTGCTTTTCTTTACTTTGTTATTGACTTTGATCGTTGCTTATATATTTAATAAGAAAGATCTGTTTTAAAGTAAGTTGAAATATAATGTCCTCTCGGAGTCTTTCCTGTACCTGCCTTTGTGGCCGATTTTCCGCCAGTCGCACCCGAATTTCATCACCGTACGCACCGCGTACGCCTCAGAAATTTGGGCACAACTAACAAAAAATCTTCTCACAAAATCAGGCACAGAAAGATTCCGGGAGAACATATAAAAAAAGGAGTTTTTAAATGGAAAAATTTTCCAATAACTGGAAACGGCGGAGAGGAAATTTCATGGGAGGCAGAAGTATCATTGATATTGTGTGTGCCCTGGAGATCCTTGGAGTGGTTCTTTTTCTGACAGCACCGCAGTTTGTGATGAACTATCTGATCTTAAATCCTGCGGCTATCCTTCACGGCCAGATCTGGCGTATTGTTACATTTTTAGTGTACCCACCTGCCATTACAGGTTCTGATGCCATTATGTTTGTGCTGATGAATGCTCTGGGCATTTATTGTATCCGTGCTTTTGGTATGATCGTAGAACAGGTATGGGGAAAATTCCGCTTTAACTGCTATATTATTGGAGGCGTGCTACTGCATTCTGCTGCTGCTATTGGTATTTACCTGGTAACAGGACTTTCGCTGCCCCTGTTTCCAACTTATTTAGTTTATTCTTTCTTCTTTGTATTTGCCCTGATGTTCCCGGATATGCAGGTACTGTTTATGATGGTACTTCCATTAAAAGCAAGCTGGATCGCAGTGGCAGAGGCAGGAATTTATATTTATTCCTTTATTACAGGCGGACTGATCGAAAAGATTGAGATCGTTATAAGCCTGATCCTCATCGGTATCTTCTTTGGATGGATGACCTTTGCAGGTCCTTCCGGTTTTAAGCAGAAGAAACGATCCCAGGAGTTCCAGAAGACTACCCAGAAAATGAAGGTGGTAAAAAGAGGGCATAAATGTGCAGTCTGCGGACGCACAGATAAAGACAGTCCTGGTATGGAATTCCGTTATTGTTCTAAATGTGAAGGCAATTATGAATATTGCATGGATCATTTGTATACACACAAGCATGTCAAAAAAGAGGATGCTGATAACAATAATGTAGATAATTAATGTGAACAGCATACTCTGCGCTCCCATACTGCAGATCCCCACTTGCCCTGGGATTTTTTATCTTTGTTTCAGGGGCATAAAAAGGCAGTAGAAGAGCGGATATACTATTAACCCCAATAACATTTATTTATGGAGGAATTTGAAAACATGAAGAAAACTAAGATCGTCTGCACTATGGGCCCCAACACAAATGACAAGAACATTATGCTGGAACTGGCTAAAAATGGAATGGACGTAGCTCGTTTTAACTTCTCCCACGGTGATTATGCAGAGCATCAGAGCCGTCTGGAAATCTTAAAAGAAGTAAGAAAGGAACTGGACCGGCCGGTAGCAGCTCTTCTTGATACAAAGGGACCGGAGATCCGTACCGGTGTATTAAAAGATGGAAAAAAAGTTTCTTTAAAGGAAGGACAGACCTTTACTTTAACTACCAGAGAGATCATTGGTGATGAGACTATTACCCATATAAACTACTCTGGCCTGAATGAGGACGTTGCAGCCGGAAATAAGATCCTGATCGATGACGGTCTGATCGAGCTGGAAGTGGAAAAGGTAGAAGGTACAGAGATTGTTTGTACTGTTATCAATGGTGGTGAGTTAGGTGAGAAAAAGGGTGTAAATGTTCCTAATGTAAAGATCAAGCTTCCGGCGCTGACTGAAAAAGATAAAGAAGATATCCGTTTTGGCATCAAGCAGGGCTTTGATTTTATTGCAGCTTCTTTTGTCCGTACTGCTGACTGTATCCGTGAGATCAAGTCTATGCTGGATTCTGAAGGTTCTGCCATCAAAGTCATCGCTAAGATCGAAAATGCAGAAGGTATTGATAATTTAGATGAGATCATTGCAGTTGCAGACGGCATTATGGTAGCAAGAGGTGATATGGGTGTTGAGATCCCGGCACAGGAAGTTCCACATATCCAGAAGGAGATCATCCGCAAGTGCAACGAGGCATGCAAGACTGTTATCACTGCAACCCAGATGTTAGACTCCATGATCCGCAATCCAAGACCTACCAGAGCAGAGGTTACGGACGTTGCCAATGCTGTTTATGATGGTACTGATGCAGTGATGCTTTCAGGTGAAACTGCTATGGGTAAATATCCGGTTGACGCATTAAAAATGATGGTATCTATTGTTGAAGAGACCGAAGCTTACCTGGATTACAGCGCATATCGCCGCCGTAAAGTAACAGAGGAGAATATGAAGAACATCTCCAATGCAGTCTGCGCAGCTTCTGTTTCTACTGCACATGATATTGGCGCTGATTATATTATCGCCCCAAGTATCACAGGATTTACATCTATGATGCTTTCCAAGTGGAGACCGGCAGCACGTATCATTGGTATGTCCCCAAGCACTACTACTGTCCGTCAGATGATGCTTCAGTGGGGTGTAACACCTATATGGTCCCGTCGTGCAGAGAGTACGGATGAGCTGATTGAAAACTCTTTAGAAGAGTTAAAGAGCGGCAATGTGATCAAATCTGGTGATCTGGCCGTTATTACCGCAGGCATTGTTACCTATGCAAGACGTCACGAGGCAGCAGCAGCTACCAATATCATGCGTGTGGTAAGTGTGGACTAGTGCAATCAGTACAGTTATTTACCAAATGATGTGCTGGTAAGCTGGTCTGCATCAGATTTTTTACCTTTTAACTTTGATATCAACAAAATAATACTGGACAAGGAAGTCTGCCTGGGAGTACAATTATCCGCAAAGGAAATGGTACTCCCTTACAGGCTTTTTTATATATCAGGATTTTCTGATAAATATACAAAAGTTTTGCATAAATTACCATTGTGCAAAGCAAAGATCCCCCGCAGGGAAAGGAGACAAGATTATGGAAAAGAAACCGTTTGTTACACTGGCGCAGGTAGAAGAAATCGCCAAGACCTATCCAACCCCCTTTTATCTGTATGATGAAAAAGGTATCCGCGAAAATGTAAAACGTCTGAAACAGGCATTTGCCTGGAATAAGGGATACAAAGAATATTTTGCAGTAAAAGCAACCCCAAATCCATTTATTTTAAAGATCCTGCAGGAATATGGCTGCGGTACAGACTGCTCTTCCTTAACAGAGTTAATGATGTCAAAGGCCTGCGGTTTTTCCGGTTCTGACGTAATGTTTTCCTCTAATGATACTCCACCTGAGGAATTTGCTTATGCAAATGAAATGGGCGGGATCATCAATCTGGATGATATTACCCATATCCAGTGTCTGGAAGATACATTAGGTTTTATTCCGGAAACCATCAGCTGTCGTTTTAATCCAGGTGGCGTATTTAAGATCAGCAATGACATTATGGACAACCCGGGAGATGCAAAGTATGGTATGACTACGGAGCAGATTTTTGAAGCATTTAAGATCTTAAAATCAAAAGGGGCAAAGCATTTTGGTATCCATGCTTTTCTGGCAAGTAATACAGTTACCAATGAGTATTATCCAATGCTTGCAAAGATCCTTTTTGAGCTGGCTGTTAAATTAAAAGAAGAAACCGGTGCCCATATCAGCTTTATCAATTTGTCAGGTGGTATCGGTATCCCTTATCGTCCGGATCAGGAGCCGAATGACATTATGGCTATTGGTGAAGGTGTACGCAAGGTTTATGAGGAGGTTTTAGTTCCGGCCGGAATGGATGATGTAGCTCTCTGCACAGAGCTTGGACGTTTTATGTTAGGACCTTACGGATGCTTGGTTACTAAGGCAATCCACGAAAAGCATACTCACAAGGAGTATATTGGTGTAGATTCCTGTGCAGTAAACCTGATGCGCCCGGCTATGTACGGTGCTTATCATCATATTACTGTTCTTGGAAAAGAAGATGCGCCTTGCGACCATAAATATGATATTACAGGTTCTCTTTGCGAGAATAATGATAAATTTGCTATTGACCGTATGCTTCCTGAAATCAAAAAGGGTGATTTTTTAGTGATCCATGATGCAGGTGCCCATGGTTTTGCAATGGGTTATAATTATAACGGCAAGTTAAAATCAGCAGAACTTTTATTAAAGGAAGATGGTTCTGTCCAGATGATCCGCCGCGCAGAAACTCCAAAGGATTACTTTGCAACCTTTGATTTTTGTGGTATCATGGATGGGTATGATAAATAGAAATCACATATAGAGAGAATTTTGGCCCGTCCGCGTATGCGGGCGGGTATGTGCGTTAAAATGGTTTAAATAATATGGCAATTATAGCAGGAGGCAAAAATATGGCAAAAATCGGTTTCATTGGAATGGGAAATATGGGATCTGCTATTTTAAACGGACTTTTACGGGTATATAAGCCGGAAGATTTATTATTTACAGCAGCCCACAAAGAAAAAATGGAGGCTGTAACAGCAAAGACCGGAGTGCCCCATGCAGTATCCAATGCAGAGTGTGTAAAAAAGTCTGAATACGTGATCCTGGCGGTAAAACCACAATATTTTGAGACAGTATTTGAGGAGATCCGTCCAGTATTAAAGGAAGATCAGATCGTTATCTCACTGGCACCTGGACAGACCATTGCAAGCCTTACAGAACGTTTAGACGGAAAGGTGCGTATAGTGCGTACCATGCCAAATACACCGGCACTGTTAGGTGAAGGCATGACAGGTATGGCATATGAGGAGTCCCGTTACAATGAAGAGGAAAAGGCAGTGCTTTGTGGTATTTTTGAGGCCTGCGGACGTCTGGAAGTGGTAGATGAGCGGATGATGGATGCAGTTGGCTGTGTCAGCGGCTGTTCACCGGCTTATGTATATATGTTTATTGAAGCATTGGCAGACGGAGCTGTAAAATATGGACTTCCAAGAGCCAAGGCATACCAGATGGCAGCCCAGACAGTTCTCGGAAGCGCAAAAATGGTACTGGAAACAGGAAAGCATCCGGGTCAGTTAAAGGACGAGGTATGCTCACCTGGAGGTACTACCATTGCCGGTGTATCTGCACTGGAAGAGTGGGGCTTTAGGAATGCTGTGATCAAGGCAGAAGATGCCAGCTATGAAATGGGTAAGAAAATGTAAATGCATGCTGCACATCACCTGAAGCCGCTTTTGCAGCGGATGCAATGCTAATGCCTGTGAAAACCGGACATAACTGCCCAAAAATCTTTTGCAAGATCAGGTACAAAAAGATTCAGGGAGTACATATCATATAAAAGGAGAAGAGAAGAACTATGGGAAAAGTAGAAAATGAAGGAATGCCGGTGGTACGTCTGGACCGCCAGTTAAAATACCAGGGAAATATCCTGAAAATGTATGAAGATACAGTTCTGGCAAATGGCCATGAGGCTCATTGGGATTTTATCCATCACGATGGCGCAGCTGCAGTCCTGCCGGTGGATGCAGATGGGAAGATCCTTATGGTACGCCAGTACCGCAATGCCTTAAACCGCTATACACTGGAGATTCCTGCAGGAAAGCTGGATGCCCCGGATGAGCCAAAGATCGAATGCGCTTACAGAGAACTGGAAGAGGAAACTGGTTTTCGTACTGAAAAGCTGGAATATCTGATGAGCGTAAATACTACGGTTGCATTCTGTGATGAAGCTATTGATATTTTTGTAGCCCACAACCTGATCCCGTCTCACCAGCATCTGGATGAAGATGAGGTCATTGAAGTGGAAGCATGGGAATTAAAAGATCTGGAAGAGATGATCTATACCGGAAAGATCACAGACGGCAAAACAATAGCGGCACTGATGGCTTATGGCCGTAAATACCGCTCTGTAGACAAAAAAGATGAACTGGTATAACAGAAGGATTAAAGAAACGGGGCTGGCTTAAAAAGTCAGCCTCATTTGATACCATACCACATTTCCGTGAACGGACTGGGAAACGCCCTCGTTTACAAAACCGAATTTTGCATAGTAATGGATCAGCTTGTCCTTGCAGGTAAGTACCAGACCTTTACGTCCCTGTTTTCTGGCATCTTCAATAGCAGCTTTGATCAGTTCACCTGCATAGCCTTTTTTGCGGCAGGAAGGAATGGTATTTACACCAAAGATCATCTGCCATGCACCATTTTCATTGTGCAGTTCTCCTTTTTCGTACATTTCATCAGTCAGATCGGCCTGGTCTGTTACCATGCCGTCTACAAAGGCAATCAGCTTGTCATTTTCATCAAACATCAGCCAGAAATGGTCTGCATAATAAGCCAGGCGGTTTTCAAAGTCTTTTTTTGTGGCTGCCTCCGCAGCTGGAAAACATTCTGCTTCTACGGCAGCTAATGCGTCTAAGTCATTTAAAGTTGCAGTTCTGATTTTCATAATACTTTATTCCTCCGTTGTATTTAATGTCCTCTCGAGTCTTTTCTACACCGGTTTTTGTGGCCGGTTTTCTGCCAGCAGATATTTGTCAATGGCTTCTGCACAGCCGTTATGATCGCAGTCAGCTACTATCACATCAGCCAGAGCTTTGATCGGTTCTGTTGCATTTCCCATGGCAATTGACAGACCGGCTGTTTTTAACGCCATAGTATCATTATCTGCATCACCTACAGCAATGGTCTGTTCTAATGGCAGTCCCAGATGTTCGCACAGTTTCTTTAGCCCTACGCCTTTGTCGATCCCTTTTGCGGAACACTCCAGGGAAGTAGACTCTGCCAGTGCCAGTGCAGTTTCAAGCCCGGCAGCCTTGATACGTTCTACCGTGCGTGCCCGTGAGTATTCATCTTTGTGATAAAGGTTCAGCTTCAGCACGGGAAAGGGTTCCTGGCAGAAAGAATTGTAAATGTTTTCCAGTTTGTCTGTGATCTTATCAAACATGGTCTGATAAATGCCCATATGAAAATCGGCCATATGGGACTGCTGGTCCCTCTGTACAATAGAACGTTCTGAAAGAACATGGATCATGGCCTCTTCTTCCAGGGCAAATTCCATTAATTTTTTTACGATTCCAGGATCAAGAGCCTGGGAATAAAGGGTTTTCTTTTCTTTCAGGTCGTAAACACAGGCACCACTGACACAATCCAGATATCGCAGGCCAGGTATTATTTCTGTAAAAGCATTTAGCTCTGCAAGATTACGGCCTGTACATAAGATAACCGTTTTTCCGGCATCGCCTGCCCGTTTGATTGCATTTAAAGTCTCAGGAGAGATCTGTTTATCTGAATTTAACAGGGTTCCGTCCATGTCAAAAGCGATCAGCTGATAGTTGTTCATAGTAAATCCTCCGAATATATAAGATGTACTCCCGGAGCCTTTCCAGCACTTGCTTTTGCGGCCGGTTTTATGCCAGTTGCACCTGGATTTCAGAGGCGGACGCAACGCCAACGCCTCTGAAATCTGGGAACAACTGACAAAAAATCTTCTCACAAGATCAAGTACAGAGGATTCTGGGTGAACGTTAAGATGCCGAGAGTACACTAAAATCTAGTATAATCCACAATAATTATCCGCCCCTTTCACTTGTCTAAATTTCCATCTGCCGCGTCAGCTTCAATCGACGATGCTACCGGCATCGCCTCATTCAGCTTCCTTGCACATGAAAATTTATCCTGCGTGTAATGGATCGGTAATTATCGTGGATTATACTAGTATACCATATTTCCGGTCAGTGTACAAAAAATCATGCACGGACAGAAAAAAACATATAACTGATATATAGAAATAAGTTGAAAGTGCAGCGGCACAGAAAGGGAAGCAGATGCCTGAAATTTCATTTAAAAGATTTACGGGCAGACATTTTCTGCTTTTGTGTTTTTGGCTTGGAATGGCCGGGGCGTCTGTTGTGGTGTGGTGGCGCGGGGCAGAAATTTTATCTTATAAAAATACATGGCCGGATACAGCTTCTTTTGCTGGGGCTTTTTTTGCTGTGATAAAACAACGCTTTTTCCAGTTGGGCGCCGGGTGGCTCTGCAGCCTTACAGTCTATAGTTTCTGGCTGTTTGGGATTTTTACATGCTTCTGGTCTTTTTGCCTTGGAATGGGGATCGCCAGTTTTACGGCAGAAAAAGGTTTTTTAGGTCTGCCTATCTTTTTACGGTCTGTTTTGCCTCAGGGAATCTTCTATCTGGTAGTCTGGTATGTTCTTTCATGCTGGTCTGTAAGCAGACAGAAACGGCTACGGCTGCCGGCAGTTATTTTCTTAATGCTGCTTACAGTCTGTGGAGCTGCTGTGGAGGCATATTTTTACTGATTTTTTTCAATTTGAAACGCAGAATACACAAAAACTATTTAAAAATGCAGGAAAATCAACTATACTGTAAAAACGGAGTAAAAGCAGAAAGAGAGCAGCTGCAGGGATATGGGGTGTTTGGGTACAGAAAAAGAAAAACTGCGCTGTGTACCGGGGGAACAAGATGATAGATGAGATAAACAGCTTCATAACCTATCTTCAGGAAGTGAAGCATACAGCGAAAAATACGGAAGTGTCTTATCACCGGGATCTGGTCCAGATGGCGGGATTTATGGAGAAAATGGGGATCACCCATGTGGAGAAGGTGACAAAGACCAGTTTAAATTCTTACATCCTTTATCTGGAAAAAGAAGGAAAAGCAGCATCCACCATTTCCAGGGAACTGGCTTCCATTAAGGCATTTTTTAACTATCTTTTCAAAGAGAGAAAAATAAACAGGGATCCGGCAGAATTTTTACGGGCACCGAAGATTGAACGCAGGATACCGGTAATACTGACAAAAGAGGAAATACAGGCCCTTTTAGCCCAGCCGGGAAATGCGTCAGTTAAAGAAATGCGTGATAAAGCCATGCTGGAATTGTTGTATGCAACGGGAGTCCGTGTATCCGAACTGATCAGCCTGAAATTAGAAGATGTGAATATGCAGATCGGATATATTACCTGTCATGACGGCACCAGGGAGCGGATGATCCCTTTTGGAAAAGGGGCAAAACAGGCGCTGAGGGTCTATTTGGATGAGGCTAGGGGTTCTCTTTTAAAGGGGCGGACCTGTGAATGGCTGTTTACCAACTGCAACGGTCAGCCTATGAGCCGTCAGGGTTTCTGGAAGCTGATCAAATTTTACGGGGAAAAAGCGGGGATCAAGACAGATATCACACCTCATACCCTGCGCCATTCCTTTGCGGCCCACCTTATGGTTGGCGGCGCGGATATCCATGCAGTCCAGGCCATGTTAGGGCATGGAGATACCGGCGCCTCCCAGATGTACGCAGTATATTCAGCGGCTACAGCTGCCCGGTCAGGTAGGTAAAAATATCATGAGCATAGTGAGAGTTTTTCTCACGATCTGCCCATAAGGTTTCATCATCATAAAGAATATAGGAGAAAGAGGACTTATGATCTTCCTTAAAAGATGGTTCCCACAAAGAACTGAACTGAGGTAAGAACAAGCCCTCTTTTTTGCAGTAACAGTTTTTGGCAGTAGCTTTTTTCCGGGCAGAACGGTCTACATATTCCCCAATGCTTTTATGGATCGCTGTATCTTCCAAAGGCAGATAATAATAATTCTGATAATCCGGATAAAAATATTTCAAGGTGCCTTCATACAGGTTTAAATTGCAGGCAAGATAGCTGTCATGAAGTTCCAGGTTTAATGGATTTAAGGTGTATTCCAGGGGAATGGGAATACTGTAGGGACTTTCCCATAAAAGATTGACAAAAGGGTGGGAATATCCGGCTTCATCTGTGTAGGAATACAGTTTGTGGCTGCAAAGGGTAAAATCCGACTCAAACAGGTCTGCATAATTTAAGATGGGAAGGATAGAAGGCATTCCACGCAGGTCATCTGTATTGTGCAGTATCAGCAGGTCAAAGAGGGATTTTTCGTGGGTATGCAGATAGTCGCGGTAGACTTCGATCAGCTGTCCGCCATTGTATTTATCCTCCCTATGTACCCCTAAAAACTGTTCAATGGACTTTTGTTTCATATTTTCCAGTTTTAACAGCTTTCTGTAAGGCTTTATTTTCTTGAAAATATCAATACTGGCCAGGTCATTAAAATTGTAGTCAAGGCCCAGACGTTCACAGCATTTTAAAAGATAGGGGATATCAAAACGGTCTCCATTAAAATGGATCAGGATCTTAAATCGTTTTAAAAATTCAAAAAAGGAGTCTAAAAGCTCTTTTTCTGCCTGTCTGGTATCAGCAAACCACTGGATCAGCTTCCAGCCAAAGCCGTCAAAATAGGTACATCCAATGAGATAAAGCTGGGAAGTTTCACCGGAAAAACCGGTGGTCTCTATATCAAAAAATAAAATATCTTTTAAGGGCCCGATGCGGTCTAAGGGATAGGTGTCTGGAAAGTCAATGGGATGTTTAATGGTGATCATAAAAATCCTTTCTGGTTCCTTCTGTCAGATTCCGGGTTGGAAAACAGAAACCGTCCTTAGTTTAGCTGATTTTTAAAATAATTGCAAGAACGCCATGCTGTTACTGTAACTTTGCATCGAATATTTGTTCGGTATCCTGCTTGCATTGAAGCGGGGTCTATGTTATGATTGATAAATAAGATGATGTAAGTGTCAAAAGTATAAATTGCGTTTGTGCTCGCACAAATAAGCAATTTATACTTATTGACACGCCGAACACCGAAAACGAAATAAAATGGTGTGAACACGCCATTTTATGGGAGTTTGAGGTGTTCGAGGATTGCGGGAATTGCATAGCAATGGAGCAATCCGGTTACATCAGTGAGTGGCAAAATTTACTTTTGACACTCACATCATAAGATGAAGTATCGCTTTTATGCGGTACCAGATAAAAGGAATATAGAACAGATGATTTCATATATAAAAGGAGCCCTTGGGGCAGTAGAAGATGATGTGATCGTAGTAGAGACAGGAGGCATCGGTCTGGCAGTCCATGTACCTCTTTCTCTTTTAGAAGAACTTCCGCCATTAGGGGAAGAGGTGACTGTTTATACCTATTTCCAGGTGCGGGAAGATGCTATGACTTTATATGGTTTTTTGCACAGACAGGACAGGGAAATGTTTAAACAGCTGCTAGGGGTGAATGGGATCGGTCCCAAAGGAGCCCTTGGCATCCTTTCAGTCATGCGGCCGGATGATCTGCGTATCGCCATTGTCGGCGGGGATGCCAAAGCCATTTCCAGGGCACCGGGGATCGGGGCAAAGACTGCCCAGAGACTGATCTTAGATCTTAAGGATAAGGTAGATTTAGAAGAAGTGATGATGGCTTCCTTTGGAGGCGGAAAGGAAGCTGCTTCCGATACAGGTACAGGTGCATCTGTGGCAGGTATGGCGGCATCGGCAAAAGAGGCAGTGGCAGCGTTAATAGCTCTCGGCTACACCAATATGGAAGCTTCCAGGGCAGTAAAGAAAGTGGAGATCACAGAAAATATGAGCGTAGAGGATATTTTAAAGGCTTCGCTGAAGCATTTGAGTTTTCTGTGATCTTTAGCAGAGCATCATATAGTTTGAGGTATATATGGAACGGAGAATTATAACAACAGAGGCAACAGAAGAGGATGTGCGGATCGAGACTACCCTGCGTCCCCAGTGCCTCAGCGATTATGTGGGGCAGGAAAAGATCAAGTCTACCCTGAAAATATACATAGAAGCGGCAAAAAGCAGAGGGGAAGCCTTGGACCATGTGCTGTTTTATGGCCCGCCCGGGCTTGGAAAGACGACTCTTTCAGGCATCATTGCCAATGAGATGGGGAGCAGGCTGAAAGTGACCAGTGGACCGGCTATTGAAAAGCCGGGAGAAATGGCAGCTATTTTAAACAATCTTCAGGAGGGGGATGTCCTTTTCGTAGATGAGATCCACCGGTTAAACCGTCAGGTGGAAGAAGTCCTCTATCCGGCTATGGAAGATTTTGCCATTGATATCATGCTGGGAAAAGAGTCCAGTGCAAGGTCCATTCGTCTGGAACTGCCTCATTTTACACTGGTGGGGGCAACTACCAGGGCGGGACTGCTGTCAGCTCCTTTAAGAGACCGTTTTGGTGTAGTCCAGAGAATGGAATTTTATACACCTGAGGAGCTTCGCACGATTATCTTACATTCAGCAGCGATCCTGGGAGTGGAAATAGAACCGGAAGGAGCTATTGAACTGGCCAAGCGTTCCAGAGGAACCCCAAGACTGGCAAACCGCCTTTTAAAGAGGGTGCGGGATTTTGCCCAGGTAAAATATGATGGTGTGATCACAAAAGAAGTAGCAGATTTTGCACTGGATATTATGGATGTGGACAAAATGGGACTGGATCAGAATGACAGGAATATCCTTTTAATGATCATTGAAAAATTTTCCGGCGGTCCGGTGGGACTTGATACGTTAGCAGCAGCTTTGGGAGAAGATGCAGGAACTCTGGAAGACGTATATGAGCCTTATCTTTTAATGAACGGCCTGATCAACAGAACGCCCCGGGGAAGAATGGCTACGGAGAACGCATATCGTCATTTGGGCTTGGAAATGAAGTGAAAATGTGGTATCCTTTTAACGAACTGAAAAGATGAATGTTGCCAGTACAGCTTATGGACAGCAACATATAAATGTGCTTTATAGTCAGGAGAAATAGCAGAATGGATACAAAGAATTATACACAGGTTTTAATTGACGGGAAAATATATACTTTAGGCGGAACGGAAGATGAAGCATATCTTCAGAAAGCGGCCAGCTATGTAAATGAAAAAATAGCCACTATGTATGCAATCCCTGGTTTTAGCAAACAGAGCGCCGATTATCAGCAGCTGATGCTTTTATTAAACATCGCAGATGATTATTTTAAGGCAAAAGAAAATGCAGACCAGATGGAAGAACAGAAAGACAGGATGGAAAAAGAAACTTACAGCTTAAAACATGAGCTTGTAAGCACCCAGATGAAGTTAGATGGTGTGTTAAGGGATTTAGAAGAACGCCAGCACCAGCTTCAGGAGTTATCTGCAAAGCTTTCAAAGACAGAACGGGAATTAAGAGCTGTTAAAAAACAGGCGGCACAGGCTTTAGCTTCTGGGAATGAAGAAGATGAAGTTGAGGAAGATGAAGTGGTAGACACTGTGATCGAAGGAAATGCACCTGTAAATGAACCAGGCTTTGAATCTGTGAGCGAGATGGCACAGACTTCAGACCAGGCTGCTGTGACAGAACCGGCACAGGAAAATTTTGTTCAGACAGAACTTCCATTACAAAATTCTTCATTCCAGGCAAAAATTTCTGACAGGGATCTTGCCAGAAAAGCCCTTCAGGCAGCCAGAAAAGCCGGTTCTCACAGAAACGGACGCAGATAAAACACAGATGAAACAAAGGGGGCGCGATACAGACTGCAGCCCCTTTTTTGTTTAACACCGAACGGAGCGCAGATGCGGGAGTGCAAAGTACGCAGCGATCCGGTATCAGGAAAGGTTTAAGATCATGATGAATAAGAGAAAAGCAGAGCTTTTAGCACCGGCAGGTTCCTTTGACAGCTTAAAGGCTGCAGTGGCAGCAGGAGCAGATGCTATTTATATGGGTGGCAGCCGTTTTGGTGCCAGAGCGTATGCCCAGAATGCCGCAGGACAGGAAATGGTGGAAGCAATCCGGTATGCCCATCTTCATGGTTGTCGTTTGTATATGACGGTCAATACACTATTTAAGGAAAAAGAGCTGGAAGAGCTGCGGGACTATATGAAGCCTTATTACGAAGCTGGTCTGGACGGTGTTATCGTTCAGGATCTGGGGGCTCTTCAGGTGATGAAACAGGCATTTCCGGGAATGGAGCTTCATGCCAGTACACAGATGACCGTTACAAGCGTATACAGCGCGAAAATGTTAAAGGAAATGGGCTGCTGCCGGGTGGTTCCGGCCAGAGAACTTTCCTTAGAAGAAATCTCACGTATTTATAAAGAAACAGGGATGGATATTGAGACATTCGTTCACGGTGCCTTGTGCTACTGTTATTCCGGCCAATGCCTGATGAGCAGTCTTATTGGCGGCCGAAGCGGAAACAGAGGCCGTTGTGCCCAGCCATGCCGTCTGCCTTACCGGGTATGGGAAGGAGGCAAGGCAGAGGGAAAAAGCTTAAACAAGGAGAACCAGAAGTTTGTATTAAGTTTAAAAGATCTTTGTACTCTGGATATTTTGCCGAATATCTTAGAGGCTGGTGTTTATTCCTTAAAGATCGAAGGAAGGATGAAGAGCCCCAGATATACAGCCGGCGTAGTCCGTATTTACAGAAAATATCTGGATATGTATGAAGCATACGGAAGAGATGAATATTATGTAGATCCAGAAGATAAAAAAGAACTGCTGGATCTTTTTGACCGGGGCGGCTTTACCTCAGGCTATTATGAAAAGCACAATGGAAAGGATATGGTTGCCTTAAAGGAAAAGCCGGAGTTCCGTGAAGGAAACCAGAAATTATTTGATTTTCTGGATGAAAATTATGTACATAAAGAGAAAAAGGAGCTTGTTTCAGGAAAGGCTGTTTTTGAAGAGGGAAGACCATCTGTTCTGGAACTGACCAGGGGGGATGTAATGGTAAAAGTTGAAGGCCAGGTCTGCCAGAGCGCACAGAACCAGCCTGCAACAGAGGAAAAAGTGCGTAAGCAGTTAAATAAGACAGGTGCAACATCCTTTAATTTTGAACAGCTGGATATTGAATTAAAAGGAAATATCTTTCTGCCGGTACAGGCGTTAAATGAACTGCGAAGAGAAGGCTTTGAGAAGTTGACAGAAGGTATTCTGGCAAAATGGGAGAGAAAGGCAGAAGCTGAGGAGACGGGAAAAGAAAAGGAAAGTGCGGGCGCAGAAAACACATCAGAACTGTTTGCGCAGACAAAACGGGAACTGTCCATTGCAGCACAGTCCGCCTCCAAAAAAAATCACAGATCTGCTTTCCTCACAGCATCCCTTGAAGAAGAATGCCAGCTGGAACCTGCACTATCCTGCGATGCTGTAAAACGTATTTATATAGATGCAGATGGATTCAAACCAGATCAGTGGGGAAAGGTCGTAAAACAATGTGAGACAAAGGGGAAAGAATGTTTCCTGACACTTCCACACATTTTCCGCACCCACGCAATGAAGTTTTTCTCTAAAAACAGGAAAAATCTGGAAAATGCAGGCTTTACAGGTGTTCTGGCCCGCGCTTTGGAGGAAGTTTCCTGGCTAAAGGAAGAAAATATCCATATCCCATTTGCACTGGATGCTTCTGTTTATGCATGGAACCGGGAAGCGGTACACACATTAAAGAAAATGGGACCGGAATTTATTACCATGCCATGGGAATTGAACAGCAGAGAACTAAAAGCAGTGACGACGGCATGTGAAAAGGAAGATATGGCAGATGAAATGATCATTTATGGGCATGCTCCTATGATGGTTTCTGCCCAGTGTGTGGTAAAAACATTAAAAGGATGTACAGCCAAAAGGGAACAGCTTTTAATGAAGGACCGTACAGGAGCCGGACTGCCCTTAAAGGCACATTGCAGCTTCTGCTATAATACGATCTTAAATCCCCTTCCCTTATCTTTGTTTGGAAGTGAGGAAGCAGTGAAAGAGCTGAACCTGACTTCCCTGCGTCTTTCCTTTACAAGAGAAGGAAAAGAGGAGACGAAAAAGATACTGGAAGCTTTTGCTGCTTCTTATAAAGAGGGAAGGATCGTGGCAGAGCCAGTAAAAGATTTTACAAGAGGACATTTCAGACGGGGAGTAGAATAGCCTATGACAAATCTGATCGTGGAAGTATCCAAATATCTTATGATATTGCTGATGGCCATTTATACTTATGCTAATTTTCGGTTCTTTTCTTTTCCGGATCTGGAACGGAAGAGAAAAGTATGCGCAAGGCAGAACCGGGCTATGTTTTTGCTGCATTTTCTGGCATATCTGGTGATGTATCTGAAAACAGAAGATGAAACACTGAGCCGGATGCTGCTGGTATTTTATATAGGCCAGGTGGTATTTTTCCTGCTGTACATTTATATTTACCGGTTTATTTACAGAAATGTATCAAGACTTCTGGTAAATAACTGCTGCATGTTATTAGCCTGCGGTTTTATCATGCTCACCAGATTGTCTTTAGATAAGGGATTGGATAAGGCTTTTAAGCAGTTTGTGATCGTGGCAGCGGCAGCGGTGGTTTCCTGGCTGGTTCCTTTTATCATGGAACGGTTCTGGCAGCTGTACAAATTCCAATGGCTTTATGGAGGGATCGGGCTGGCAGCCCTGCTTCTGGTATGGGTAGCAGGAAATGAAAGCTTTGGTGCCCAATTGTCACTGACTATTGGCGGGATATCCATTCAGCCCTCAGAATTCGTAAAGATCAGTTTTGTGTTTTTTGTGGCTTCCATGTTTTATCAGTCTCTGGAGTTTAAAAACATCTGTATCACTACGGTAGTGGCAGCACTTCATGTGGTGATCCTGGTGTTGTCAAAAGACCTGGGAAGTGCGTTGATCTTCTTTGTAAGCTATGTGGTCATGCTGTTTATTGCCACAGGAAACTGGCTGTACCTGATCGCAGCGGGGATTCTCGGAAAAGGGGCCACATCTATTGCATATGCTCTTTTTGATCATGTAAGGCGCAGATTTACAGCATGGAAAAATCCGTGGGCAGATATTGATAATACAGGCTATCAAATCACCCAGTCCCTTTTTGCTATTGGAACAGGGGGATGGTTTGGCATGGGATTGTGTCAGGGAATGCCAAATAAGATCCCGGTAGTAGAAAAGGATTTCATTTTCGCAGCAATATCTGAAGAAATGGGAGGTATTTTCGCTATCTGTGTTCTTCTTATCTGTCTGGGCTGTTTTATCCAATTTATGATGATCGCCACAAAAATGCAGGCTATGTTTTATAAGATGCTGGCAGTGGGACTGGGAATGGAATATGTGGTCCAGGTATTCCTTACAGTAGGCGGTGTGACCAAGTTTATCCCATCTACCGGTGTGACACTTCCTTTTGTAAGTTATGGAGGAAGTTCCATTGTAACTACATTCCTGTTATTCAGTATTATCCAGGGACTTTACATCATCAAACGCAATGATGAAGAAGAGCTGGAAGAAATGGAGGCACAGGAAGAATGAAAGAACTGAAAAAAAGTGATCCTAATTCCAAGGTTCTGTCGGTCACCTATGTATGTGTGGCTTTGTTTCTGGCACTGGCTGTTTACATGGGATATTTTCTTCAGGTGAAAAGCGAGGATGTGATCAATAATCCTTATAATGCAAGACTGGACAGTTTTTCAGACCGTATTGTAAGGGGCAGCATCCTGGCAGCAGACGGAACTGTACTGGCAGAAACTACTACAGATGATGGGGGAAATGAGACAAGAGTTTATAACTATGGCAGTGTGTTTGACCATGCAGTAGGCTATTCTTCTAAAGGGAAAACAGGAATTGAAGCCATGGCAAACTTTTATCTTTTAAGTTCTCACGTAAATCTGGTGGAACAGGCGGGAAATGAGCTGGCAGGTGCGAAAAACTTAGGCGACAGTGTGGTGACTACTCTGGATATGGAGCTGCAGCAGGCGGCTTATGCGGCTTTAGGGGACAGAAGAGGGGCGGTGATCGCCATGGAGCCGGATACAGGAAAAATCTTAGCAATGGTTTCAAAGCCGGGATACGATCCCAATACCCTTCTTCAGGACTGGGCGGCTCTCACAGATAGCTCTAATAACCAGGGACAGCTGGTAAATCGTGTAACTGCCGGTTTATATCCCCCTGGGTCTACATTTAAGATCGTGACAGCTCTTGAGTATGTGCGGGAACATCCGGATGACTACAAGGATTTTCATTTTGATTGCAATGGTGTTTACCACAATGGGGACTATTCTATTAAATGTTTCCACAGCGAAGCCCACGGAAGTCAGGATTTTGTGAAAGCCTTTGCTAATTCCTGTAATGGTGCATTTTCCAGTTTAGGACTGGTTTTGGATCTGAACCGTTTCCATTCCACAGCAGAGGAATTATTGTTTAATAATCCATTACCATTGTCCGGTTATTCTTATAAGGAAAGCTCTTTTAATATGAAAGAAGGAGCCGGAACCTGGGAGATTTTACAGACTTCCATTGGACAGGGAACCACACTGATCACACCTCTTCACAATGCCCTGATCACAGCGGCCATTGCTAATGGAGGAACGCTTATGAAGCCATATATGCTGGACCGGGTGGTCAGTGTAGGTGGTGAAGAGGTAAAAAAGTTTCTTCCAGCTACAGGCGGAATCCTTATGACAGCTGCTGAGGCGGCCAATCTTACAGAACTGATGCGTGATGTAGTAGTTGAAGGAACAGGTTCTTCTGTACGCACTGATGCCTATACGGTAGCAGCTAAAACAGGAACTGCTGAATTTGAAACAGGAAAAGAGACACACGCCTGGTTCACCGGCTTTGCACCAGTAGAATCACCGAAGATCGTTGTTACAGTCCTGGTGGAGGAATCTGGAAGCGGCGGTAAGGTAGCAGGGCCGATCGCAAGACAGCTGTTTGACATATATATGTCGAGAGAATCATAATGCAGCCGCTTGTTTTTCCCTGCGCTCATTATGTTTATACTCAGATCCCCGCACTGACGTGCTTTACTGCCTGCATACGCAGGCGATTCGTTCGTTAATGGTCCAAGAAAAACAAATGCCACCTTCGGTGTCGCTTGTTTTTCTTTTGGACTTATTATATCTTATACTCACGAATCCCGCGCATTCGCGCTCTACTGCCTGCTTTCGCAGGCGATTCGTTCGTTAATGGCTTGTGAAAAACAAATGTCTGCTTACGCAGCCGCTTGTTTTTCCCTGCGCTCATTATATCTTAAAAAAGAATAACGATTACTATGGAAAAGGTCAGGGTTTCGTGTTATAATCGGGCTGTTTTGTTCTTTTATTTACTAAAAGACGGGGGTATTTATAAGAAATACTTATTAAAACTTATTAAAGAAAAGATACGAAGGGAGAAAAACAGGTGTTCCGAGCAGATGATTATGTTAAGGTAAGTGATCTGGCAGAGGCTTATGAGCTTTGTCAGAAGCGAAGCAGTCTGGTAGTAGGCGGAATGGTATGGATGAAGATGACTCATATTACCAAGCGTACTATTGTGGATTTGTCCGGGCTTGGACTGGATGAAATTGAAGAAAAGGAAGGAGAGTTTTCTATTGGCTGTATGTGCAGTTTACATCAGTTAGAGACTCATGAGGGGCTGAACCGGTATTTTGATGGGATTTTCAGGGAATGTACCAGAAATATCGTTGGTGTTCAGATGAGAAACTGTGCAACTGTAGGAGGCAGTATTTTTGCCCGCTTTGGGTTTTCTGATATACTGACCTGCCTGCTGGCTCTTGATGCTTATGTAGAACTGTATCATGAGGGAACTATTCCGCTTTCTGAATTTGCAGCCAGACCTGTACGAAGAGATCAGAAGGATATCCTGGTTCGTATTATTATAAAGAAAGACGGAAGAAAGGCTGCTTATACCAGCCAGCGCAATTCCCGTACCGATTTTCCGGTGATCGCCTGCTGCGTTTCCAATCTTGGAAATAAATGGTTTGTGTCTGTTGGTGCAAGACCTGCAAAGGCAAAGACAGTGATCATTACAGAGGATGATTTTGATACCTTAAAAGAAATGGCAAAACAGGCGGCAGATGCCTTTACTTATGGTGACAATGTGCGTGCCAGCGGTGCTTATAGAAAGACTCTGGCAACAGTATATATCCGCCGTCTTATGGAGCAGATCAAAGGAAGGAGCGTGGGCAGAGTATGAGACTTTCATTTCGTTTAAATGGAAAACAGATAGAGACAGATGTAAAGCCAGATATGCTGTTATTAGACCTGGTACGTGAGCTGGGCTGTTATAGTGTAAAAAGAGGCTGTGAGACAGCAAACTGTGGTCTTTGTACTGTATGGCTGGATGGAAAGCCGGTTCTGTCATGTTCCACACTTGCCATTCGTGCAGATGGTCGTCATGTGACTACGCTGGAAGGTCTGCAGAAAGAGGCAGAAGAATTTGGAATGTTTTTAGCAAGAGAAGGCGGAGAGCAGTGCGGTTTCTGTAATCCGGGCTTTATTATGAATGTTCTTGCTATGGAAAAAGAATTAAAAAATCCGGATGAAGAAGATATCAAAGAATATCTTTCTGGAAATTTATGCCGTTGCAGCGGATACATGTCCCAGCTTAGGGCTGTAAAAAAATATCTGGATATGAAGCAGAGCGGAAAGGAGGCATAAGAAAATGGCATATACACAGATCAATCCTGCAACAGGAAAGAAATTCCGGCTGATAAGCGCTCCTGTTGTGAAAAAAGATGCGAAAGCATTGGTAACAGGTAAGCCGGTCTACACCGATGACCTGGCACCAAAGGACTGCCTGATCGTAAAAGTGCTTAGAAGTCCTTATGCCCATGCGCTGATCGAAGAAATCGACTGTAAGGTTGCTTCCAGAGTTCCAGGGATCGAATGTATCCTTACATGGAAGGATGTTCCTCAGAAGCGTTTTACCATGGCTGGCCAGACCTATCCGGAGCCAAGTCCGTATGACCGCCTGATCCTGGATCAGAGAGTACGTTTTGTGGGAGATGCAGTGGCTATCATCGCAGGTGAGACAGAAGCTGCGGTAGATCATGCAATGCGCCTTATTAAGGTGAAATATCAGGTTCTGGAGCCTGTTTTAGATATGCATGATTCAAAAGATGGAAAAATCCTGGTACATCCTGAGGATAACTGGAAAGCGCTGTGTAATGTGGGCGCTGATAATAAGAGAAACTTATGTGCCAGCGGCGGTGAGACCCACGGTGATCTGGAGGCAGCATTTGCAGGCTGCAGCCACATTGTGGAAAAAACATACCATACTAAGGCAAACCAGCAGGCCATGATGGAGACTTTCCGTGCATTTACTTATATGGATGTATATGGACGTTTAAATGTAGTGGCTTCCACCCAGGTCCCTTTCCATGTGCGTCGTATCCTGGCTCATGCACTGGATGTATCAAAATCAAGGATTCGCGTTATCAAGCCAAGGATCGGTGGCGGTTTTGGTGCAAAGCAGACCGTAGTAGCAGAAGTTTATCCGGCGATCGTTACTATGAAGACCGGAAAACCGGCTAAGATCATTTACAGCCGTTATGAGTCCCAGATCGCATCTTCTCCACGTCATGAAATGGAGGTAAAGGTAAAGCTGGGCTGCGATGACAATGGTATTTTACAGGCAATGGATGTGTATACATTGTCCAATACAGGTGCTTTTGGCGAACATGGACCGACTACAGTAGGTCTTTCAGGACACAAGTCTATTCCTTTGTACGGTACACCAAAGGCATTCCGCTTTGCTTATGATGTAGTTTATACCAACCGTATGTCCGCAGGTGCTTACCGCGGATATGGAGCAACCCAGGGTATTTTTGCTGTAGAGTCCGCTATAGACGAACTGGCAGCCCAGATGGGAATGAACCCCATTGAGCTTAGAAAGAAAAATATGATACGCCAGGGACAGGTGATGCCTGCTTACTATGGCGAAACTGCCAACAGCTGTGCTCTGGACCGCTGTGTAGACAAGGCTATGGAAATGATCGGCTGGGATGAAAAGTATCCAAGAAAAGACATGGGAAATGGCAAAGTAAGGGCAGTAGGTCTGGCAATGGCAATGCAGGGCTCTGCTATTTCCGGCGTAGACGTAGGAAGCGTTACCATTAAGGTAAATGATGACGGCTTTTACAGTATGACAATTGGTGCATCTGATATGGGAACCGGTTGTGATACCACACTGGCACAGGTAGCAGCAGAGTGCCTGGATTGTGAGCTGGATGATATTGTGGTTTACGGCGTTGATACTGATATTTCCCCATATGACTCCGGTTCCTATGCTTCCAGTACTGCTTATCTGACAGGTATGGCAGTAGTAAAGACCTGTGAATCTTTGAAAAAGAAGATATTAAAGAAAGCAGCAGAATATCTGAATTGCTCAGAGGACGATCTGGAGTTTACTGGAAAGACAGTCCGCAGGTTGAATGCGCCTGAGGGAGAACAGGCGGAGATTACACTGAAGGATATCGGAAATAAAGCTATGTGCTTTAACGAGGAAGCTCTCCAGGCTACAGAGTCCCATACTTCACCTGTTTCACCGCCACCATTTATGGCAGGTGCTGCAGAAGTGGAGATCGACAAGGAAACCGGTCATATCGAACTGATCCAGTTTGCAGCAGCAGTAGACTGTGGAACACCATTAAATGAAAATCTGGCCAGAGTACAGACAGAAGGCGGTCTGGCACAGGGAATTGGCATGGCAATGTATGAGGATGTAACTTATTCCGACCAGGGACGTGTCCATGAAAACTCCTTCATGCAGTACAAAGTACCAAGCCGTCTGGACATCGGAAAAGTCCAGGTAGAATTTGAATGCAGCTACGAGCCTACGGGCCCGTTTGGTGCAAAATCCATTGGTGAGATCGTTATCAATACCCCATCTCCAGCTATTGCAAATGCGGTATATAATGCAGTCGGTGTCAGGATCAGGGAACTGCCTATTACAGATGAGAAGATCTTTATGGGGATGAAATAAGCTGCCTGTAATAGCATGCAGTGAAGCGCGTAAGCGAATGGCTTGTGAGTGCAGGATGAACTCATAAGTGTAATAATAGAGCATAAAAAGCCAGCCTTGCAGGCAAGAGGCATGAGTACATAAATGTGTATAAATGCAGCCTGTGAGGCTGGTTTTTTGTAGGGAAAAATGTAGTAGATTTTTGTAAATTTTAATGTTATACTGTAATTACATTTATCAGTCAGAAATAATGATATTCTAAAAATATGTAACGCTATATGTGTTTCATATCTGTATTCGGGCAGATTCTGCCAAAAATCACATGGGCTTTATTGAAAGACAGGTTTAAAGATCAGTATAATTTTGTTTTAAAACAGGCAGGGGGAATATATTGAAATCTGCAATTGGATTTCGTATAATAGATGTTAGAAACTTCCCTTTTGCTTTGCAGTAGAAAGAAAGGGGAGAATAAATGGGAACAAGAGATATAGAAACAGCTGTGTTTTTTGATGATGACAGGCGGTATGCGGACTTGTTAAATGGCTATATTTTTGATGGAAAGCAGATTGTAACAGAAAAACAGTTTTATAGCCAGGATACAAGAGAGGTAGGAAAGTCACGCAGGGGCAGCCTGACTGTGAAAAAGAAGAAAAATATACAACGTTTTCGAGATGGAGTAAAAAGAGTAGCTTTTGGAACTTCATTTACGATCATTGCTCTGGAACATCAGGATAAGATTCATCGGGGAATGCCGGTACGTATTATGGTGGAAGATGCGTTATCTTATGACCGCCAGATGAAAAAGATACAAAAGCAAAACCGGGAAAAAGGTGTTTTGGATAAAAATGATTATATCAGCAGTCTGACAAGCACAGATGCTTTAACGCCAGTTATTACTATTGTAATCTATTATGGAGAAAAGCCATGGGATATAGCGAAAGATATTTATGAGATTTTGGACCATAAAAATCTTCCAGAAGAGATAAAAATATTCATCAACCATTATCCAATCCATGTTTTAGATGTTCGCCGATTTACAAATGAAGAATGTTTTAAAACAGATGTCAGAGAGGTATTCGGATTTATCAGGCGGTCCTCAGATAAAAAAGCGGTAGAACAATATTTAAAAGAACGAGAAAAACAGTTTGAAAACATAGACGAAGATGCCTATGATCTTATTGCAGCAATGACAGATACAAAACAATTACAGCAAGTTAAAGAAAAGTATCGTAGTGAGGAAGGGGGAATTAACATGTGCAAAGGACTTCTTGATTGGGTAGAGGAGAGCAAAATGGAGGGTGAAAAGCAAGGAATGCGCAGGGGAATCACCCAGGGTAAAGCTGCAGGCGAATTGACCATTCTAAATTTAATAACAGCCATGCAATTAGATGGCCGCACCAGCGAGATCACCCGTTTGTCATCAGAACCAGAATTTTTAGAAGGTATGAAAAAACATTATCATATACAGTAAGGAAATTGCCGCAAAGTGCTACAATAGTTTCATACCTAGATTTCCTTCTTGCATATACCCCTCAAACGTTGTATACTAAAACCAGTTATTCAGATTCACACCAAAACCGGGAGGAATTGCAATGATTGAGGCAACGAGCTGCGGCGGTGTGGTTATATTTCGAGGGAAGATTCTGGTCCTGTATAAGAATTACAAGAATAAATATGAGGGCTGGGTCCTGCCTAAGGGAACAGTAGAAGCTGGCGAAGAATACAAAGAAACGGCTCTTAGGGAAGTAAAAGAAGAGACCGGAGTAAGCGCTTCTATCATCAAGTACATTGGAAAGAGCCAGTACACCTTTAACACGCCTCAGGATGTGGTAGAAAAAGATGTACACTGGTATCTGATGATGGCTGACAGCTACTACAGTAAACCACAGCGGGAAGAATACTTTCTGGATTCCGGGTATTACAAATTTTATGAAGCATATCATCTGCTGAAGTTTTCCAATGAAAAGCAGATCCTTGAAAAGGCTTATAATGAATATCTGGACCTTAAAAGAAGTAATCTTTGGGGAAGCAAGAAGTATTTTTAAAAACAGAATAAGAAGAAGCTAAAAACTGCTGTATACGAGAGTAATAGAACTGTATACAGCAGTTTTTTGTGCGTTTTGCACTCCCCGCAATTCTACTGAAATAATGCAGCGCAGGTTATCTGTGGGGGCGTATTCTATAACTTACAGTTATTAAATATATCAATAACCACCATTTCCATTATAGTACATCCTATGGTATACTACATATTAGTACAAAACACAGAAAATGCAGAAAAGCAAAACCCAGACAAGGCGGTTTTAAGAAAGGAATACATACATCATGGCAAAAGGAACCATTTTTAAATTTCATAATGACCTTGATACAGATCAGATCATCGCATCACAGTATCTGCTTTTACCAAATTTAGAAGAAATGAAGGAGCATGCTTTTGAGTCTTTAGATCCGGATTTTCCTAAAAAAGTTAAACCGGGAGATTTTGTTGTAGGTGGTGAAAACTTCGGATGCGGTTCTTCCAGAGAACAGGCACCAGGCGTTTTAAAAGCATTAGGTGTACAGGCTATCGTCGCAAAATCCTTTGCAAGGATTTTCTACAGAAATGCTATTAATATCGGACTTCCTGTTATTGTCTGTAAGGAGCTGCCGGATGAGGTAAAGACCGGCGATACCATGGAACTTTCCATGTCAGATGGAACGGCCCAGGCAAATGGCAAGACCTATTCCTGCACCAAGTTGCCGGAATACATGCAGAATATTTTAAACCAGGGCGGACTGATCGCCTCATTAAACCGTGAGGAGGAATAGGAAAATGGGAATGACGATCGCAGAAAAGATCATAGCGGCAGCAGCCGGCGTTGAAAGTGTAAAACCGGGAGATATCCATACTGTAACATTAGACCGTTTAATGAGTAATGATGGTACCACACATCTGACTGTGGACATGTACCGGAATAAATTAAAAAACCCACATATTGCTGATGCAAAAAAAGTGGTATTTATCGTAGACCACAACGTACCTTCAGATTGCCCGAAAACAGCAGCATCCCAGAAAAAAATGCGTGATTTTGCAAAAGAAAACAACATTGATTTCTGGGAAGGAAAAGGCGTCTGCCATCAGGTAATGATGGAAAATTATGTGTGTTCCGGTGAGCTGATCTTCGGGGCAGACAGCCATACCTGTTCCTATGGCGCTTTAGGCGCTTTTGGTACCGGCGTAGGATGTACGGATTTCCTTTATGGAATGGTAACTGGAAAATCCTGGGTACTGGTTCCTGAAACTGTAAAGTTTAATCTGGTAGGAAAACTGCCGGAAGGTGTTTATGCAAGGGACCTGATCTTAACCATCATTGGAGAGATCGGTGCAAACGGATGTAATTACCAGGTAATGGAATTTACCGGAGAAGGTGCAAAAAACTTAAGCATCAGTGAGCGTATGGTACTTTGCAATATGGCAGTAGAAGCAGGTGCAAAGACCGGCATTTTTGAGGCAGATGAAAAGGCATTAGAATATCTGGAAGCACATGGCAGAAAGCCAAAAGCTGTATACAAGAGTGATCCGGATGCAGTGTATGCGAGAGAATATACCTTTGACTTATCCAAAGTACGTCCTGTGGCTGCAAAACCTGATTTTGTGGATAATGTAGTTCCTGCAGAAGAAGTCCGTGGAATAAAGATCGACGAAGCATTCTTAGGTTCCTGCAACAATGGACGTATTGAAGATTTAAGAGTGGGTGCTTCTATTATCAAGGGCAAAAAAGTGGCAGAAAAGGTACGTTTCCTGGTAGTCCCTGCAAGCCAGACCGTTTACCGTCAGGCATTAAAGGAAGGTCTGATCGATATCTTTATGGAAGCAGGCGCTATTGTCATGAACCCGAACTGCAGCGTATGCTGGGGAAGCTGTCAGGGCGTGATCGGTGAAAATGAAGTCCTGATCAGTACAGGTACCAGAAACTTCAAGGGCCGTGCAGGACATCCAAGCTCTAAGGTATATTTAGGCTCCGCAGCTACTGTTACTGCCTCTGCCATTGCAGGAGAGATCGCCCTGGCTGAAGACATAAAATAATCGAAAATATGAGGATATTGGAACATGGATAAAATGATAGGAAAGGTATGGGTTTTGGGAGATGATATTGATACTGATATTATTATCCCCACTGAATACCTTGCATTAAAAACAATAGATGATATGAAGCAGTACGGATTTTCCCCGCTGCGCCCGGAGCTGGCAGACCAGATCAAACCGGGAGATATCATTGTTGCAGGAAAGAATTTTGGCTGCGGCTCTTCCAGAGAACAGGCACCGGAGATCATCAAGGCACTGGGAATCCAGTGTGTTATCGCAAAATCCTTTGCAAGGATCTTCTTTCGCAACTCCATTAACAACGGTCTGCTTCTTATTGAGCAGCCTACTCTCTATGATGACATCAAAGAGGGGGATACCATATCTGTTGTAATGAATGAACATGTTGATTATAATGGAAAAACATATCCCATCGCAGCTCTTCCGGAGAATCTGATGGACATTATCCGCGCAGGCGGTCTGGTAAAGGCTATGCGCAAACTGAATGGTCTGGATTAGGAGGAGTGTAAGAAATGGGAAAGACAGTAATTGAAAAGATCATAGAGCATAATACCGGCAAAGAAGTAAAGCCAGGTGATATTGTGACTGTAAATGTGGACCGTGTGATGATCCACGATATATTTATCCCTTTTGTAGCAGAAAAATTCAGGGAAATGGGCTTTGGGAAGCTTTGGGATCCGGATAAAGTGGTTCTGATCTATGACCATCTGGTACCTGCAAGTCAGTTAGATGATACCAGACATTTCCATACTGGTGATGCTTTTGCTGAAAAATATGGCATGACCCACGTACATAGAAGCGATGGCATCTGCCACCAGCTGATGACAGAAGCAGGTTATGTAAAGCCAGGTGATATTGCATTTGGTACAGACAGCCATACCACTACCTACGGCTGTGTAGGCGCCTTTTCTTCAGGTATCGGATATACAGAAATGGCAAGCATCTTAGGAACCGGAACCATGTGGATCAGGGTACCGGAGACTATTAAAGTTGTGATCAATGGCAAATTGCCTGAAAATGTAATGTCAAAGGATGTTATTTTGCGTCTGATCGGTGATCTGGGCGCAGACGGCGCTACTTACAAGGCACTGGAATTTTCTGGAAGCGCAGTAGAGAATATGACAGTTGCCAGCCGTATGACCATTTCCAACATGGCCATTGAAGCAGGTGCTAAATGTGCACTGTTTACACCAGATGAAAAAACAGCAGAATACTGTGATATTACCTTAAATGATTATCAGAAGAGCCTGGCAGGCGATGCAGACGCTAACTACTGCAAGATAATGGAATACAAGGCAGAGGATTTTGTACCTGTTATGGCATGTCCGTCCCAGGTAGACAAGATCCGCAATGTCAGCGAACTGGAAGGAACAGAGATCGACCAGGTATTTATCGGCTCCTGCACCAATGGCCGTTTAGAGGATCTGGCAGCAGCAGCTGAGGTTTTAAAGGGCAAGAAGGTAGCAGATTTTGTAAAACTGATCGTTACACCAGCCAGCCGTAAGATCTACAGACAGGCAGATGAAATGGGTATCCTGGATACACTGGCAGAAGCCGGTGCTATCATCACCCATCCCGGCTGTGGACTGTGCTGCGGCAGAACCGGCGGCATCTTAACAGATGGTGAAAGAGTAGTTGCAACCAATAACCGCAACTTCTTAGGCCGTATGGGAACATCCAAGGTACAGATCTATCTGGCTTCTCCAAAGACAGCAGCCAGTTGTGCTGTTGCGGGCAAGATTGTAAGTCCGCAGTAGAAAGATAAAAGAATTATAAAAAGCATATAAGATAGATAAGAGCGTGTTTTTGGGAATGGAGACATGCTCTTTTTTATAATCAGGTTACAAAATTAATAAACGATTGCAAAATCCTCTTTGCTTTTGTAAAATATAGTTATAACTACAAGTGAAGTGACGATATATTTACAAAATGATCTTTCAGAGTTTCTCATGCGCCTGCTGTTTTGGCTGATCATTGACAAAAAATCCTTACAAAATCAGGCACAGGGAGACTCCGGGAGTACATTAGACATAGAAGGGGGATGCCTATGAAAATACCGGAAGCCATACATCAGGATAAAAATATCAAATGGATATTGCTCATGGGACTTTTACAGACAGCAGCCTGTGCGGTCACTTACTGGTTTAGGATCTCTAATCCCAATATCATTTTAATTGTGATTTTATCTGCGGCTTTAGTACAGTTTGGATACAAAGCAGGTATCCTTTGCGGCGGGATCATATATTTGTATACTATGTTCTATTTTTCTGTAGAACACAGTTTCTGGATTTTTGATACAGATGGCAGAAGTAAAGTAATGGTGGTGGCTATTGGTATTGTGGCCAATATTCTGATCGTAGGAAGCTTGAAGGAACAGATGGAAAGGATCAACAAAGAAAGGCTCCATCAGTTAGAGATCGCCACCACATTAAACCGTTGTGCAGCGGAACTTTCCGCAGACAGGAATACTGGTGTGGCTATTTATAACCTTCTGGGCATTATCTGTAACTATTTTCAGGCAGACAGAAGTTATATTTTTGATATTGATTATGAAAAACAGATCGTTATCAATACATACGAATATGCAGCAGAGGGTGTTTCCTGTCAGATCGATAATCTCCAGGAAGTCCCCCTTTCTGTTATTGAAGTCTGGTTGGACCGTTTCGAGAAAGGAGAAGTTTATTACATCGCAGATACAAAGCAGGAAAAGGGGTATCCCTCTTACGAAATGCTGGTGGAACAGAAGGTTCAACGCCTTTTAACAGTGCCACTAAAGAAAAATGAAAAGATTATCGGCTTTGTTGGAGTAGACAATCCCCGGACTCATTTTGATGATGCCACACTTTTGCTGTCTTTGCAGTATTTTATTGTAAACAGCCAGTCTTCCCAAAAGCAGCAGGAGCGTTTGCAGTTTTTAAGCTTTCGTGATATGCTTACAGGGCTTTATAATCGCAATAAATACATGAAAGTGCTGGAAAGCTGTGAATATTTCCCGGTCCGCGATACAGGGGTTGCCTATATTGACCTTAACGGCTTAAAACAGGTTAATGACAGCCTGGGACACGAAGCAGGAGACAGGCTGATCTGTAGTGCCGCCCAGTGTATTTTAAAAACGTTTCCGGAAAATGCGTATCGTATTGGCGGAGATGAATTTGTGATCATTGTTGCGAAAACAGCGGAAGCAGATTTCATGGAACGGATCAAACAGGTGCAAGAAGACCTGGAAGAGGCGGAGGTCAGCTGTTCTATAGGACTGGAATGGAAAAATGAAAGTATGATAGAAGCTATGTTAAAGGCAGCGGAAAAGCGGATGTACATAGAAAAGAATGCTTATTATCAGGTAAAAGGAAGAGACAGGAGAGGCTTGGTGAAAACATGACAGACTACAGAAAATACACAGATTATATTATAGAACAGGCAGAAAAATTATTATCCATAGACAGTCCCTCAGGCTATTGCCGGCAGGTAACAGATTATCTGTTAGAGGAATTAAAAAGACTGGGGATCCAGGCAGAACGTACCATCAAAGGCGGTGTAGTTGCTTCTTTTGGCGGGAAAAACAGAGAAGATGGGATTTTATTAGAAGCCCACTGCGATACTTTAGGTGGCATGGTAGCTGAGGTAAAAGCAGATGGGCGCCTCCGGCTGACTAATATCGGTGGTATGAAACCGGCAAATGCAGAGGCAGAAAATGTGCGCATTGTTACCAAAGCAGACGGGATTTATGAGGGTGTATGCCAGCTGATCAATGCTTCTGTCCATGTAAATGGAAATTATGAGAAAACAGAGCGAAACTGGGATACCATAGAAGTTCTGGTGGATGAGCCGGTAAGCTCCAAAGAGGATACGTTAAAGCTGGGCATCATGCCGGGAGATTATGTGTGCTTTGAGCCACGGACACGGGTTACAAAATCAGGCTATATTAAAAGCCGTTTCCTGGATGATAAGCTTTCAGCAGCTATTTTACTGGGATATGGAAAATATCTGAAAGAAGAAAATATACAGCCTGACAGGTTTGTATATGCCCATTTTACAGTTTATGAGGAAGTGGGACATGGAGGCAGTGCTTCTGTACCCGCTGGTGTTACGGAAGCCTGGTCAGTGGATATGGGCTGTGTAGGCAATGGACTGATGTGTACAGAACGGGAAGTTTCTATCTGTGCAAAAGACAGCGGCGGACCTTATAATTACGAGATCGTAAGCCGCCTGGTGGAGCTTGCAAAGGAAAATAACATAGGTTTTGCAGTGGATGTATATCCTCACTATGGTTCTGATGTGGAGACTACTCTCCGTGCAGGAAATGACATCCGTCATGCCCTGATCGGACCAGGTGTGTATGCTTCCCATGGCTATGAAAGAAGCCACAGAGATGGTGCAGAAAACACCTTCCGTCTGATACAGGCTTATATTGGGTAAAAATAGACTTGCTGTCTGCAGATGGTACAAGCTGTAGCCAAAATTCAATAATAAAATGATCCTCTGTCTCCATATATTGTAGAAAACAGCAAGTTGGAAACAGGGGATTTTTTATGGGAAAATGGATGATCGTCGGGGTTGTGGCCGGTCTGCTTCTGCCTTTTGGGACTACACTGATAGTCACAGGAAATATACAGGGAACACAGTACAGCAGGCAGCAGGAGAGAACGGCTGCAGGCAGTTACCGCATCTTTTTAGACCAGTCAGGTGGCAGTGAAAAGGAAAAATGGCTGTCACTGGAAGAATATCTTCCTTCTGTGCTGGCAGTGCAGGTATCCCCGGATAGTGAAATGGAAGCCATAAAGGCCCAGGCAGTGATTGCAAGGACATATATAAGGCAGCAGATGGAGAAGATGGAGAATGGATCAGAAAAGCCTGAAATTGGGATGTCTGAA
The DNA here is from genome assembly GCA_025758065.1 of Lachnospiraceae bacterium. NCBI lineage: Bacteria > Bacillati > Bacillota > Clostridia > Lachnospirales > Lachnospiraceae > Lachnospiraceae bacterium. The sequence goes on from CP107199.1 coordinate 2,118,687, forward strand.
ACTGGCGGGGAGGTAACAACCGTAGGAAAGTCACAGTCAGTATGGGAGATATCAGAATCAGATCTGGGGTTAAGGAGAAAGCCAGGAGATGAATTAAAGAAAACCTGGGGAACAGATGCGTTTTTGGAAAAATACAGCCGTCTGGAGGAAGCAGCAGCCCAGACGGCCGGGATCGTAATGACCTGTCAGGGGAAACTTATCACACCTCTTTTTTGCAGGCTGAGCGCCGGAAAAACCAGAAATGGGGGTGAAAACTACCCATATCTTTCTTCTGTTTCCTGTCCTGATGATCTGGAGGCAGAGGATTTTATCAGCTATCTGTCTTTTTCAGATGCACAGGCAGCAGAAAAGTTAAAGGCTTTTCAGGTGCGCCCAGAAGCAATTCCCTCAAAGGTGCAGATCATAAAAAGAGATGCTTCTGCCTATGTGGAAGAGATCCAGATCGACGGTGTTTCTCTTACTGGGGAAGAAGCAGCAGATGCTTTAGGACTTCCTTCTGCCTGTTTTTTTACAGAGCCTCAGGAAAATGGTATTTCCATTACTGTAAAGGGAAATGGACACGGGTACGGCTTAAGCCAGTGTGAAGCCCAGGCAAAAGCAGCAGAAGGATGGGATTTTAAACAGATACTGGAATATTTTTACAGTGATATTGAATTTTGCACTGAATAAAGATGACCAAACTGGTAAGAATACCAGTGAGGTGATAAAAGGTGAAAGATAAAGTAAATCAGTTATTCAAAGATAAGCTCTTCCTGGTAATGATGGTCATTGGCCTTTTAACGGCTGTGGCTGCGGTAGGAGTGCTTACAGTAGGCAGTACAGATGAAAATGGCCAGAGCCCCTATCTGGAAGTACCAGGAGGTGAGCTGATGGCGAAAGAGAACGGCCAAAATGGAGCAGACCAGGAAAATACCGGTGATAATGCCCAGGCGGCAGCAGAGGCGTCACAGGAAGACCCTAAGGCTTTTGCCCAGAAGAACACAGATGAAAATGCAGGAAACAACCCACTGACAGACAATGAAAACACAGCAGAGAACAAGAATACAGGAAATGACCTTGCAGCAGAAGCAGGGGCAGGAAAACAGGCAGCAAAAGCCCTGGTGTTAAATTTTACAGATACCAGTTCCCTTACCTGGCCAGTAAGAGGAAATGTGATCCTGGATTACAGTATGGATCAGACTATTTATTTTCCTACTCTGGATCAGTTTAAGTGCAATCCGGGTATTGTGATCCAGGCAGAGGTCAGCGACCCGGTAGCAGCGCCTGCAAATGCAAAGGTACTGGAAGTAGGTTCCAATGAAGAGATCGGCAATTTCGTTGTACTGGATCTTGGAAATGAATATACTGCTACCTGCGGCCAGTTAAAGGAGATCACCGCTGTACCAGGGGAATATCTGGAAGCCGGGCAGGTCTTTGGATATGTGGCAGAACCTACAAAATATTATTCCGTAGAAGGTGTCAATGTATTCTTTGAATTAAAACACCAGGAAAAAGCTATAGATCCACTGGACCAGATGGAGTAAAAATGGCTGCAGGCAGGTAATATTATCGATTTAAGAAAAATGTTAGAAATTATTCACTGAAGATTCAGAGCCTTAAGGTATACTCTTTTTAGAATATTATATAAAAGGAGTATCGAGATGAACATTTTATTTTTCCTGACTCCTAAAAGCGAAGTAGCTTATATTAGTGAGGAAGACACCTTAAGACAGGCTTTAGAGAAAATGGAACACCACAAATATTCTGCCATCCCCATTATCAGCAGGACAGGCCGCTATATCGGAACTCTGACAGAAGGAGATCTGCTCTGGGGTATTAAAAACCAGTACCATTTAGACTTAAAAGGAGCAGAAAAGATCCCTATTACAGCCATTAAGCGCAGACTGGATAACCGTCCGGTAAAAGCAGATGCAGATATGGAAGACCTGATCGGAAAGGCATTAAACCAGAATTTTGTGCCTGTATTAGATGACCAGAAATGTTTTATCGGTATTATTACCAGAAAAGACATTATCCAGTACTTTTATAAAAAAAGCCAGCAGCCTGAGGAAAAGTGGCCTAAACGCCAGAAGACAGAATTATCAGAAGCAGTTGTTGGATAAAATGCATAAAAGAAAAAAAACAAAAATTGAAACTTTGTGCACACTTTTTGGGTGTTCTATGCTATTATAATAGACGTAACCCCCCAATACATTATATAGTTTTTGCTACACCCCATAAGAAACGAAATACCTTCTCCTGAGAAAGACCGGTTCCCCGACCGGTCTTTTTCGCGTTTGAAAATCCCCGCCGGTCAAGGCGGGGAAGGAAAATATCAGTTCAAAGAAGAAATATTACTCATCTTTTAATCTTTTTACTGCAATGCAGAATATCAGCATTCCCACACAGGAAATAATATTCATTGCCATGCCTGTTTTCAGGCCAGCCACGTTGGATACGATACCGATGATCCAGGGCATCAGGATGCCGCCGAAGCTGGCGGCAGGGAGCATGACGCCGATACTGGCTACGCTGGTCATTTTTCCGGCACAGGCAACAGCTGTGGGGTTCATGCCAGCCATGGAAAATGCAAAGGCAAAAAGCAGGAGGATAGCAGCGGTCTGATTATCAGCCATCATCAGGCAGATGTAAAATAAAGTACAGCTGACGGCCATTTTGATCATAGCTGTATATGGATTTTTCAGGGGGAATACAAAGGCAATAAGAAGCCTTGCGATCAGCGTGGCAGTCCACATAACGGTAACGGTATAGGCGCTTAAGGTACCGGAAAGGATGCCGCTTCCCTTAAAGTAAGTTACCAGCCAGCCATTTACGCTGATCTCTGCTGCGTTCTGGCAGAAGATAAGACCTGTAAGAAGCCAGAAACGCTTGCTTTTTAAGAAATCCCAGTCTGTTTTTTCTTTTTTTCCGGCTGTTTTCTTTTCAATAGGTGTCAGTTGGAAAATGATCCACATGACAAGTCCTAAAAAGCTTAAAGAAAGCATTGGAATGACCGGGCCTATAAGTCCTGCGCCTGCGATGATAAAAGGACAGAGGAGAGCACCCAGAGCGTAGCAGGAATGCATGATATTCATGCCTTTGGTGCGGTTCTTTGAGTGATTACTTACCAGGATGGTACACATATTGATGACACTTCCTTTGGCAAAACCGATCAGGAGAAAAGAAAGCACCAGAATACTCATCCAGCCGGAAATACCTAACCACAGATAGCCCAGTTCATAGCCTGCGCTTAAGGTGATAATAGTGGCTTTAAGTCCGATCTTTGCAGGAAGGACTCCGGTGGCAAAACCTGCCATCAGATTTCCAATACTCATAATAGACAAAAGTGTGCCGGTTACATTGTAATCAAATCCATAACGTTCCTGCAGCAGGCTTACTACAATACCGCTGCTGATGGAGCAGATGCCGCTTAGGAAAAAAGCAATGAAGCCTGACATCTGTAGTTTTTTGTCAAGAGAATTCATAAAAGAGGGCCTCCTGTCTGCTTCGCAGCCGCTTATTTTTTCTTCACGTATGAGATTGTATCATTTGTCAATTATATCGTCAATGAAAGGACTGTATTTTTAAAAACCAACAAAAATCAGACAAATATGAAAAAACATCTTGACTTTCTGCTTTCAGAGTATTAATTTATAAAACAAATAAAAAACAGCAATGAAAGAGACTCTTGTCTGAAAAATGTAACAGGAAGGGGGCGTCACCGACTGAGAGCGCCGCCACGCAGGACTGGGCGAAGGGAACACTCTGGAGCTGGTATATCGAAGCGGCTTTGCCAGAAGGGGATGCAACCGGCTGGCAGGACTGATAGTAGGTATATCCGTGGCATACGTTACATGCGAAAAAGAGGAGAAGTCTTAAGAGCATCCTGAAGATTTCTCAATGCGGGTGGTACCGCGGGAAAAGAAGATCCCGTCCCGGAATACAGTAAATGTGTTCCGGGGCGTTTTTTTATATAAATTTATATAAAAATCTCCGGAACCGTAAGATGTACATTTAATGTTTAATGTACACCCTTGGGAAGGAGAATAAATATGATGGAATTTGTAGAAGGCGTCAAAGCAAAGGAAACTCTTGGAATCGCACAAATCTTAGAAGGATCCTATGAAGGAAAAAAGATCCGCATGAACGGTGCTGTACACAATGTCCGTGACATGGGCGAGGTGGCTTTTGTGATCCTGCGGAAGGCAGAAGGACTGGTGCAGTGCGTATACGAAGAAGGCGTCACAAATTTTGATATCCATGATCTGAAAGAAGAATCAGCAGTAGAAGTTCTTGGTACTGTTAAGGCAGAAGAAAGAGCTCCTCATGGTTTTGAGCTGCGCTTAGAAGAGATCAAAGTATTATCCCAGCCCGCAGAGCCAATGCCGATCCCCATCAGCAAATGGAAAATGAACACATCCCTTGAAACAAAGCTGGCCCTGCGTCCGGTATCACTTAGAAATGTAAGAGAACGTGCAAAATTTAAGATCCAGGAAGGCATTGTAAGAGGCTTCAGGGATTATTTATTTACCCAGGGCTTTACAGAGATCCACACACCAAAGATCGTAGCCAGAGGTGCTGAAGGCGGATCTAACGTATTCAAATTAAACTATTTCAACAAAAAAGCAGAATTAGGCCAGAGCCCCCAGTTTTACAAACAGACCATGGTAGGTGTTTATGACCGTGTATTTGAAGCAGCTCCTGTGTTCCGTGCAGAAAAGCACAACACTACCCGTCATTTAAACGAATATACCAGCCTGGATTTTGAAATGGGATATATTGACGGTTTCGAGGACATTATGGCAATGGAGACCGGATTTTTACAGTACACTATGGCTCTTCTTGAAAAAGAGTACAAGAAGGAACTGGATATGTTAGGTGTCACACTTCCGGATGTAAGTAAGATCCCCGCAGTCCGTTTTGACAAAGCAAAAGAGCTGGTAACTGAAAAATACAACAGGCGGATCAGAAACCCATATGACTTAGAGCCGGAAGAAGAACTTCTCATTGGCCGTTATTTTAAAGAAGAATACGGCAGTGATTTCGTATTTGTTACCCATTATCCATCTAAGAAACGTCCATTTTATGCTATGGATGACCCGGCAGATCCGAAATTTACATTAAGCTTTGACCTGTTATTTAAGGGTCTGGAAGTGACCACAGGCGGACAGCGTATTCATGATTATGGCGAGATCCTTAAAAAAATGGAAAAACGTGGCATGGATCCGGAAGACATTGCCTCTTATCTGATGATTTTTAAATATGGAATGCCGCCACATGGCGGACTGGGAATCGGCTTAGAGAGACTGACCATGCGTCTTTTAAATGAGCAGAACGTAAGAGAGACAGCGCTCTTCCCAAGAGATGTAACAAGACTGGAACCATAGTTCATAAGAAAGACTTATAAAAATATTAAAATACTTCTTATATATTATAGAAGGAACCGGTTCAGATCTGGTTTAGATAAAGCAATTTAGATAAAAAAATTTGGAAAAAGTCTTTGGAAAGAGATTAAAAGAGACTTCAGAAAGGAAACAAAACCATGGCAAATGTGATCAGTGACGATACCATAGAGTATGTGGGCATTCTGGCAAAACTGGAGCTTTCACCAGAAGAAAAAGAAGAAGCAAAAAAAGATATGGGAAGAATGCTTGATTATATTGATAAATTAAATGAACTGGATACAACTGGCGTAGAGCCTATGTCTCATGTATTTCCCGTAAATAATGTATTCCGTGAAGATGTAGTGACAAACGGGGATGACAGAGACGAGATACTTGCCAATGCACCTGCAAAGAAGGATGGAGCTTTCATGGTGCCTAAGACAGTAGAATAGGAGGCGGCCAGATGAGTATATTAGATTTAACAGCCCTGGAACTGGGAAAAAAGATAAAGGCCGGAGAAATCACTTCTTTGCAGGCCACAGAAGCAGTGATAAAGCAGATCAAGGCAGTGGAAGAGCAGGTTCATTCTTATGTTACGTTAGACGAAGAAGGAGCCATGAAGCGTGCAAAAGAGGTTCAGGCCCAGATCGAGGCAGGAACACTGACAGGTCCACTGGCAGGTGTTCCGGCTGCTATTAAGGATAACATGTGTACTAAAGACATGCGCACTACCTGCAGCTCAAAGATCCTTGAAAATTTTGTGCCAACTTATACAGCAGAGGCTGTTTTAAACCTGGAAAAAGCAGGAGCCGTTATTCTTGGAAAGACCAATATGGATGAATTTGCAATGGGAAGCACCACAGAGACTTCCTATTACGGTGTGACCCGCAACCCATGGAATACAGAGCATGTACCTGGTGGTTCTTCAGGCGGCTCCTGTGCAGCTGTAGCAGCTAATGAGTGCTTTTATGCATTAGGTTCTGATACAGGCGGTTCTATCCGTCAGCCAAGTTCCTTCTGCGGCGTTACCGGCATTAAACCCACCTATGGAACTGTATCCCGTTATGGCCTCATCGCCTATGGTTCTTCCCTGGACCAGATCGGACCGGTTGCAAAGGACGTTTCCGATTGTGCAGCGATTCTGGAAGCGATTTCTTCCCATGATTTAAAAGACAGCATTTCCATGGTCCGTACAGACTGTGATTTTACCTCTGCATTAAAAGATGATGTAAAGGGAATGAAGATCGGTATCCCATCAAGCTATTTTGGTGAAGGACTGGATGAGGAAGTAAGGGCAGCCATTTTAAAGGCAGCAGATATTTTAAAGGAAAAAGGCGCTATTGTAGAAACCTTTGATTTAGGTTTGGTAGATTATGCTATTCCTGCTTATTACGTCATTGCTTCTGCAGAAGCAAGTTCCAACCTTTCACGTTTTGACGGCATAAAATATGGCTACCGCACCAAAGCATACGAGGGTCTTCACAACATGTATAAAAAGACACGTTCTGAAGGCTTCGGACCGGAAGTAAAGCGCCGTATCATGCTTGGCTCTTTCGTATTAAGCTCCGGTTATTATGACGCTTATTATTTAAAGGCCCTGCGTACCAAGGCTCTGATCAAGAAAGAATTTGATAAAGCTTTTGCAAAATATGACCTGATCCTGGCTCCTGCATCTCCTGATACAGCACCAAAGCTGGGAGCTTCCTTAAGTGATCCATTAAAAATGTATCTGGGTGATATTTATACGATTTCCGTTAATCTGGCTGGTCTTCCTGGAATGACCGTTCCATGCGGCATGGACTCTAAGGGTCTTCCGATTGGAATGCAGCTGATCGGTGACTGCTTTAAGGAAAAGAACATTATCCGCGCAGGATATGCATTTGAGTGTACCAGAAAATACGAAATGCCTAAGCTGGCAAAAGTATCTGACTGAGGAGGAGTAAGCCATGAGTAAACAGTATGAGACCGTCATCGGTCTGGAAGTCCATGTAGAACTGGCAACAAAGACGAAAATATTCTGCGGCTGCTCTACCGCTTTCGGAGGAGCGCCAAATACCCATACATGCCCGGTATGTACCGGTATGCCCGGTTCTCTGCCTGTATTAAATAAACAGGTGGTAGAATATGCCATGGCAGTAGGTCTGGCTGCAAACTGCCAGATCAACCAGTACTGCAAATTTGACCGTAAAAACTATTTTTATCCAGATAATCCACAGAACTACCAGATCTCACAGCTGTACCTGCCTATCTGTCACGATGGCTGGGTAGAGATCGAAACAGAGTCCGGCATAAAGAAAAAGGTCGGTATCCATGAGATCCACATGGAAGAGGATGCAGGAAAGCTGGTCCATGACGAGTGGGAAGACTGCTCCCTGGTAGATTACAACCGAAGCGGTGTACCGCTGATCGAGATCGTTTCTGAACCGGATATGAGAAGCGCAGAGGAAGTAATCGCATATCTGGAAAAACTTCGTCTGATCATCCAGTATCTGGGAGCTTCTGACTGTAAGCTTCAGGAAGGTTCCATGCGAGCTGACGTAAACATATCTGTCCGTGAAGTGGGAGCGTCGGAATTTGGCACCAGGACTGAGATGAAGAATATCAACTCTTTTAAGGCTATTGCACATGCCATTGAAGGGGAAACAAGACGCCAGATCGAGCTGATCGAAGACGGCAGGAAGGTCATCCAGGAAACAAGACGCTGGGATGATAATAAAGAAAGCTCAAAGGCTATGCGTTCTAAGGAAGATGCCCAGGATTACCGCTATTTCCCGGATCCGGACCTGACACCGGTGGTGATCAGTGATGAGTGGATCGCAAGGATCAGGGCAGCACAGCCAGAACTTCGTACCGAGAAAATGGTCCGTTATATCAGCGAATTTGACCTGCCTCAGTATGATGCACAGATCCTTACAAATTCCAAGCATGTGGCAGATGTATTTGAGGAGACAGTAAAGCTTTGTGGAAAGCCAAAAGAGGCATCCAACTGGCTGATGGTAGAAGCTATGCGCCTGCTGAAAGAACATGAAATGGATCCGGATGATATGGGCTTTTCACCTGCAAATCTGGCAAAGCTGATCCAGATGGTAGCAGCTGGCGAGATCAACCGTACCGTGGCGAAGACTGTATTTGAAGAGATCTTTGAGCATAATGTGGATCCGGCTGTTTATGTAGAAGAAAAGGGCTTAAAGGTAGTAAATGATGAAGGTGCTTTAAAGGCCACCATTGAAGGCATTCTGGCGGCAAATCCGCAGTCCGTAGCCGATTATAAGGGCGGAAAAGAAAAAGCCATGGGCTTTTTGGTAGGACAGACTATGAAGGCTATGAAGGGAAAGGCAGACCCTGGAATGGTAAATAAGCTGTTAAAGGAGCTGTTAGCGCAGTAAAAACTGAAAATCAGTTTGCACAGTCAAATTCCCCGGTTTACCGGGGAATTTACTGAGCTATAAGTAAAAATATATGCGGTGTATTTAAACATAAGCAAAGCTTTTGACTTCATAAGGAAATTTTGTGTTGACGGAATAAATACTTTGGTGTATATTTTATAGCAATGAAAGAAAATGTGTTTATGGCACTGACATATGTCTGTCTTAAGAACACATATAGAGGAGGAAATTATGAAGCCGTATGCAGAGATGACCAAAGAAGAACTGGTAGCCCTTCGCAAAGACCTGAAGGCAAAGTATCACGATTTTCAGACAAAAGATCTGAGACTGGATATGTCCAGAGGTAAGCCAAGCGCAGATCAGCTGGATCTGTCCATGGGCATGATGGACGTGCTCAGCAGTGATGATGACCTGACCTGTGAAGATGGTACAGACTGCCGTAACTACGGAGTGCTTACCGGTATTGATGAAGCAAAGGAACTTCTGGCAGATATGATGGAGGTTAATCCTTCTACCATTATCATTTATGGAAACTCCAGCTTAAATGTTATGTATGATACGGTTTCAAGAGCCATGACACATGGTATCATGGGAAATACCCCATGGTGCAAGCTGGATAAGGTAAAATTCCTTTGCCCGGTTCCGGGATATGACCGTCACTTTGGTATTACCCAGTATTTCGGTATTGAGATGATCAATGTTCCTATGACTCCGGAAGGTCCTGATATGGATATGATAGAAGAGCTGGTAGCTAATGATGCTTCTATTAAGGGTATCTGGTGTGTACCGAAGTATTCCAATCCACAGGGGTATTCCTATTCTGACGAAACAGTACGCCGCTTTGCAAGACTGGAACCGGCTGCTCCTGATTTTCGTATTTTCTGGGATAATGCATATGGCATCCATCACCTGTATGACCATGACCAGGATCATCTGATCGAGATCCTTGCAGAGTGCAAAAGAGCAGGAAATCCTGATCTGGTTTACAAGTTTGCATCTACTTCCAAGATCAGCTTCCCAGGTTCCGGTATCGCAGCCATCGCTACCTCCCACAACAACCTGGAAGACATCAAGGCTCAGTTAAAGCACCAGACCATTGGCCATGACAAGGTAAATCAGCTGCGTCATGTACGTTTCTTTAAGGACATCCATGGAATGGTAGAGCATATGAGAAAGCATGCAGACATCATCCGTCCGAAGTTTGAAGCTGTAGAAGAGATCCTGGAAAGAGAGCTGGGCGGTCTTGGTATTGGCGAGTGGACCAAGCCAAAGGGCGGCTACTTTATTGCTTTTGATTCCTTAGATGGCTGTGCAAAAGATATTGTAGCAAAATGCAAGAAAGCAGGCGTTGTTATGACCTCTGCCGGAGCAACCTACCCATACGGAAAAGATCCTCATGACAGCAATATCCGTATTGCCCCGACTTATCCACCTCTGGGCGACCTGATCGTGGCTACAGAGCTGTTTGCATTGTGCGTAAAGCTTTCCAGCGTTGAGAAGCTGTTAAAGGGAATGGAGTAAACCTAGTACATCGTTTTCAAAATAACTATACCACTCACTTGTCTGCGGATCTGATTGCACAGGCCTAAAAGCCTCAGCGTAGCCCGCTACGCCTGCGTTTTTAGACCTGCACACTCAAATCCGCATCCTACGTGATTAGTACAGTTATTTACGAAACGATGTACTAGTTATCTATTGATTTTTAATCAGTATTTTGGTCTAGTTTTACTAGAGATATAGTATACTATATCGGGTGGGCTAACACCTGATCATTCAGGTAGAGATACTGGGAGAATGATTCAATCCGAAAGGTAGATCAGACGAATGAGCTGATGGTTGGCGGACAACGAAAAAATTAGCCATAAAGAAGAGAGTACATTTACGCTGCGGTGTATCGGCCCTCTTCTTTATTTTTTTTATGGTGGGGCATGATAAACATATGAATATGTGGCTAAAAAAGTTCCGCTAAATAAATTTAATTTTCCAGAAAACTTAAAAAATAAGATAAGTTTAGAAGAATATCGGTCAAAATAAGGGCAGTATTCCAGAATGAAAAACTCCACAATTTCTGTCTCTCTATTTTGGGAACATTTCCCGCGTTCATTTGCTATAATAATCTTAAATAAAATAAGAGATGAAAGAGAGGCAGACCATTATGAATAAAGAAATGTTAGAAGCAATGAAAAACAGAAGATCCATCCGCAGTTACAGAAAAGATCTTATGATACAGGAAGATGTACTTCAGGAGATATTAAAGACTGCTACCTATGCGCCTACAGGTGGAGGAAGACAGTCCCCAGTGATCATTGCGATCAAGGATAAAGAAATGCGGGATCATATTTCAAAGCTGAATGCCCAGATCATGGGAGACAAAGACGCAGATCCATTTTATGGAGCTCCTGTGATCGCCCTTGTTTTAGCAGATGGCAGCCGTAGCACCTGGGTAGAAGATGGGACCAATGTGCTCTGTTATCTGATGCTTGCAGCAAAAGCCTGTGGTGTTTCCAGTGTCTGGGTACACAGAGAAAAAGAGATTTTTGAAAGTGAAGAAGGAAAGAAACTTTTAAAACAGTGGGGACTTTCTGAAAATTTAAAAGGTGTAGGTGCGGTTGCTCTTGGATATAATACAGGCGAGGAGCCCCAGGCAGCTCCCCGCAAAGAGGATTATATCTTGGAAATTTAATCAGCCTGACCTGATGACTATTAAAATCTGACTTTCACTTTATACAGATATATTGCCGCCTCCAGCAGGAAATGATCTTTCCTGTCATGGAGGTCTTTTTTTGTGATCTCCTGTATATTTTTGATCCGGTAGGCGATGGTGTTATAATGTGTAAACATTTCTTCTGATATTCTTTTTACATTTCCGGCGTATTCAAAATAATAATCCAGTGTTTTTATAAGATCCGAATGCTTTTGATGGTCATTTTCAATCAATGGCCCTAGTATTTCCTGTACAAACTGGCTGGTTTCTTTTTCCGGGTCAGCAGCATAGAGAAGGCGCAGAAGACCAAGATCTTCAAAACCAAAGACAGTCTGTTCATTGATCATTGCGGTACGCAGGGCAGTACGGGCCTCCGTGTCACTTTGGATGATCCCGCGGATGCCGGGATGAGGACGGCCGCATCCTGCACACAGATGCAGATCCGGATATTCAAGGGACAGAGAGGATATAAGCTTTGGAACATGGCGGGCCAGCTGTTCTAACTCAGAACTGGCGGCAGGGGCATTTAACAGGATCAGATAATCATCAGAAGCGGGAACGATCCGTACGTCCAGTCCCAATTTGGAAAAAACAGACCGTATATTGCCCATAAGAAGGGTATGCTGGAAGTTTTTCCTGTACTGGTTTTTCTCTTCCGGATTCTGGGTCTTTAAACGCAGGATCAGGTGGTCATCAGAAAGGTTCAGATGGAATTCATCTGCCCGGGTCTGTTCTAACTGGTGGTCTACGATCGGATCTGACAGAAGATGGAGCAGGAAGCTGGCAAAAAGAGAATCACCCCGTTCCCGGATGCTCTGCTCCCTTGTGATCTCTAAGGGGATCGCAGACAGAACCTGGGATAAAAGCTCTGGTGAAAGGGCCGGTGACTGAGCCGGATCATAAATATAGAGACAGCCATAGGAATGTTCACCCAGAGTCAGATCATGAGAAACGGACATGTGGATAAACTGATTGATCATCTGGGTCTCAGAGTCAGCCTTAAAAATGGAACGGTCTTCTTCCTTCAGACAGATACTGTGACGGCTGTTTACGCTGTCTACAATCAGGATACTGCCGCCAGTCAGTTTTGAGATCATAGAAGCTATTTCATCCAGATCAGCACCTTCTGTAATAGTCTGTGTCAGCATCTGGTTTACAGAAAGGGTATTCTGCAAAAGAGCAGTCCTTCGCCTTGTAAGCTCATTGGAAAGTACCTTGGTAATATGGGAAAACTGCATATCAGGTGGAAGGACGATAAGAGGAAAATCTGCTTTATCTGCCTGTTCTATCATAAAAGCAGGAACCACATTGTTTAAATACTGGGAAGGTTTGATACAGAATGCAGCCATCTGATTGCGTACCAGGTTTGGGATATACGCAGCCAGGGCAGCCGGATCTTTGTAAACGGAAAAGCAGGTGGAGATCATCAGTTCACCAGGAGAAATCCACTGTGCATAGTCCGGATTGTCGCTGAGGTTGATACCGGAAACAATACGGTCAAGTCCCCCTTTGCCGGCAGCAACGTAGCTGGTGGAAAAAATAGGAAGTTTTAAAAGTTCCTCTACAGTTGGGTAATAGGATTCTTCAATATAATTTATCATAACGTACACCCCCGAAAAATATGATCTGCAACGCTTACCAAAATTATAGAATTTTTATTGTGAACAGTCAACATAGAAAATGAGAAAAACGGTGATTATAATATAAAACATAACAAAGATAAACGCAAACAATAAAAACGGCTTTGTTGATATTCATTAAATGATGGAAAGGAAGAGATCAAGGTGAAGGTACAGATCAGGATATGCAGACATCTGTATAACATGCTGAAAGAAGCACCTGTAAAGGGAATGTTACATTCCTGTTTTCGCAGTTCCATGAATATGGTGTGCCAGTATGGAATGATCACATTTCTTGCAAAAGGAAAAAGCCTTCAGCCTTTTTCTATCTGTCTTGAATGGAACGGAGATTTTAAATTAATAGAAGAAATGCTCCGTTTGAGAGGAACAGAGCTGCAGTTAAGTGATCAGGGACTCTGGATCGGGAATTTTCAGTTATTTGAATTTGAAATAACCCAGATTCTGGATCTAAAAAAAAGTCAGACAGAAACCTTAAAGCCCGGAGCAGCAAACTTTATCCGCAGTTTCCTGGAACATCAGGAAGATAAAGGAATCCATAGGCTGATCGAAGGCAGAAAAGAGGAAGTGTTTTCCTCATTTCTGGCTCCAAGGATTGAGGCTTTCCGCCAGGCAGTCCAGGAAGGAAACATGGGATCTGCGGTGCTCACAGCAGAACAGATGGCCGGATGCGGGCCGGGACTTACGCCTTCGTCTGATGATTTCCTTTGCGGATATGTGGCATCTTGGCCGGATGAAAAACCATGGAAGGGCTTTTTAAAAGAGATTACAAATGCAGCAGCGTTAAAAACCAATGATATCAGCGGATCTTTGTTGAAACATGCAGGAGAAAATATGTTTTCAGAAGATATTTTACAGCTTTTAAAAGGATTTGAAAGCTGTGATCCGGCACTGATACGTACAGCATTAAAGCGGGTATCCAGTTTTGGAAGCAGCTCAGGCTGTGATTTTCTCACCGGCATGTATTATGGTGTAATCGACAGTAATAAGATGGGAGGAAACAGATGTGGTAAAGCTTGAAGTCAGAAAAAATACCTATTATGATTCTGTAACACTGATGATCATATCCAAGGATGTGAAAAATCTGCCAGGTATTACAGAAGCTCTTGTAGGTATGGGAACCGATCTGAACAGGGAGATCGCAGGAAACCTGGGACTGGATACGGAAGGATTTGAAGAAGTAACAGCCAATGATTTCTTTGTGGCAGCAAAATGCGATGATGAAGATTGCTTTAAAAAGGCAGTAGAGAAGGTAGATGAACTGCTGAATAAGAAAGCAGAAAAGAGTAAGGCAGAATATTTCCCGCCTACACTGGATGGAGCAGTAAAAGTAGAAAAAAATCTGAATATGGCAGTGATCTCTGTTCCGGGACGTTTTGCAGCAGATGTGGCAAAGGATTGTCTGGATCGTGATATCAACGTAATGCTTTTCAGTGATAATGTGACCATCGAGGAAGAAAAAGCACTGAAAGAATATGCAGTTTCAAAAGAACTTCTGATGATGGGACCTGACTGTGGCACAGCAGTGATCAATCATGTGCCTCTTGCATTTGCAAATGTGATCAAGCCAGGAAAGATCGGTCTTGTATGTGCTTCCGGTACAGGCGCACAGGAAGTTTCAACCATTATTGATCAGTTAGGAGAAGGTGTTTCCCAGCTGCTTGGTACAGGCGGAAGAGACTTAAAGGCAGAGATCGGCGGTATCATGATGAAGCAGTGTCTGAACGCCCTGATCGAAGATCCAAAAACAGAGATCATCGTACTGGTATCCAAACCTCCGGCAAAAGAGGTAGAGGACCAGATCTTAAAGATCGCAGCAGAAGCCGGAAAACCGGTCGTTGTATGTTTCATTGGCGGTGACAATGAAAAGATCAGAAAAGCAGGTCTTTATGCAGCCGTTTCCCTGGAAGATGCAGCCCACAAGGCTGTGGCACTGGCTAAAGGAGGAGAAGTTACCGATTTTGAAGAATTTTCCATGGGAAAGGATCAGGCTGAAAAGCTGGCGGCGGAAGAACGTGCTGGAATGATCCAGGGACAGAAATATGTAAGAGGCCTTTATACAGGCGGAACCATCTGCGATGAGGCAATGAAGCTTCTGATCGGAAGCATGGAGCATATTTATTCCAATATTCCTTTAAGCCCTGAGGACAAGCTGGAAAATGCAAGAAATGGCCGTTCAAAGGAAAATACTTTCCTTGATTTTGGAGATGATGAGTTTACAGTAGGACGTCCTCATCCAATGATCGATCCATCTTTAAGAGCAGAACGTGTAGTTGAGGAAGCAAGAGATCCTGAAACAGCGGTGATCTTAGTTGACTGTGTGATCGGATATGGATCTCATGAAGATCCGGCAAAGGATCTGTCTGATGCCATCCGTAAAGCGAAAGATCTGGCAGCCAAAGAAGGACGTTATCTGTCAGTAGTAGCCACTGTATGTGGTACAGAAGGCGATCCACAGAGCCGTACCGCTACTTCCCTTCAGTTAGCAGGAGCAGGTGCGATCGTACTTCCCTCTAATGCACAGGCAGCAAGATTTGTACAGCTGATCACAGAAAATCTGTAAAGAGGAGGTGGAAGAAAATGAGCAAAGTAAATGAATTATTTGAAAAAGAATTATGTGTGGTAAATTTCGGAATTGAATCTTTTTATCAGGACCTGAAAAAGCAGAATGTAAAGGCAGTCCATGTAGCATGGAAGCCGGTAGCAGGAGGAGATAAAAAGATCGCCGGTTACTTAAAACAGTTAAAGGATCCAAAGCTGGCAGAAAAGATCGAAGCTGCCAATAAAGAGGCATTAAGAAGGATTCTTGCAGCACAGCCTGCTTTAGTTGGAATGTCTACTGCCGGAGAAGCGATCCCGGGCATGACAAAAACCACCATTCTCCATGCAGGACCTCCTGTAAAGTGGGAAAATATGTGCGGTCCTATGAAAGGCGCTGTTATGGGTGGCCTGATCTATGAAGGACTGGCAAAAGACTTAAAAGAAGCAGAAGAACTGGCAGCAAGCGGAAAGATCACCTTTGATTCCTGCCACCATCACAATGCAGTTGGCCCTATGGCTGGTATTATTACATATTCTATGCCGGTATGGCATGTGGTCAACAAAACCTTTGGAAATGATGCGTACTGCACCATGAATGAAGGTCTTGGAAAGGTACTGCGTTTTGGTGCCTGCGATGAGGAAGTATTTGACCGTTTAAGAAAAATGGAAAAGGTTTATTATCCGGTTCTGAAAGAAGCATTGGAGATCCATGGAGAGATCGATATGAAGGTTATGATCGCCCAGGCTCTTCAGATGGGAGATGAGGGACATAACCGTAACAAAGCAGGAACCTCTTTATTTATCCGTGAGATCCTTGCTGATGTGTACAAGACCCATTTTTCACTGGAACAGCAGCAGGAAGCCATTGGATTTATCAATGGAAATGACCATGCATTCCTGAATCTGTCCATGCCGTCCTGTAAGGCAACTATGGATCCTACACTGGGTATCCCGTACAGCACCATTGTTTCAACTATGTGTAGAAATGGTGTTGAGTTTGGTATCCGCATTTCAGGACTGGGAGCAGATCAGTGGTTTACCGCTCCTTCTGAGTATATCCGTGGCTTATATTTCCCAGGATATTCTGAGGCAGATGCAAACCCGGATATCGGCGACAGCTGTATTACGGAAACAACGGGTATCGGCGGTTTCTGTATGGCAGCATCACCGGCCATTGTACAGTTCGTCGGCGGCCAGGTACAGGATGCTATTAATTATTCATCCCAGATGTATGAGATCACAGAGGGAGAAGGAAATGCTTATAAGATCCCGGTACTGGATTTCAGGGGAAGTGCAACAGGAATCGATATTGTAAAGGTTCTGGAAACAGGTATCCGTCCTATCATCAACACAGGTATCGCTCACAAGGATTATGGTGTAGGACAGATCGGAGCCGGTCTTGTAAATCCGCCGGAAGGCTGCTTTACTAAGGCAATTGAAGCTTGTGCGAAAGCATGGGAACAGTAAAAATCAACAATTAAATAAAAATATTTATATATAATCAAGGAGGATTTATAATTATGAGTAAATGGTCTGACATCAAAATGTACGATTTAAGTATCCCGATCGGAATCAGCACACCACCGTGGCCAACTTATGAACCACTGCAGGTAAAATATTTTAAGCGTCTGGCTCCAAATGGTGCTAACGGACAGCTGGTAACACATTCCAACCATGTGGGAACCCATCTGGATGGTCCACGCCACTTTGATACAGCCGGAAGAGATATTGCAGCCTTAGAGCTTACCAAGCTTTGTGCTCCTGGCGTAGTAGTAGACCTTTCTGATATGGCAGAAGATTTTGGTATTTATACACCAGAAGACATTGAAAAGAGAGTAGAAGTACGTGAAGGAGATATCCTGATCATCAATACAGGTTATCATAAGTATGGATTTGACCAGCCGACAGCAGATGAGCGCCGCTACATGCTGCGTCATCCGGGACCATCTCTTGATTTTATCAAGTGGGTACGTGAAAAGAAGATCAAATGGCTGGGTGTAGACTGCGGTTCTGCTGACCATCCAATGAATACAAAGATCCGCGACTGGGAGCCAATGGAAGCTGAGAAGTGCGATGCTATCTTCCGTGAGAAGTATGGCAAGTCCTTAAATGAGGTTTATCCATGGCCAGAGCATTATCAGGCAATGCATTTAGAGCTGTTTGGCCAGCCTTATGAGGCGATCCATGCAGAATGTATGGGCGGTGAGATTGATAAGCTGTCTAACAAGCGAGTTGTAATTGGCTGCTTCCCATGGAAGTTCCAGGACGGTGAAAGCTGTATCAGCCGTATTGTGGCATTTGATGGTTTTGAGGATGTATAAAAAGTAAATCAGGCAGCAGGCAGAGGGCTTTGAAGTTTAAAGCCCTCTGAAGAAAAGGAGAAGCTATATGGGGATAACACTTTATAAGAATGCCGACTGGATCCTTACTGTAAATGAAAAACGGGAAAAATTCCGTCATGGAGATCTGCTGATCTCCGGAAAAGAGATCCTGGACGTAGGAAATGATCTGGAGAAAAAATATGCAGGTAAATTACAGATTGATAAAACCATAGATGCTAAGGGAACTGTGATCCTTCCTGGATTTGTAAATGTCCATCATCATACCTGGCAGTCACTGATCCGCAATATACAGGCAACAAGAGGTCTGAAACTGGAACCATGGCTTACTGTTATGTATGAGATCTACAAAGATCTGAATACAGATGTAGCCCGTGCAGGTGTTTATTCCGGACTGGGCGATATGCTGAAAACAGGCTGTACCACATCCAATGACCTGTGGTATCCACATCCTGTGGGAGTAAAGTATCTGGTTGATGCAGAGATCCAGGCAGCTGCAGAGATAGGCATCCGTTTCCATCCTACCAGAGGATTCCACTCTGTACCAAGCGATATTGTACCGCCGGAAGTGGTAGATACCAAGGAAAGTGTCACAGAAGATACCATCAGGCTGGTGAAAAAGTATCATGACCGTTCCCGCTTTTCTATGTGTCAGGTGGGAATTGCGCCAAGTATCGCACAGTATGAGACAGAAGATATCATAGAGGCTGTTGTAGATCTTGCAGAAGAATATGACATTATGGTCCATGGTCATCTTGCAGAAAGTCAGCATGAAGTAGAATATACACTTAAGACATGGGGCTGCCGTCCTTTTGAATGGTTTAAGAGACACAGACTTCTTGGAAAGAGATTCTATTTTGCACATTGTATCCACTTAAATGAAGAAGAGATTGAACAGATGGCTGAAACAGAAACAGGCGTAGCACACTGCCCGATCTCCAATATGCTTTTAAGCTCAGGTGCATGCCCGGTACCTTCTTATTTAAAACATGGTCTTACAAGGATCGGACTGGGAGTGGACGGAGCTGCAAGCAGTAATTCTTCCAATATGTTGGAAGAGATCCGGTGTGCATATCTGTTAAACCGTCTGACCTGGGGAGATCAGGCAGCGACACCAGATGATTATCTGTATATGGCAACAGCTGGAGGTGCAAAAGTCCTTGGAAGAGATGATATTGGTTATCTTGCACCAGGAATGGCTGCTGATTTTACAGTTATGGATTGGAACCAGCTTACCTATGCAGGCGGCTGCTATGATCCGGTGGCATGTATTGTAGAAAGTGGAGATCCGCGTCTTGTAAAAGATGTAGTGGTAAATGGGGAATTAGTTGTATCATCAGGAAAACTTACGAAAGTAAACGAAGAAGAAAAACGGGATTATGTAAATCAGGTAGGTAAAGACTTACTGACAAGAGCTTCTGTTCGAATTGGCAGTTTAAAAGAAGATATCGGCTAAAAGATTATGAGAGCATAGACATAAAAAAATCAGGAGGGTTACATATGCTGGATATTAAGATTACAAATGCGAAAACAAGAAAAACAGGAAAAGAACTGGTGGAGATCGGAATTGAAAACGGAAAGATCACAGCCATTGCGTCATCTGTAGAAGGTGAAGCAAAACAGATCATTGATGCAAAAGGCAAGCTGGTAACAGAATCCTTTGTAAACGGCCATCTTCATCTGTGCAAGGTATATACATTGGAAATGGCAGGTCAGGACGCTTTAAAGGAATACAATGATAATAACATGGGCGGAGCAATGACCTCTATTGAAAGAGCCGCTGATTTTAAGGCATGCTATGATGAAAAATGGATCATTGAAAATGTGCGCAAGGCTTGTGATCTGGCTGTTAAATATGGTAACACTCATATCCGTGCATTTGCTGATGTAGACAGCAAAGCAAGACTGGAAGGCGTGAAAGGTGTTATCAGGGGAAGAGAGGAATATAAGGACCGTCTGGATATCCAGGTAGTTGCATTCCCACAGGATGGTGTTGCAAGAGAACCAGGCGCAAAGGAACTGATCAAAGATGCCCTGGATCTTGGCGCAGATGTAGTAGGCGGCATCCCGTGGATCGAGTTTACAGAGAAAGAAGAACTGGATCATGTAAATTCCATGTGTGATTATGCAAAGGAATACAATAAAGACATTTCCATGCTATTAGATGATGTAGGTGATGCAGAAGAGAGAACTCTTGAAATGTTATGCAAGAAAGTGATTGAAATGGGATGGCAGGGAAGAGCTACGGCACAGCATTGCCGTGCAATGGAACTGTATCCTGAAAATTACTTCAGAAAGCTGGTTTCTCTTTTAAAGAAAGCACAGATCGGTGTTGTATCAGATCCTCATACAGGCCCTCTCCATGCAAGAGTAAAAGATCTGTTAAAAGCAGGTGTTCCAGTTGCATTGGGACAGGATGATATTGCAGATGCATATTACCCATATGGCGAGTGCAATATGCTTCAGGTGGCCTTTCTTGCCAGCCATCTGCTCCATATGGTCAGCTTCGATGACATGGAACTGCTTTATGACATGATAACTACTACTGCAGCAAAAGTTCTTGGCATCAAGGATCATGAGCTGAAAGTTGGCGGAAATGCCGATCTGGTAGTCCTGGAGGATGAAGATGTATATCATGCCATTTGGCATCATACAGCCCCTGCTTATGTAATTAAGAGTGGTGTGGATATTACTGCAAAGTAGATTCCACGGAAAGGGGATGCAGATGAACAATAAAAAAGGAAATTTTGCGGAACTTGCTTATGTAATGGGAATGATCCTGTGCCCTTTAGGTGTCTGCCTGTCAGCAAAAAGCGGTTTTGGTGTATCAATGGTAGTTGCTCCTGCGTATGTACTGTATCTTAGGATTTCAGAAACACTGCCGTGGTTTACATTTGGAAAATCTGAGTACATATTCCAGGGACTACTACTGATCGTATTAGGAATTGCAGTAAGACGGTTTAAATGGAAATATTTGTTATCGTTTGTTACAGCGTTTCTTTACGGAAATATCCTGGATCTCTGGTATGATGTTTTGGGAGCAGAACAGTATACAGTGTTCTGGCAGAGGGGAATGTCCTGCGTTTTAGGAACAGTGATCACTTCGCTGGCGATCGCATTTTTCCTGAGGACCTACCTCCCACAGGAAGCCTATGAAATGTTTGTAAAAGATATTTCAGATACATTTCATAAAGATACAACAAAGGTTAAATGGATATTTGATTTTACAGCTCTTTGCATTGCAGTGATCCTTATGCTTGTATTATTCCGCCGTTTTGCTTTTGATATGGTAGGTTTTAATACAGTTCTTGCAACCATCGTAAATGCTCCGCTGATTGGTATTTTTGGAAAAATACTGGATCGTGCCGGAAGTTTTGATTCTTCATTTCCACAATTCTATGAAAAGTTCCAGAGTATTATGAATTAAATCCAAAAGAGCTGCCCCATATTGGTGGCAGCTCTGCTTATAAAGCAGTGGAAGAAAAGTTTTGAGGTGAAAAAATTGAAAAAGTTGTTTGATACACTGGTAGATGGAAGTGTAGCTCTGATCAGCCGCTTTTTACCGGATGCATACATTCTGGTCCTGCTTTTAACGGTAATACTGTTCATAGCAGCCATTCCTGTTACCGGTATTGCTCCTGCAGAAGGGATCACAGTGCTCGACCGTCTGATAGATCTTGTATATAAAGGCTGGTATGGTGGTTTCTGGAATCTTTTAGGATTTGGAATGCAGATGGTGCTGATCGTAGTGACAGGAACCATGTTTGCCAATACAGAGCCAGTGCATAAGATCATTGTAAAGATCGCATCTGTACCTAAAACACCAAAGCAGGCTCTTATCCTGGTATCAGCAGTAGGTATGGTGGCATATTTTCTTCAGTGGGGCGCAGCATTGATCGTATGTGCAGTGCTGGCCCAGGAAGTGGCAAAAAAGGTAAAAGGGATCCATTATCCATTGCTTGTGGCAGCTGCCTATGTAGGAAATGCGTTCTGCCTGGTGGGAATATCCGGCACCATCGCCTTAAATGTAGCCGGTGGCTGGAATTTTGAAGGCGTATGGAGTACAACAGGTATTCCTTTCAGGGAAACGGTATTTGCACCTTATAATCTGTTTATCTATGTGGTTGGTGCCATTGTTCTATGCCTGCTGATCACTGCCATGCATCCATCTCCTGAAAAGACGAAAACAGTGGATCCGTCTATATTTAATGAAGTATCTGCAGCAAAAGTTTATAAATCCCCCAGTGAAATGACTCCTGCAGAAAAGCTGGAAACATCCGTACTTTTAAACGGAGCCATTACATGTATTGGATTTTTCTGTGTGATCTGGAGTTTTGTAGACTCTCTTTATATTAAAAAGCAGTCTTTTTCACTTTCTATTAATCAGGTTAATATGATCTTCTTGTTTGCCTCCATTGCGATGTATAAAACACCTGTACGTACAGTAGAAGCAGTGAAAAAATCTCTTGGCGGAGCAGTAGGAGTGGTTCTGCAGATGCCCTTTTATGCGGGTATTGCAGGACTGATCAGTTATAACGGTGGTTCTACAGGTGTTTCTATTGCACAGGTGATCGCTGGATTTTTTGTACATATTTCCAATGCACAGACATTTCCACTGTTTACCTGCCTCAGTGCAGTGATCGTAAAGCTGTTTGTGCCAAGCGGCGGGGCACAGTGGGCGGTCCAGGGTCCCATTGTAATGCAGGCAGTGCAGAGTTTTATGCCTGCAGTGTCGGAAGGAAAAGCGGCAATGGCTCTTTCCTGGGGAAATTCCTGCTGCAACTTGTTGCAGCCGTTCTGGCTGATTCCGGTGCTGGAAGTAGCGAAGTTAAAGGTAAGAGATGTAATGGGATATTGTGTGATCTGTCTGATCGCCCTTTTGGTGATCATATCAGCCGGTCTGCTGTTTTTATAATGAATTAAAAAGAGGTAGTTTTTGACACTACCATACAAATAGAGGAGAAAATAATTATGGGAAAACGAATTGTAATTGCACTGGGCGGAAACGCTCTTGGAAAAACGATCTCAGAGCAGGCAGAAGTTGTAAAAGGAACTGCAAAGGCGATTGCAGGCCTGATCCTTGCAGGACATCAGGTTGTTATTTCACATGGGAATGGACCTCAGGTGGGAATGATCCAGAAGTCGATGACAGCTTTGCATAAGCAGGATCCCGAACATTATGAACTTTGCCCATTATCTGTGTGTACAGCAATGAGTCAGGGATATATTGGTCTGGATCTTCAGAGAGCTTTAAGAAATGAACTGGAAAGATCCGGGATCCGTAAACCTATTACTACCATTCTTACCCAGGTTCAGGTGGATCCGGAAGATGAGGCATATAAAAAGCCTTCTAAACCCATCGGAGCCTATGTAACAGAGGCGGAAGCAGAGATTCTGAGAAAAGAAAGAGGTTTTGTGTTTGCACAGGACGCTGGCAGAGGAATCCGCCGCGTAGTTCCTTCACCAAAGCCTGTGGCTATCCTTGAAATGGAGTCTATCCGTGGAATGGTGGAAGAAGGCCAGATCGTGATCGCTTGCGGAGGCGGCGGTGTTCCTGTAGTAAAGAACGAAAACGGAGACTATATTGGCACGGAAGCGATCATAGATAAAGATTTTGCATCTGAAAAACTGGCAGAAGAGCTGGAGGCAGATTATCTGATCATTCTTACAGCAGTAGAAAAAGTGGCGATCGGCTATGGTACACCAAGAGAAAAGTGGCTGGATCATATGAGTGTGAAAGAAGCAGAATTTTATATAGAGGAAGGACAGTTTGCTCCAGGTTCCATGCTTCCAAAGGTAGAGGCAGCAGTTGCTTTTGCAAAATCTGGCAAAGGAAGAAAAGCACTGATTACGTTGCTTGAAAAAGCAGAAGATGGAATTGAAGGAAAAACAGGAACAGAAATAGAATTGGTTTAAAAACTAAGATAAAGATTGAAAAATTAAGAATGAGAATAGGAAGTGGTTTTATGTATGACCCAGAACAGGCGGTATTTGAAGAACAGCCAGAATCTAACATTGAAATTGCATACGGAATAGAAGATGTTCCAAAACCATTGTGGAAAGCGATCCTTTTTGCACTTCAGATCACATTAGTGGATTTCACACCTTTTATGTGGGCAGCCGGTTTTGCTTCTTTAGCCGGGATCGATCAACCTGATTTTGTACCTACTTTGCTTTGTGCCTGCTTTTTCTGCATGGGTATATGCACTTTTCTTCAGACAACGGTAGGAAACAGGCTTCCTATTGTGCAAGGTTCATCTTCTGCTTTGATGTCTTCCATGGGTAATATAGCAGGTGTTTATGGCCTTCCTGCTGTATGGGGCGCATCCTTTATAGGAGGTCTGATCCAGACAGTACTTGGAGTGACCAAAACAGTCAGTAAAGTAAGAAAATTTCTTCCACCGGTAGTGGTTGGTTCTGTAGTAACTGCAATTGGCTTTGTAGCAGCAAGGATTGCAGTCCAGTGGACATTTTCCAAACAGGAACCGTTGTATCTGATCCTGGCACTGATTTCATTTTTACTGGCACTTGTACTTAAATTTAAAACAAAAGGAATCATTTCCCAGGGATTTATACTTGTTACAGTTGTGATCGTAGGAGTAGTGGTATCATCTTTTCTGGGGATTTTTGACTGGGAAGCAGTTCACGCAGCCCCATGGCTGAGAATCCCGCGTCTTTTCCCATTTACAGGTATGAAAGGACAGCCAAGTGGTGCGATCACCATTATAGCGGCAGCTGTTATCGGTGGTTTTAGTGGATATATGGGAGCTATTTTTGAGTCTGTAGGAGATTATGCTGCAACCTGTGCAGCCTGTGATGAGGTGTACAGAGTAAAGCATATTGATAAGGGAATCATGGCCAGTGGCCTTGGCTGTATGATCACAGCTCTTTTTGGAGGCCTGCCATGTACATCTTATACACAGAATATAGGTATCGTGGCAGCTACCGGTGTAGCTTCCAGACGTGTGACCCAGTTTGCAGGGGGACTCTTCCAACTTTATGGTTTCTGTCCTAAAATGGCATATATCCTGGCAGGTATCCCTAAACCGGTTATCGGAGCTGTTTTTCTAATCTCAGCGGCTTCCATCATGTTTTCTGGGATCGATTCCATTGTATCATCTCCAAGAACATTGAGAAATACGCTGGTAGCCGGAATTACCCTTACTTTAGCAGTTATGCTTCCATATCAGTGTACTTCTACTTATAAAGAGTGGGCAGATGGACTTTCGCCATTTTTAAATATGCTTTGTACTTCACCGGTATTTATTGCAGTACTGTGTGGTGTGGGATTAAATGTATTGTTGAATATTGTTTTAAAAGAATCATAAGAATATCCTTTGATCAAATAAGGGCTGCGGTTTTGAATCGCAGCCCTTAAAAAATTTCTTATTCAATTCCAGATCTTCAGATCTTTTATGAATTTCTATGAATTAGAAATCAACTTCCTCATCATAGTAGCAGCACTTAAGCAGCTTAGCCATCAGATCTGGGTTGATGCTTCTTGGGTTGGAGCCGGTGCAGGCATCGCCTACTGCCAGTTCTGCAACCTTAGGCAGTTTCTCCATGAATTCTTTCTCATCGATGATTCCGCCTTCATAGTACTTGATGCAGGTAGGAATATCCAGATCCTTGTTCATCTCGCGGATCCTTGCGATCAGAGCATCTACCAGTTCTTCATCAGTATTTCCCGGCAGGTTGATGAACTTAGCGATCTTAGCATATCTTGCAGCTGCTTCAGGTTCTTTTGCGTTGTATTTGATAACCTTTGGCAGGTACATTGCGTTAGCACATCCATGAACAATATGTCCGCCAGAGTAAGCAGCACCGGTCTTGTGTGCCATAGAGTGAACGATACCTAATAATGCGTTAGAGAATGCCATACCAGCTAAGCACTGTGCGTCATGCATTTTAGCACGGGCATCCAGATCGCCATTGTAGGAAGCAACCAGATATTCGTTGATCAGTTCGATTGCATGGAGTGCTAATGGATCGGTGTATTCGCAGTGCAGTGTGGAAACATAAGCCTCGATAGCATGAGTCATAGCATCCATACCAGTATGTGCGGTCAGCTTCTTAGGCATAGTAGCTGCTAAAGCCGGGTCAACGATAGCAACATCTGGTGTGATGTTGAAGTCAGCCAGAGGATATTTGATTCCCTTAGCATAATCTGTGATTACAGAGAATGCAGTAACTTCGGTAGCTGTACCGGAGGTAGAGGAGATAGCACAGAATTTAGCTTTTGTACGCAGTGTTGGGAAGCTGAATGGTGTGATCAGGTCTTCGAACTTGGTATCAGGATACTCATAGAATACCCACATAGCCTTTGCAGCATCGATTGGTGAACCACCACCTACAGCTACGATCCAGTCAGGTTTGAATTCCTGCATAGCTTTTGCACCCTTCATAACGGTCTCTACAGAAGGATCTGGCTCAACGCCTTCAAATAACTGAACTTCCATTCCTGCTTCTTTTAAGTAAGCTTCTACTTTATCCAGGAAACCGAAACGCTTCATGGAGCCGCCGCCTACAACAACAATGGCTTTCTTGCCAGGCAGTGTCTTTAAGGACTCCAGTGCATCTTTTCCATGGTATAAATCTCTTGGTAATGTGAATCTCATAATTATGACCTCCTAAAAATATAGTTGTGTGATTGACTATATGTATCTGTTCGTTATTTCTTTAACAGCTATATAGTAGCACATTGATAAAAGTTTGACTAGATGCAAAAATGGAATAATGGTATTCCTGTAAGTATATCACTGGTTAATGAGAAGAAAATTGTGAAATGTGAATAAAAATAGAAAGCAGAAAGAAAAAAATACTCAGTAACAGAAAAATAAACGAAAAAATGGCCAGCTCTGTTACTGAGAATATTGTTATTTTCAAGACGATATTTTAAGACCTGATGAAAATGGTCTTACAAAACAGAGCAGCCAGTTAGTCAGACAGCTGGCTGATAGTGCGGTCCAGCCACTGGGTCAGTTCTGTTTCTGCTTTGGACAGGCGGTAGTTGCTGCGACAGACTAAAAGATCCTTGAATACATTATCCGGGCGGGTACATTCTCTCTGGATCAGTTTTGCTTCTGTAAGGGTGCTGTACGGAACAGGAGAAGTCCACATATAGGCACCTGGAAGATGGCGGAGAAATTCATACTGGCTGCCCCGGTCATAAATATAAATGGTATGGCGGGGATCACTGTCCGGAAGGACACAGTCAGTATTTTCCGGGGTAAAAGAAGGATACTGGATATCTCCCTGAAGCAGTTCTACGGACTGGGAAAAATCAAGGTGGTCTAAAGGCTCCTTTCCTGCAAGAGGATGCGAGGGGGACATAAGTACCTTAGGAGAGAACTGCCATAAGACCTTGCTGTCCAAATGTTCATCCTGTATCATTTTAAGGAAAAATGGTTCGTAAAGTACCTGACAGCGGACAATGCCTAAGTCAAATTCTTTGGAAGAGACCAGACGGACCACGTCCTTGGAGTTCGTTTCTTTATAGCGCACATTGGTCGTAAAAAGCCGGTCATCTTCTTTTAAAAAATTCTTTAAAGTGCTGGATATATAAGAAGCACGGGGTCCGCAAAGACGAATTTCACGGGGACATTCCTTATTTCTGGAGCAGAGCTTGTCTAACTGAGCTTCCTGTTCCATGATCCCTTTTGCGTAGCGCAGGAATTCTTCTCCACGGACAGTAGGGATCATTCCCCTGCTGGTACGGTCAAAGATGGGACATCCAAGATCACGCTCCAGTTCACGGATGATCTTGCTTAAATGGGGCTGGTTCATATAATAGTTCTGGGCTGCTTTTGTAATAGAACCGGTTTTTTCTACTTCTACAGCGTATTTTAAATAGGAAAGATTCATATGGGATCTCCTGTAACTCATTTTCATTTACAAGTATATACTAAATCCCTGTTCTTTTCAAAGTCTTTCTGGTTATGTTGACAGTAAAACTGTCATAGTGATAAAATGATTACTGTTCATGCGTTGCGTGACAAAATTTGGAATGTGCTTATGGAAAAAAGAGATAATAAATATATGAAAAAACGAAATTGCATCCTGCTTACAGTTCTTTGTCTGGTGTTGTCATTAACAGGCTGTACAGAGAAGACAAAAGAGCCCATAAATAAAATGGATTTTCTGCTGAATACCTTTGTCAGTGTTACCTTGTATGATACAGACAAAGAAGAGATATTAGATGGTGCTCTGGATGTGTGCAGGGAATATGAAAATGTTTTAAGTACCACCATCGACACAAGTGAGATCTACCAGATGAACCACAGAAAGCCGGGCGAAAGACAGTTTACAGTTTCTGATAAAACTGCGGAGGTTTTAAAGAAGGGACTGGAGTATTGTGAAATGTCCGGCGGGGCCTTTGATATTACGATTGAGCCTTTAAGCAGTCTCTGGGACTTTGCAGGGGCAGATCCAGCAGTGCCGGAAAGCACAGCTATCCAGGCGGCTCTTGAAAAAGTAGGTTATAAGAAAGTCTTATTAGAAGGAAATACAGTTACTTTTGCAGATGATGATACAGCGATTGATCTGGGAGCCATTGCAAAGGGGTATATTGCAGACCGGATCAAAGATTATTTAACAGAACAGGGGGTAAAAAGTGCTATTATCAACCTGGGAGGCAATGTAGTCTGTGTAGGTGAAAAAACAGACGGAAAGCCTTTTAAGATCGGTCTTCAGAAACCTTTTGCAGACCGTACGGAAACAGTAGCAGCTTTGGATATCAATGACTTATCTGTTGTATCCTCTGGGGTGTATGAACGGCATTTTATCCAGGATGGGGTGAATTATCATCACATTTTAGACCCGCATACAGGCTATCCTTATGAAAATGGCCTTACCCAGGTGACGATCATTTCAAAACTTTCTGTGGATGGAGACGGATTGAGCACATCCTGCTTTGCTTTAGGTCTGGAAAATGGAATGAAACTGGCTGATTCACTGGATGGTGTATATGCAGTGTTCATCACAGAAGATGGGGAACTGCATTATTCAGAAGGGACACAGGAGTTTCTAAGTTCTGATTAAGGAAGGATAACTGGCAGGATTGGGAGAGTGCAAAGCACGCAGCGATCCCGTATCAGACAGGTTAAAATATTATAGAAAGAACTGACTGGGGAAAAGAAATATAAGGTCAGATGCAGGAGAAAAAACGTGTTTGGAAAATTATGGAAAAAATGTGTAAATTATGAGACTATCAGCTACCTGGTCTGTGGTGTGCTGACAACAGCTGTGGACTTTGTTTCCTATACGTTATTCAGGAAGATGTCCATGGGTGTTGGTGTATCCCAGGCTTTTTCATGGTTGGCTGCGGTATTATTTGCCTATATTGTAAATAAGATCATTGTATTCCGCAATTTTAACATGCGCCCCTCTTACCTATTAAAAGAGGGCGGTGCTTTTTTTGCGGCAAGAGCTATTTCAGGAGTGGCGACCTGGATCTTATTGGTAGTGATGGTGAAGCTGGGAGGAGACAGAGGGCTTGTTTATGAAATGTTCTGCAAACTGACAGTTTCTGTTATCAATATGGTGGCAAATTATGTGTTCAGCAAACTTTGGATCTTTAAAAAGAAATAGGAACGGCTGTAAGAAAGGTGAATGCAGTGAGTCGTGAAGAAATAGAACAGGTAGAGAAGGAATTGGACGCAGTTTTGGAAATGGTCCAGAGACCGGTTACGGTAAAAAATGCAGACAACAGGGAGGAAGCAGCATCTTTGCAGGAAAATTTACAGGAAAGCTCGCAGGAAAAATCACAGAAAAATTTACAGGAAAGATCACAGGAAAGTGAGCTAGTGCAAATAGAAATAAAAAAAGAGAAAAAAAAGGCGGGAAGTCTGGGGAAAGCGAAAGAACAGACAGCAGCTGCAAGAGAAGAAAAAGTGGATGCTGTCCATAAGGCCGACGCGGATGAGAGAGAAGATGTACAAGCACCGGAAGAATTTAAAGACGAGCCGGAAAACGAAAGTGAGCCGGGAAATGGAGGCTTCCGCTTTCTGCGCCCAGGTGATGGTATGATCGCAGCCTTTTTTGTGCCGGTAGCTGTCCTGATCATTCTTTTTGCCCAGAGAGGTATTTTCCCATTTGGGGAAGAGTGCTTTTTACGGACAGACATGTACCATCAGTATGCCCCTTTCTTTTCTGAATTCCAGTACAAGCTAAAGCAGGGGGGGAGCCTGCTATACAGCTGGGATATTGGTATGGGAGTGAATTTTTCTGCCCTTTATGCCTATTATCTGGCAAGTCCGGTGAACTGGCTGATCATTTTATGTCCAAAGAAATTCATCATTGAATTTATGACCATCCTGATCACTATAAAAACAGGCATCTGTGGCGTGACGTTTACCTGGTATCTGAACCGTCATTTTGAAAAAAAGCATTTTATAGCCGGTGTTTTTGGTATTTTCTATGCTTTAAGCGGTTATATGGCAGCTTACAGCTGGAATATCATGTGGCTGGACTGCATCTGGCTTCTGCCACTGATCCTCTATGGGGCAGAGCAGCTGGTACGGGAGAAAAAGGGGCTGTTCTACTGCATTACCCTGGGACTTTCTATTCTGTCCAACTACTATATTTCTATTATGATCTGTATTTTTATGGTCATGTATGTGATCATGCAGGTCATTTTAAATCCGCCAAAGGGAGTAAAAGAACTGGCAGCAACAGGAGTGCGTTTTGGCTTTTATTCTCTCCTTGCAGGAGGATTGGCAGCTGTAGTGCTTCTGCCGGAGATCTATGCTTTACAGGCAACTGCTTCCGGTGACTTTGATTTTCCAAAGACTATCAGCTGCTATTTTTCTATTTTTGATATGATCGCCCGCCATATTGGAAATGTGGGAACGGAGATAGGTCTGGACCATTGGCCTAATATTTACTGTGGTGTGGCGGTACTTATGTTCCTGCTCCTTTATCTGGGGGCAAAGAAGATAACAGTGCGGGAAAAGGCAGTTTACTGTGGTCTGCTGTTAATGTTTTATGCAAGCTTTTCCATTAATGTGTTAAACTTCATCTGGCATGGTTTCCATTATCCAAACAGCCTTCCCTGCAGGCAGTCCTTTATTTATATTGCCCTGGTGCTGACTATGTGCCATCAGGCCTGCCTGGAATTAAAAGAAATTTCCTGGAAGCAGGTGGTATGGGCTTTCTGGGGTGCGGTCATTTTTGTGATCATGGCAGAGAAACTTGTGGATAACTCAGAGCAATTTCATTTTTCTGTGTTTTATGCAGCTATTATCTTCCTTTCTCTGTATATGGGACTTGTTTATCTGTACAAGAGAAAGCACTGGAATGAAGATGCGGTCATGATGCTCACACTGCTTTTAGTGGCAGTGGAAACGGCTTTAAATTTAGGTGTCAGCAGTCTTCCCACTACCAGCAGAACAGCCTATGTAAAGGATAATGAAGACACCATACAGCTGGCTGGAAACATTAAAAGTGACACCTTTTACAGAGTGGAAAAGGGAGACAGCAAGACTAAAAATGACGGGGCATGGATGAATTATCCGTCGGCATCCCTGTTTTCTTCTGTAGCCAATGCTTCTTTATCGGATTTTGTAAGATTCCTTGGATGTGAAAGCTCTACGAATGCTTACAGTATCAAGGGAAGCACCCCATTGGTGGACAGTCTGTTTTCCATCCGCTATGGCATTTATCCGGATCAGCAGCCTTCAACTGGCTTACAGGACCAGCTGGGACGAAAAGGTTCCATGTGGCTTTATGAGAATAAATATACACTGCCTGTGGCATTTATGCTCCCGGGGGATGTGGAAGGCAACTGGCTGTTAGATTCCGGCAACCCGGCTGTCGTCCAGAATGATCTTTGCAATGTGCTGGGAACCAGGGATGTTTTAGTGTCCAATGAAGGAGCTGCAGAAGGCAAAAAGTTTACCTTTACATCAGAAGAAAATGGTCAGTATTATGTATATGTGACCAACAAAAAGGTGGAAAAGGTTACTGCCGCCATGGGCGAAAAAAGCAAGACCTTTGACAATGTGGACAGAGGTTATTTCCTGGAACTTGGTTATCTTGTAAGAGGAACAGAGGTGGAGCTTCGCTGTGAAGATGATGGAAATCCAACACTTCAGGCAGAAGTATGGCGTTTTGATACAGAGGCGTTTAAAGAGTTTTATGAAAAAATGGATCAGAATCCTGTAAAACTGTCCAGGTGGACAGATACGCAGCTTTCCGGTACTATTCATGCAGATACAGCCGGTACCATGTATACAAGCATTCCTTATGATAAGGGCTGGAAACTTACAGTAGACGGTGTGGAAACAGAAACCAGGTCCATCTTTGATACATTTGTGGCAGCAGACTTAAGTGAAGGCGATCATGAGATCACTTTGACCTATGAGCCGGAAGGCTTAAAAACCGGTGCCATGATCACCGGTGTAAGCCTGTCTGTGTTTGCCGGTGCAGCCCTGTTTACAGCTGTAAATGAAAAAAATAAGAAAAAAATAGGCAAAAACAGAAAAAATAGCCGCAAAATGTGAATTTATAATGTATAATGAATAATCATACATGCAGATATAAAAAGAAAAGTAAAAGGAGACATCAATTATGAAGCTTTGGGGCGGACGTTTCACAAAAGAAACAGACCAGCTGGTACAGAATTTTAATGAATCACTTTCATTTGATCAGAAATTTTACCGTCAGGACATCAGAGGCAGCATTGCGCATGTAAAGATGTTAGCAAAACAGGGAATTCTGACAGAAGCAGACAGAGATGCCATTGTGGCAGGTCTTGAAGGCATCAGGGAAGACCTTGACAGCGGCAGTCTGGTGATCCCGTCAGACTCTGAATATGAGGATATCCATTCTTTCGTAGAAGGAACCTTAACAGAACGTATTGGTGAAGCAGGAAAGCGCCTTCATACAGGACGCAGCCGCAACGACCAGGTAGCTCTGGATATGAAGCTGTATACAAGAGATGAGATCGATGAGATGGACGTTCTTGTAAAAGAACTTTTAAAAGAACTTCTGGTGATCATGGAAGCAAATACAGAGACATTTATGCCTGGTTTTACCCATTTACAGAAAGCACAGCCTGTAACATTGGCTCATCACGTAGGTGCATATTTTGAAATGTTCTCCAGGGACCGTTCCCGTTTACAGGATATCCGCAAGAGAATGAATTACTGTCCACTAGGCTCCGGCGCCCTGGCTGGAACTACTTATCCTCTGGACAGAGAGTATACTGCAAAGCTTCTGGATTTTGATGGTCCAACCTTAAACTCCATGGATTCTGTTTCTGACCGCGATTACCTGATCGAGCTGTTAAGCGCATTATCTACGATTGCTATGCACTTAAGCCGTTTCAGTGAGGAGATCATTATCTGGAATACCAATGAATACCGTTTCGTAGAGATCGATGATTCTTACAGCACCGGAAGCAGCATTATGCCTCAGAAGAAGAATCCTGATATTGCAGAGCTGATCCGTGGAAAGAGCGGCCGCGTTTACGGTGCCCTGGTTTCTATGCTTACCACAATGAAAGGACTTCCTTTAGCATATGATAAGGATATGCAGGAAGATAAGGAGCTGACCTTTGATGCTATTGATACAGTGAAGGGCTGTCTGTCCTTATTTACCGGCATGATCTCTTCCATGAAATTCCGCAAGGATGTAATGGAAGCCAGTGCAAAGAATGGCTTTACCAATGCTACAGATGCAGCTGATTACCTGGTAAATCATGGCGTGCCGTTCCGTGATGCCCATGGCATTGTAGGACAGCTGGTACTGCTGTGCATTGACAAGGGCATTGCCTTAGATGATCTTTCATTAGAGGAATATAAGAAGATCAGTCCTGTGTTTGAGGAAGATGTATACGAAGCCATCAGCATGAAGACCTGTGTAGAAAAGCGTATGACCATCGGAGCACCAGGTCCTGAAATGATGAAGAAAGTAATTGAGATCTATAAGAAGCAGTTAGAGCAGTAACAAATACACATGATCAAGTGGAATGAGAGGTGCCGCAAAAGAAAAAAGTTTTTTTGCGGTGCCTTTTTGGTATAATGTACTCTTATTTCGAGAGTACATTATATAGGTTGGGAGGTTTTTATGAAGCTGTTTCATTTATCAGACCTGCATATTGGAAAGCGGGTCAATGAATTTTCCATGCTGGAGGACCAGAAATATATTCTGGGACAGATATTAAAGGCTGCGAAAGAGCATCAGCCGGAGGGAATCATTTTAGCAGGTGATATTTATGATAAGCCGGTTCCGGCGGCAGAGGCAGTGCAGGTATTTGATGATTTTCTCACAAGCCTGAATGAAATGGGACTGCCCGTGTTTATGATCAGTGGAAACCATGATTCTCCGGAACGTGTTTCTTACGGCGGACGGCTGATGAAGAAAAGCGGCATTTACGTGGCTCCTGTATATGAGGGAAAGACAGAGAAGGTGGAATTTACGGATGAATATGGAAAAGTGTGCATCCATCTGCTGCCTTTCATAAAACCGGCTGTAGTCCGCCATGCTTTTGAAGGGGGAGAATTTGAAAAAGAAGCAGAAGCAGTGTGCGATCACCAGAGCGCAGTGAAAATGGCTGTTTCCCATATGGATATAGATACAGATGTGCGGAATGTGTTAATAGCCCATCAGTTTGTTACAGGCGCCATGCGTTGTGAGTCAGAAGAGGTGTCTGTAGGGGGGCTTGACAATGTAGATGCCTCTGTTTTTGATGATTTTGACTATGTGGCACTGGGCCATATCCACAGTCCACAGGCAGTGGGAAGAGACCAGGTGCGCTACTGCGGCACGCCTCTTAAATACTCTTTTTCAGAGGCGGGGCAGGAGAAATCCATTACTGTGGTGGAGTTAAAAGAAAAAGGAAATGTAGATATATCAGCTATTTTTCTGCGTCCACTGCGGGATATGCGAAAGATCCGCGGCAGTTATATGGAAGTAACTGCAAAGCCATTTTATGAAAATGAAAACTGCGATGATTACCTTCATGTGACATTGACAGATGAAGAGGATATTTTAGACGGTCTTCAGAAGCTGCGGGTCATTTATCCCAATATTATGCAGCTGGAATATGATAACTGCAGGACCAGGGGAAATATGGAGCTTACGGCAGCCCAGGCAGTGGAGCAAAAATCAGAAATGGAGCTGTTTATGGAATTTTATGAGCTGCAGAATAATCAGCCTATGAGCCAGGTACAGAAAGAGTTTGTAGGAAATATCATCCGGGAGGTGAAAGAATGAAGCCGAAAAAACTGGTTATAAGCGCCTTTGGGCCTTATGGGGAAAAGACAGTAGTTGATTTTGAAAAGCTGGGGGAAAAAGGGCTTTATCTGATCACCGGTGATACAGGCGCGGGAAAGACCACTCTTTTTGATGCTATTACCTTTGCCCTTTATGGGGAAGCCAGCGGAAATGTAAGGGAAACAGGAATGTTTCGCAGCAAATACGCACCGGAGGATGTTCCTACTTATGTGGAACTGACATTTATCTATCAGGGAAAAGATTATAAAGTTACCAGAAATCCGGAATATCTGCGTCCAAAGGGCAGAGGAACGGGATTTACCTTACAGAAAGCAGAGGCAGAGCTTGTTTTTCCTGACGGCCGGCAGCCTGTGACGAAAACCAGAGAAGTGACAAAAGCTATAACAGAGTTAATGGGATTGGATTACCGCCAGTTTACCCAGATTGCCATGATCGCCCAGGGAGATTTCCAGAAACTGCTTTTAGCCGGAACTACAGAGCGGGGGGAGATATTCCGCCAGATCTTCCATACGGGGATCTATCAGGATATTGAAAACCGGCTGCGGGATGCAGTGAAGGGGAAATGGAAAGAGTATGATGGCATGCGTTTAAGCATCCTCCAGTATTTAGGTGATGCATTTATCAGCGAAGATCCCCAGGCTGAGGCAGAATGGAAAGAACTGAAAAAGGCGAAATTTGAGGGAAAGACCATGCGGGGGATCCAGCTTCTTGTAGATGCTATAAAACGGCAGGAAGACAGTTTAAGAGAGGTAAAAGACCACATAAACGGTCTGGATAAAGAAATAAAAGCTGCAAGCCGGGGGCTTGGAGAAGCACAGCAAAAGCAGAAAATGAAGAAAAACCTGGAAGCAAAGCAGGAACAGCTTAAGGTGTTAGTTCCAAAGGTAACAGAGGCTGAGGAACAGAAAAAGGAAGCAGAAGAAGCAGCCGGAGACTGTGAGCTGCTGGCAGAGGAGATCCGCGGTTTACGGACACAAAAAGATGGTCTGGAAGCCTTTATAAAGAAGAAAAAAACAGCCGGCGAAAAGGCAGACCAGATTGAAAAAGAGAAAGAGGCAGCTGGAAGATTAAACACAGAAAAAGCTTCTCTGGAACAGGCAATACAGGAGAATAAAGAAGCCCGGGAAAGCCTGAAAGGGGTAGACGCCCAAAAAGAACGGCTGCAAAGTATCTTAAAAGAAGTGCAGGACAAGGCAAAGCAGCTTGCAGACGGGGAAAATGCTTTAAATCAGGCAGTTATAGAAAAAGATGCCGGGGAAAAGAAAGTAGCAGAACTGGAAAAAAATGAAAATGAACTTGTGCTGCAGAAAGAAGAACGGAAAAAGAAGGAAACAGTCCTTACGGAACTGGCTGGAACAGAGCTGGTACTGCAGGTAAGAGCAGGGCAGTTACGGGAGTTTAAGACCCAGGTAGTCCAGTTACAACAGGCGGAGAGAAGATTATGGGAGACCCAGGATAAATATGAGAAAGCTGTTGCGGAAAGAAATGAGGAAAGGGAGGTTTATAACCAACTGGAACAGGCATTTTTGGATGCACAGGCAGGTCTTCTGGCAAAGCATTTAAAGGAAGGGGAGAAATGTCCGGTCTGTGGTTCCCTTCATCATCCCCAGCTGGCAGTGATCGCAGATCAGGTGCCGGATAAAAAGGTTCTGGACCGGAAGAGGGAAATATTAGAGCTGAAAGAAAAAAATGTACAGCAGTTAAGTGCCCAGGCCGGCCAGATGAAGGAGCAGCTGGGGGATCTGCGGGAGCAGTATAAAAATAAAGGAGGGAAGATCTTTGGGGACGTCTGGAATGAGATATCAGAAGCACCTCATATGGAAGGTTCCGGGACAGAAAAAAGTGCAGCAGAAAGCCAGGATGTCATAAAAGTAAAAATGCATCTGTCAGAGGAATTATCTTCCTGTGAACAGAAGTTAAAAGAAGCTCAGACGGCAAAAGAATCTCTTGAAAAATGCCAGAAAGAACTGGCGGCTTTAGAACAGAAGGAAAAAGTACTCCAGGATAAGCTGTTAAAGACCCGGAATATTTATTCATCAGCAGCAGGAAGCCTTTCTCTTCTTATAAAGCAGAGCATGGAGATATTGCAGCTGGAAAAGCAGCAGGAAGATCTGCAAAGTACACAGATACAGTCAGGTATGCAGGACATACAGCAGATGCTTGTTTGGATAAAAGCTGCATATATACAGTTAAAAGAAGAAAACAGGGATGCTTTGGAAGCAGTTCAGGCAGAGATCAGGAAAAACAGAGAAAAAGCAGATATATTAGATCATTTACAGATACAGGCAGAAAAGCTGGAGATCCGTCAGAAGACTCTTTCAGACAGCATTTCCCAAAAGACTCTGGATATCCAGAAACTGGAAATACAGCTGGAAGAGTTAAAGAGACAGATTGAAGAAGAAAGCCAGATATATGGTTTTATGACAACCCATGAGATAGATGCTGTCCTGAAAGCTAAAACAGAGAAAAAACAGGCATTAGAGAAGAAGCTGAAGCAGGCGGATGAAACACTTGGTCAGTTAAAACAGCAGTGTGAAAGCCTGAAATCTTCGATGGAAACCTTAAAAAGCCAGATTTCTTCCACAGTAGAAAGCTCTGAAGACGAGATACAGGCAAAAATCAATACATTCTCAGAAGAGAAGAAAAACTGGGAAGAAGCTTATTCCAGACAGTTTTCACAGCTGCAAAGCAACCGGCGTATTTATGAGGCTGTTCAGGGACAGCAGGAAAAAATGGCAGCAGCAGAGCAGGAATATGTGTGGATGCGGGCACTTTCTGATACAGCAGGGGGAACACTTAGCGGAAAGCGTAAGATCGAGCTTGAAACCTATGTGCAGATGGCTTATTTTGACCGGATCCTGCGCAGGGCCAATCTGCGGCTTATGACCATGAGCAGTGGCCAGTATGAGTTAAAACGGCAGGAAAATGGGGAAGGCAAGAAGGAAAAAGCAGGTCTGGAATTAAATGTTATTGACCATTACAACGGAACAGAGCGAAGTGTAAAAACACTTTCCGGCGGAGAATCCTTCCAGGCGTCCCTTTCACTGGCATTGGGGCTTTCCGATGAGATCCAGGCAGGCGCAGGCGGGATCCGCCTGGATGCCATGTTTGTAGATGAAGGTTTTGGTTCGTTAGATGAAGACTCCTTAAACCAGGCGATCCGTTCCTTAAATGATCTGGCAGAGGGCCAACGACTGGTAGGCATTATATCTCATGTAGGAGAGCTGAAGGACCGGATCGAGCGAAAAATCATTGTCACCAAAAAACGCAGCAGCGCAGGTATAGGAAGCCAGGTACAGGTGGTTGGGAACTAAGAAAGTTTATTCAGGCATAGCTGGAAAACTGACAGAAAATCTTAAACAAACTGCGGTTGCCCATAAAGCGGTGTTCTGGTAAAATGGGGAGCAGATAGAAAAAAGCGGGTATATGTTTTCCAAAAGGAGATGCGTTTTATGAGATATAGAAGATTATTGATGGGAGGTTTTCTGGCAGTAGGACTGGCTGTAACAGCAGCTTCCGGCGCGATGGCAGAACAGATCATTGCCATTAACAGCACCGTTGAAGCTGTTGATGGCCAGGCAACACCGGTGACAGATGCCAGCCAGAATGACCAGGATGGGGCAAAGGCCTCACAGGC
Source organism: Lachnospiraceae bacterium (assembly GCA_025758065.1). NCBI lineage: Bacteria > Bacillati > Bacillota > Clostridia > Lachnospirales > Lachnospiraceae > Lachnospiraceae bacterium. The sequence goes on from CP107199.1 coordinate 2,157,532, forward strand.
AACAGAAAATCCTGCAGCCGGTACAGATAAGACCCAGAGTACAGAAAACAAGGCAGATGGAAGCCAAAAGGAGTCAGATGCTGTTCAGAATACAGAAACCTCTGCAGCCAAACCAGACCCGGCATCTATCACCCCGACAGCCACCGGTATCAGCATCTATATCAGCAAACGCCAGAGCAAGCTGACCCTGATGCAGAATAAGAAGGTGATCGGTATCTGGGATGCCAAGCTGGGACGGCAGTCGGCTACTGGTGATAAAGTAAAGGAGGGAGATGAGATCACTCCGTCAGGCAGTTTCTACGTATGTACCAGAAATGACAAGAGCAAATATTATCTGGCACTGGGATTGTCCTATCCCAATATTGAAGATGCCCAGAGAGGTCTGTCCACCGGCCTTATTACCCAGGAACAGTATCAGGCTATTGTAGATGCCAATAAAGCAGGTGTGACACCCCCATGGGATACTCCTTTAGGAGGAGCCATTGAGATCCATGGAAATCAGGGAGACAGAGGAACAGCAGGCTGTATTGCCATGACAAATGATGTAATGGATATTCTGTGGAGTTACTGTGCAGTAGGTGTACCGGTGACTATCGGGCCGTAACTGATTTAAATGGACAGAAGAACCGCTGGAATGTGAAAGGAAACAAAAGAAACAATGGAACGCGAAATAGATTTAAAAGAAATATCAGATGGAAAGCTGTACAGTTCCTCAGATATGGTAAAAGCAGACTGCGGCGACTGTAAAGGCTGTTCTGCCTGCTGTCAGGGAATGGGATCCTCTATTTTACTGGATCCCTATGATATTTACCGTTTAAGTACAGGAACAGGGCTATCCTTTGAGGATCTGTTAAAAGGCCGGATCGAGTTAAACATGTCAGACGGACTGATCCTTCCAAATCTGAAAATGGCAGGAGAAAAGGAAGCCTGTTCTTTCTTAAATGAAGAAGGAAGATGCTCCGTTCATCCATTCAGACCGGGATTTTGCCGCCTGTTCCCATTGGGCAGACTGTATGAAAATGGTTCATTCCAGTATTTTTTACAGATCCACGAATGTAAAAAAGAAAACAGGACCAAAGTAAAGGTACGTAAATGGATCGATGTGCCGGATTTCGGAAAATATGAGAAATTCGTTTCTGACTGGCATTATTTTGCAAAAGAAATGGGACAGAAGATAAAAAGTTTTGGAAGTGAAGGACAGGAAAAGTCAAAGGCATTGTGCTTATATATCCTGAAAAAGTTCTATATGGAGCCCTTTGATGCTTCTGGGGATTTTTATGAGCAGTTTAACAAGAAACTGGAGGAAGCGAAACATGCAGCAGCTGCCTAAGGAATTTATTGGAAGAATGGTGCGCACCGTTCTGTTTATCGGTCTGGTGGCAGCCTGCTGCGCAGGAGTAGCTACTTTTGGAATGCTTGTAGCGTCCAAATTCAATCTGACTACTTCCAGAAACCAGGTTCCTCTTACTTCTGTTAAGATCGAAGGAGAAAAGGTACTGATCCCTGAAAATGGAAAGACCACCAGGGAAGCTGGCTGGACACTTAGAAACAGCAGAGGACAGTATATCCTGACTTTGGACGAACTGGAAGCAGGAAGCCTGGACACAGCAGAACCGGTGATCGAAGTGGAAGGAGATCTGATCCTTCAGCTGAAAAAAGATACAGTAAGCCACCTGGAAAGCCAGGGACCTGTGATCAAAAAAGGTACAGGTACACTGACCGTCAGGGGAGAAGGAAGCCTGGAACTGGAATCTGCCAGCGGCAATGCTGTCTGCAGCGACTGGAACGGGGGAGAGCTGGATGCAGACCATCCTTCTGCAGTCCGGCTGGAGGGCGGAAACCTTACCTTTACAGGCTTAGAGTTTGGCATTGTAGATGAGACTGTGGAACTTGCAGGCGCCCAGGGAACGATCACAGCGGCCTGTGCATCCGGAGCTGCTGTTAAAACGGCTCATATAAAAAGAGAAGGCAGCAACAGCGACAAACTGGAATTAATTGGAAGTAAAGCTGTTGTAGTGCCGGAGTCTTAAAACGATGTACTAGTACATCAGATATCATCTAATGTGGCGAAATGATATCCCATTTCTTCCCATTTCGTAAGAAGTTCATCCAGGATAGCACCATTAGTATCTGAGGTGCTGTGAAGCAGTACGATGGCTCCGGGATGGATACGGCCTAACAGTTTTTCGAACGCCTCTTCTTTTGAGGGCTGTTTATCCTGATACCAGTCCACATAAGCAAGGCTCCAGAAAAAGGTTTTGTATCCCATCTCCTGAGCCATTTTTAAGTTGTTTTCACTGTATTTTCCCTGAGGCGGCCGGTAATATTTTTTCATGGTCTGGCCAGTGACCTGTGTATACAAGGTTTCCAGATCCTTTAATTCTTTTTCAAAACTTGCTTTGTCAGAGATCTTTGACATGTCCGGATGGTGGTATGTATGATTGCCAACAATATGTCCTTCATTTACCATCCGTTTTACCAGTTCAGGACTTGTTTCCAGATAATTTCCCACTATAAAAAAGGCTGCATGGACTCCATGCTTTTTTAATGCATCTAATATTTTTCCTGTATTTCCATTTTCATAACCGGCATCAAAGGTGAGATAGAGCACTTTTTCACCAGGCTCTCCCATATAACAGGCATTAAACTGCTTTAAATAGTCATTTGTTGTATTTCCAACGGGAGCCTGACCGGGATTTGGAAAACTTAAGCCCCAGTTGCCGTCAGCAGAGGCAGAATAAATGGGAATACCATTTTCTGTTAAGGCTACTGGCTTTGGAGAGGATTTCTGGATTGCATTTTTTGAAGATCCATCAACGGAAAGAAACTGGTTTGCAGCATGACCGGCCAGACTTCCTGCCAGATAGGCAAAAACAAAGATCAAAACCAGATGGAACCATTTTTTTATAAAACTACCCATAGGGAAACTCCAGATAAAAGAGATTGGTGTATGTATATTCCAAAGAGGCTCCGGATATGTTATACTCCCTGTTAGAAAGTAAAAGATTTCAGGATTATATAAAGATTCCGAGAGTACATAAGAATGTAAAGGAGAACTATTATGGAATTTAACCAGACCCTTATGGCACGCAGAAGCTTAAGAGCTTATGAAGAAGGAAAGACAGTAGAAAAGGCGCAGATCGAAGAAATGATCCGTTTTGCCCAGATGGCTCCATCCTGGAAAAATTCCCAGACTGGCAGATATTATGTGGTAATGTCACCGGAAATGCTGGAAAAAGTGAAAAAAGACTGCCTTCCGGAATTTAACCAGAAAAACAGTGCAAATGCACCAGTACTTATTGTTACGGCTTTTGTAAAAACCCGTTCCGGTTTTTCAAGAGAAGGCGTAGCTGAAAATGAAGTAGGTGAAGGCTGGGGCTGTTATGATCTGGGACTTCAGAACGAAAACCTGGTGTTGAAGGCAAAGGATATGGGCTTAGATACTCTGATCATGGGGATCCGTGACAGTGAAAAGCTTCGTGAATACTTAGAAATCCCGGCATCCCAGGAAGTTGTCTCCGTGATCGCAGTAGGATACGGAGCGATCAGACCTGAAATGCCGACAAGGAAGAATGTAGAGGATATAGCAAAATTCTTCTAAATTAAATTTTGAAATCAATTTTTCAAAACAAGTTTGTGGTTATTACAACAGTTTTTTCATTTCCATATACGGCAGGACGTTAAATCCATTTTTCTCATAGACTTTAACGGCTCTGCCGTTTTCTTCTTCTACTTCCAGACGAAGGACTGCCTCAGGATACATGTTTCCAATAAATTCAAGAAACTGGCTTCCGATACCAGTACCCCGGAAAGCTTCTTTGATATAAATGTCTTCCAGCCAGATACAGGGACGGCCAAATTCCGTAGAAAAGCTTTTGGCGGTCATGGCATATCCCTGGATCTGCCCGTTTTCTTCAAACATATAACCTTCCAGATAAGGATTATCGCTTACACAGGCTTCAAAATCATTGGAATAAATAGTGGCAGAGCCATTGGTGAAAACGGCCGGGGAAGTGTAGAAAACTTCCATCATTGCAAGAACCGCTTCTTTGTCTGCAGGCTGCATGGGTCGTATGATTGTCATGTTTTTTTCTCTCTTTCATTTTTACGTACTCTCGGAGTCTTTCATGCACTTGCTTTTGCGGCCGATTTTCCGCCAGTCGCACCCGAATTTTAGAGGCGGACGCAACGCCAACGCCTCAAAAATTTGGGCACAACTGACAAAAAATTTTCTCGCAAAATCAAGTACAAAAAGATTCCGAGAGTACATTTTTAAATCCGTTTTCCATCTTTTATAACTGCTTTTAGTTCCAGATCCGCCCCAAGAAGCACCACATTGGCTTTTTTACCTTTTTCAAGGGAGCCGTATTCGTCATCGATCTTTAAGCTCTTTGCAGGATTGATGGTAGCGCAGGCAACCGCTGTTTCCAGTGGGATGTCCATTTTTTTAACAACTGTGCGCATACAGTCAGCAAGGTTGGTGGCAGAACCGGCAATGGCCCCGTCAGAAACCAGAGTTGCCAGTTTTCCGACTACTTTTACGTCCAGTCCGCCTAAAGTATACTGGCCGTCAGGCATACCGGTGGCTCTCATGCTGTCACTGATCAGGATCATACGGTCTGCTCCCATCATCTGGAAGGTAGCACGTACAGAAGACGGATGGATATGGATGCCGTCACAGATGATCTCTGCCATAACATGTTTGCTGTCAAATACGGCGCCTACAACTCCGGGAGCCCGGTGAAGGATTTCCGGCATACCGTTGTATAAATGGACAGCGTGGTTTGCCCCTGCGTTAAAAGCCGCCAGGGCAGTATCGTAATCTGCATTGGTATGAGCCAGTGAGATGTCTACTTTATCTTTCATCTGCCGGATAAATTCCAGAGAATTTTCGCTTTCCTCCGGCGCAATTCCTACAAATTTGACCAGGCCTTCTGAGGCTTCCAGGAAGCGTTCACAAAGGGCAGTATCACATGGAAGGATATTCCGGTCATCCTGGGCGCCTTTTTTCACAGGACTGATAAAAGGCCCTTCCATGTTTATGCCTACCAGGTCAGCTTTTTTATAGTCGTGCTTTTCATGCTTGTACTGTGCGGCAGTTTTTAAAACATCTACCAGCTCCTCTACAGGAAGTGTCATGGTAGCCGGTGCAATGGCAGTTACTCCCACAGAAGCTTCGTATTCTGCGATCCGTTCTATTGCTTCCATGGAATTGTCACAGAAATCATCCCCCTTGCATCCGTGGAAATGCAGGTCAATCAGCCCTGGAATGGCATAGGCGCCTTCTCCATCCAGAACATCATTTTCTGAAAGATAGCCATCAGCAGGCTTATTTTCTGCTGTATAAATATGGCAGATGCGGTCATTTTCAAGAATGATACCGCCGTTTACAAATGTCTTTTCTGGTGTATAAACTTTTACATTATCAATGATCATAGCAGTAACCCCTCCTATTGTATCTTTCTCTAGTGTACCGAAATTTGGAGCTTTTTTCAATATTCAGGCAACTTATCTTTTATAAAGTGAAGAAAGGCCTGTGAAGCCAGTGAGATGTTCTTTTCATAAGCCAGTCCAATATTCATGGTTTGGGTCGGTTTTAATGGAAGGTGCACCACCCGGTCCTGCCAGAGATAACTGTTGACCTGGTTATTGATGCCGATGCCAAGACCGGCTTCTACCATGGAATAGGTTGCGTTAATGTCCATAGTGGAAAACTGGGTGTTGGGAGTAATGTGGCAGCGGGAGAAAATACGGGCATTGTCTACGTCCTGTCCCGGATAGGTCTGGATGTAGGATTCTACAGCAAAGGCTTCCATGGGAACGGATGTTTCTTTTGCTAGTGGGTGTCCAGGTGGAATAAGGGCTACCATGGGATCATTTCGCAGTAAGATCCAGTTGTGGTCGCCTTCACGTTCACTGATAAGACAGAAATCTGCCTGGTGAAAGGAAAGCATCTGCAGGAGCTATATCCCCTTTATAGAGGCTGTGGGATACATTACTCTGCGGGTGATCCTGTCATGGACATTTGTAAGCCGGTTTCAGTTAAATGCAGTAGCAGTGGCTACCGGGATTGGCTGGGTATTGTTGAATTTGTTTTGGAGCGGGTGTTATTTAAAAAAGAAGTTATAAAGTTTACTCTTTTATATCTTTCTCGTAGTCTTTTAACTGAGCATGCCAGCTATCTCTGTCCTTTTCCGTTATCTGCCGTATTACATGACAGGGATTCCCGCCTGCAACTACGTGACTGGGGATATCCTTTACTACAACCGATCCAGAAGCGATCACTACATTGCTTCCTATGGTAACGCCTGGATTGATCACAACATTTCCACCGATCCAGACATCATCGCCTATGGTTACAGGTTTAGCATATTCCAGATCCAGGTTACGCACATCTTTATCAATGGGATGACCTGCTGTATATATGCTTATGTGAGGAGCCAGAAATACATTATCTCCAAAGGTAACATAATTTTCATCCAATATAGTCAGATCTGTATTAGCATAAAAATGCTTTCCAAATGATATTCTGTTTCCATGGTCAAAATAAACAGGAGGTGTCAGTAGCATATCATCAGGAGCGGATTTAAAACATTTTTTCAGTTCTTCAAAAGCACTTTTATCATGCCAGTATTCTGATTCATTAAATTTTTTCTGTGCTGCATGAACGGTTTCAAAGGTATTTCCGCCAACTTTATAGGGATTATATAATTTTCCCTGGATCATTCTGTCCCATTCGGTTTTATTTATCATTGCTTAACCTCTTAATTTTAAATTCATACGAATTAATGTATTTTATTACATTATTTCATATGAATCAATGCAAGATTTTACATTATGCGCATTTCTTCAAAACTTTATATGCTTTATTTATGCTTATATTCAAAAAATAACGTTTTGCACTACCATTCGCAAAAAGTTATCTTTGTCCAGTTGCAAAATTGGGATATTGTTGACTAAGGTCCGAAAGCCACCGGTGCACATGACAGATGCGCATTTGGGAGAAAATCCTTTGTTCGTGGACTTGCGCCGCTTATTGTCAGAAATGCGAACCAAACTCGCACGCTTTGCGTGCTCAAACAGTGGTTCTCCGTTCTGACGCTATGCGCGCCCACTCACGGATTTTCAAACAAATGCTTATTCTGTCATGTGCACCGGCGGCTTTCTACGTTATTGGCAATAAAAAATGTAGGAGCAAACCAATAAACAGTTTTCATGCAGGAGGGGGATTGTACTTAAGTACGGCATTTTTTATGTGACATATCCAATACAGTAGAAAGGGCTCCTCCATGTATAATAAGCATTCGTTAGGCAATTTTGGACCTTTTGTGAGCATAGCGGACAGGGTGGAGGCATTGTTTGAACACGCGAAGCGTGTGAGTTTGCCGGAGCCCTGTCTAACTGGCGGCGGAACAAAAGGTCCTAAATTACGTGAATGCGTTTATACATGGAGGAGCCCTTTCGGACCCTATTGAACTAAATCCCACTTTAGTCATAAATATCAAAACATTTTGGGATTGAATTCCTCTATTTCTTAGAAAATTGTAAAAAACTACCTTTTGACACCTTAATCATTCTATTAGTTCATTATAATTTTTTACTGTTTTCCTGGTTGTTCATCATTACTTCTCATCCACCACCTGGAAAATAATAAACTTCAGATAATAAGACTCATCTGCCGCCCAAAGGATGGGGTGATCCGCTGCCTGGGTGCGGTATTCCACCTGGCGCAGTCTCTTGTGGACGTTGGAAGCGGCTTCACGGATGGTCTTGGTGAACAGTTCCGGATCCATGAAGTGGGAGCAGGAGCAGGTGGCAAGGTAGCCGCCGTCTTTTACTAACTTCATGCCGCGGAGATTGATCTCACGGTAGCCTTTTACTGCGTTTTTAATGGAATTTCTGGATTTGGTGAAGGCTGGCGGGTCAAGGATGACTACATCAAACTTTTCACCTTCCTGTTCTAATTTAGGAAGCAAGTCAAATACATCGGCGCACTGGAAGGTTACATGATCCTCTAAGCCATTTAAGCGGGAATTTTCTGTTGCCTGGTCTACGGCAAGCTGGGAAGCATCCACCCCCAGGACTTTTTTGGATCCTGCAATACCTGCATTTAAAGCAAAAGAGCCGGTATGGGTAAAGCAGTCTAATACTTTTGCAGGTTTCAGATTGCGGCACAGGTTCTGTACTGCAAGCCGGTTGTATTTCTGATCCAGGAAAAATCCGGTTTTCTGGCCGTCTTCTACGTCTACGATGTAGTGAACGCCATTTTCACATATCTCCACCTTGGTATCAAATGGTTCACCAATAAAGCCCTTGAAGCGCTCCATACCTTCCTGAAGGCGGACTTTTGCATCGCTTCGCTCATAAATGCCACGGATCAAAATACCGTCTTCTGCCAGGATTTTCTTTAATTTATCTAAGATCACCGGCTTTAAGCGGTCGATTCCCAGTGCCAGGGACTCTACTACTAAAACATCTTCGAACTTATCGATGACGATACCAGGCAGAAAATCTGCTTCGCCGAAGATCACGCGGCAGCTGGAGATATCAGTAGTAGCTTTTCTGTATTCCCAGGCAGTGCGGACTCTCTGTTCGATGAAATCTTCATTGACTACAGTATCTTTTTTGCGGGATAACATGCGTACGGTCAGTTTGGATCTTGTATTGATAAAGCCATGTCCCAAAGGATAGCCATCAAAGTCTTCTACAGTGACCAGATTACCATTTTCAAAATCACCGGAAATGGCGTCAATCTCATTATCATAGATCCAGGCGCCGCCGGCCTTTAAGGTGCGTCCGGTTCCTTTCTTTATACGTACACAGGCAGTTTCTTTAAATAAATCTTCGTAGTTCATTTGTTTTCTCCTCGGTTTTTGAATGTATAGGCGCTGGTTGTTTTTCCAGGGTTTATTATACCTTTGCAAAAGGGTCTGTGTCCAGTACTCCGATACCTTTACGGATCACCTGTTCGGTCAGTTTTGCCAGCTGTCCCGGCGTTTCTTTCATACCTGTTTTCAACCAGTATTGCACCAGTCCTACACAGCCGGATACAATGAAAGAAAAGTAGGCATCAAAGATAGCGGGATTTCCGGTGCGGAATACTTCCATCCAGTCATGGAGACATTTATCACGGATCAGCTGCTTTAAGCGGTTCATAAAGTTTAAGTCACCGTTTTCGCCTAATAATATTTCCACCAGGTCGGCGTTGTCATAGGCCAGCGTGTAGATCTCTACAAAAATACCATAAGGATGTTTTTTCAGTTCTTCTGCGTCATGTTTCATGACCAGCTGGTTAAAATTATCTAAAAGCTCACTTTCTGTTTTTTCCAGAAGATCAAATACATCTTTATAATGAAGATAAAAAGTTCCTCTGTTCAGATCGGCCAGTTCAGTTAGTTCACGGACAGTAATATCCTGTACCTTTTTCTGCTTTAATAAAGTAACAAGACATTCCCGCAGCTGCTTTCTGGTACGCCGTATCCGTCGATCTACTGCTTCTGTACTCATGATAAGAAATTCCCCCTTTTTGTATTCCATGTTCGTTCAAATTTGTTTACAGTATTTTAATACTTTTTTTATTAACATACATTATAAAAATGTCGATTAATAAACAAAAGAATTAAAATTAATCATTGTTGTTTTCATCATTAGTTAGTATAATCCATTATAGTTAATAAATGAACAAATGTCAATTAACAAATAAACAGTTCAATAAACGAAAACAGAGGTTTTAAAGACAGCAGGAGATGAGAGGATGAAAGGCAGAAGCAGGTTATATCCTATTTCTATAATTATGATGGCCGCTTTTCTGGCAGCGGGACCGGCAAATGCAGTATATGCAGCAGAGCCAAATGGCAGTTGGGTAAATCTTGACGGGAACTGGTACTGGAAAAAAACAGATGGTACGGCATACATTGGCTGGCTCTATACCGGCGGCCGCTTTTACTATATGAAGGAAGACGGGACCATGGCCACCGGATGGGAAAAGGTGGGAGATGAATGGTATTACTTCCACGAAGATGGAGGCATGAACGAAGGACAGCTGGTTTTAGATAATGCAGTATATGAATTTGAAGATTCAGGAGCTTTGAAAACAGCGAAGTGGCTGGAAAATACAGGCGGAGGTGCTTATAATGCAGGCTGCTATGATGATATAACACAGGAACTTTTCAGTGAGCTGGGAGATGAAAAGAAAGAACAGTATTTTGACGCATATCCAGACAGAGAACGGGAATATGACGGCGACAACCACACCAGTTATGACCGGTATGCAGGCTTTATTATGGATATGAAGTTAAATAAAATAGCGCAAAGCCGTCTGGCAGCAGCCATGGAAAAAGGATATGCAGACGGACGGGTTACAGGAGAAGGAACCATAGAGGACACACTGGCATCGATCCCTTATCGCAAAAATGCTTCCTGCCTGGAGGTATATGTGCGGGACTGTGAGGATGCGGATGAGGCATATGGCAAGATAATGAATGTAACGGAACGTAAATATACATCAAAGTCAGACAGAAAATACACATTGCAATATTATCGATATATGGGTATGGCTCATGAGGAAAAGAACGGACACCATTGGTTTATGGTTCTTTTTATGCGTTAAATAACACATATCTATGTGAGGAGTTAGGATCATGGAAAAGAAATTCAAGTTTGGACCATTAAAGAAGCGTGGGAAAAAGGAAAAGGCTTCCGGAGAAAAGACGTCTATCAAGCTGGCCAGATTTATCATTGAAAAGCAGAACTGGATCGTTTCAGTGTTTGTTGCAGCCTGCTTACTTAGTGCAGTTGCCATGCTGTTTGTGGAAGTAAACTACGATCTGACCGAGTATCTTCCGGATAATGCACAGTCAGGTATTGGCTTAAATAAGATGGAAGACGAGTTTGGTTATCCCGGAACAGCCCGTATCATGCTAAAAGATGTGACGTTGTATGAAGCCAAGCAATACAAAGACAGAATGGAAAACGTAGACGGGGTGGATCAGATCCTGTGGTGTGACAGTACTGTTAATATTTACTCTGGCGAAGATTTTATCCATAAAGAAGACATCGAAGATTACTATAAAGATGGATATGCGGTAATGGATGTGACCTTTAAAGAAGGAAATACAGCGAAAAGCACTTCCGCAGCTATTGATGAATTAAAAGACATTGCAGGAGATAAAGGCTGTTTTACAGGAATGGCGGTACAGAACAAGTCCTTACAGGAAAATCTGGCTAGTGAGATGCAGTTGATCTTAACAGTAGCTATTATTATGATTTTTACGATCTTATGTATTACGACTACTGCCTGGTCTGAGCCATTCCTGTTTCTTCTGGTCATGGGTGTAGCCATCCTGCTAAACCGTGGTACTAACATTTTCATAGGAAGAGTGTCCTTTTTGACCAATAATGTGGCAATGGTACTCCAGCTGGCAACTTCCATGGACTATTCTATTTTCCTGCTGGATGCTTTTACCAGGGAGAAGAAAAAAGGGCTTTCTGATGAAGAAGCTATGGTAGATGCAGTTGATGCAGCGATCAATTCCATTTTTGCCAGCAGCCTTACTACCATAGCAGGTTTCGTAGCTTTGATGTTCATGAAATTCAGCATTGGTTTTGACATGGGTCTGGTCCTTGCAAAAGGAATCGTGTTCAGCCTCCTGACTGTAGTATTTTTCATGCCTGCCATGATATTCCGCTTTGCAAAATGGAATGAAAAGACTGCACATCGTCCTCTCCTGCCGGATTTCCATAAAATGGGAAGAGGCATTTATAAGATCCGTAATATAGCATTGGTGATCCTGATCCTGATTGTTCCTTTTGCCTATACAGCCCAGGGAATGAATAGCTTCTTATTTGGAAACAGTGCCGTAGGTGTCAGCGAAGGAACACAGGTCTATGCAGATGAGCAGGCAATCAATGAGAAATTTGGCCGAAGCAATATGCTGGTTGCCATTTATCCCAATAAATCAGCTATTACTGAAAAGGCAATGTCAGATGAGATCGAAGATCTGGAATATGTGAAAAGTGTAACATCCATGGCAAACACACTGCCGGAAGGTGTACCGGAAGATTTTCTCCCTTATTCCATTACCAGCCAGTTACATACAGATACTACCAGCCGTATGCTGATCTACATACGTACCAAATCAGAAAGTGACAAGGCTTTTGAGTATACCAACGATATCCGGGATATTGTGAAGAAATATTATCCGGAAGAATCCTATGTGGTAGGTGAAACACCTTCTACGGAAGATATTAAGACTACGATCACAGCGGATAATGCAAGAGTTAATGTGCTGTCCCTGATCAGTGTATTTGTGGTAGTCATGTTCAGTTTCCAGTCTGTACTGGTGCCTATCATTGTTATGATCCCTATTGAGGCAGCTATTTATATCAATATGGCGGTGCCTTATCTGGTTGGCGAGACGCTGGTTTACATGGGCTACATTATCGTAAGCAGTATCCAGCTGGGGGCTACAGTAGACTATTCGATCCTGCTTACTAATAACTACATGGCCTGCAGAAAGACCATGAAGAAGAAGGAAGCTGTGGTGGAGGCGCTGGCTATGTCCTGTTCCTCGGTATTTACTTCAGGAACTATCCTGATACTGGCAGGTTATATTGTATATATGATCTCCAGTACGGCGGCTATAGGCGGACTGGGACATCTGATCGGAAGAGGTGCACTGCTTAGCGTGTGTCTGGTACTTACCATTTTGCCGGCACTGCTAGTCCTCTGTGACGGTATAATCACAAGTAATGAAATGGACCGCTTTAAGAAGTATTTAAAACGAAGACATGAAAAGCGGAAAGCCTTAGTAAAATCCGGAATTGGGGCAGTTAAGAAAAAAGCGTCAGCAGCCCTGGCAAGAAGAGGCAGTCAGACAGCGGAGGTAGATGGAAATGAAATTTAGAAAAAGAGTGACAGCTTCTGTTTTAACGGCAGCATTGCTTTGCACATCAGCAGGCAGCGTTCCTGTATATGGCGCACCGGCAGGTGCAGATGTAGATGAGACCATGTATGTGAACCTGGATTACTACGGAAAAACAACAAAGGTAAACGTAGTAAAAGGGGTAAATTTAAATGGCCTTGGTGAGATCACTGATTATGGAAATTACATCAATGTAGAAAATATGAGTACCAGTGATGCTCCGGTTTTAGGAGATGGAAGCGTGACCTGGAACCTGCCGGAAGGTCAGAATGGCCGTTTTTATTATAAGTGTACCATGGACAATGAACAGGTGGTACTTCCATGGGATTTTGATGTGTCCTATAAGTTAAACGGTGTTCCCACAGACGGTGACAAACTGGCAGGTGCAGGGGGCCTGATCGAGATCCATGTGAAGGCTACGCCAAATGATAATGCTGATCTGTATTACCGCAATAATATGATGTTAATGGTGACAGTTCCTGTAGATATGTCTAAATGCTACAGTGTAGACGCAGATGGTGCCCAGATCCAGAGCCTTGGATCTACCACAGCAGCTGTATTTTCCGCTCTTCCGGGGGAAGAAGGAGATTATACCGTCCGTATTGGTACAGACAGCTTTGAAACTACCGGTGTGATCATGGCAATGGCACCTGGCACTATTGATGACCTGAACCATATTAAGGACCTGAAAGAAGCGAAGGATACATGGAAAGACGCAGGAGATGCTTTATATGACAGTCTGGAGCAGATGGCAAAATCTGTAGAATCCATGCGTGATGGCATTAACAAGGTACAGTCCGGTGTTTCTTCTGCTGAAAGTGCAAGACAAAAATGGAGTGCTAATAAAGATAGTATATTAGCCGGAAATGACCAGACCTTAGAGTCACTGACTGCATTGTCACAGCAGCTGGAAACTCTGGTCCCTCATTTGCAGACAGCTAAGGATACGGCAGAAACAGTACATAACAGCATGGGTGATATTGTAAATACCATGGGGGATATGCAGCAGCCGCTGCGTAAAATGTATGACCGTCTCCGCAATATCAGCACCACTTCCCAGTCTTTAGGGGAACAGTTAGATGATGTAAGAGAAGATATGGCATGGCTGATCCAGAATAATGCCCAGTTCCAGGTGCAGACGACTACGATTTTAGAGGCACTTCCGGAACTGATCGCAAGCCTGGAGGATTATGATGTGGATGATCTGGATCTGGGTGATCTGGAAGATACAGATACAAGGACCATAGCAGATGATCCGGATGATGACAGGGAAAACAAGGCAGATACGTCTTCTGGAAACCAGGAAGATCCTGATATAAACAAGGCAGACAGCTCAGATACAGTAACAGAAGATAAAACCAGTGGTGATATGGCTTCTGAAGCGGCCGGTGCAGATCATGAAGACGGTGGGGCAGAGGCAGATAACAGTTCCCATACTGCAGACAGTGCAGCAGGAACAGATAACAGTTCTGATGCTGCAGATGGAGCAGACATAAGTGATGCCCAGACACTTAGCAAGGCTCATATTGAAAAGCATGAGGTTCCTCTGGTTGGCGCTCCATCCGGCGTTGACCTGGTAACTCTTTATAAAATGTTATCCAAGATCGATAAGGACAGCCGTGAATTTACTCAGGTTGCGTCTAATCTGATGGACAATGTAGGAGATGCAGCAAAATATGGTGCAGACCTGACAGACAGCATGGATCTGATGATTGAAGACCTGACTGCTCTTCATGATTCACTGGATATGTATTATCCGGATCTGCAGGCATCCCTGGATGATCTTTCTGAGCTGGTAAACCGCACTACAGATGCCATGAATAAGGGTATCAGCACTATGACCATTGTGCAGAATACCTTAAAAGCTACCAGCGGTGATATAGATGAGGCTGCAAAGAACAGCTTAAGAGGCAGCATGGAGCTTCTTGATAAGAGCCTTAGCATCTTAGACAGCACCACAGGCGTAAGAACGGCAGGCCGTACCATGAAAGATGTTATGGATGAACAGCTGGATAAATTTGACACTGATAACCGCTTCTTATTTATTGATCCGTCAGAGGATAAGGTTTCCTTTACTTCTGATAAAAATCCGGCTCCAAAGACCTTGCAGGTAGTCCTGCGTACAGACGAGATCAGCCTGGATGATGAAGATAACAAGGAAACTGATGCAGAGACAGAGAAGGTAAATGAAGGCCCATTAAAAAGGATGTGGAATGTGCTGGTACAGATGTGGAAGGCCATCATCTCAATTTTTAAAAACAGATAGTCAGCTGCTCTTGTTTCTGGTATGATAGAAATAAGGGTCAGAAAAAATACAGACCCTCGGCATATGGGATGACATGCCGGGGGTCTTGTTCTGTAATTCTGTCAGTGGGCAGATAGCATGGCTATATAGCGGGAGAAAAACATGGAAACAGTAGGAAAGCAGGAAAAAACGAAATACAAACTGGCAGCGTCTATGAAAGAATGCATGAAGCAGATGCCGGTGGATAAGATAACAGTAAAAAATATCGTAGAAGGCTGCGGTGTTGCAAGGCAGACCTTTTACCGGAATTTTTTAGATAAATATGATCTGATCAACTGGTATTTTGACAAACTGGTACTCCAGTCTTTTGAGCAGATCGGCATGGGACATACAGTTGGGGAGAGCCTGACACAGAAGTTTGAATTTATTGTTAATGAAAAGGTATTTTTTACAGAGGCATTTCGCAGTGATGACCGCAACTCCTTAAAAGAACATGATTTTGAACTGATCCTCCGTTCTATCAGGATCTGATCGGGCGAAAGACCAGCAGGCCTTTAGGGGAAGATCTGCAGTTTCTTCTGGAAATGTATTGTAGAGGTTCCATTTACATGACTGTAAAATGGGTCCTTACAGGAATGAAGGATTCACCTGCGAAAATGTCAAAAAAGCTGGTAGAGGCCATGCCACCGAGATTGGCTGCTGTTTTTGATGAGCTGAAGCTGCTGTAAACCGGGTGCTTTGTTATATATAACACAAAACGATATTATCAATATACAGATAATACGACTGGCTGTATATAAAGTGATATGTACGATTTTAATAAATATTACATGCAAAAATAAAAAATGTTATCAAAAAGTGACAGACAGGCAAGTTTGTCACTTTTATTATGGACTTTAGTCTGTTGAGCCCATTGGAGTTTTTCGTTGTTCCGAAAAATGGAGATGGGCGAAACAATAAACCACCCGCTATGCGGGTGCGCGTCGATTGTTATACAAAAAATCACCTTTCCGTTTACAATAGAGTTGTTCAGGCTGTATTGCAGAAAGGAAAGGTAATTTATGGCGAAGAAAGAAAATTCACTTGCGCATATGAAATGGATGTGCAAATATCATATCGTCTTCACACCTAAGTATAGACGAAAAATAATTTACAATCAATACAAAGCGGATATAAGAGATATTATAAAACAATTGTGTAGTTATAAAGGTGTTGAAATTATTGAGGGTCATCTAATGCCAGATCATATCCATATGTTAGTAAGTATTCCGCCAAAGATAAGTGTATCATCATTCATGGGATATTTAAAAGGGAAAAGTGCGCTTATGATATTCGATAAACACGCAAATTTAAAGTATAAATTTGGAAATCGTCATTTCTGGGCAGAAGGATATTATGTTAGCACAGTAGGATTAAATGAGGCTACAATAAAAAAATATATCCAAGAGCAGGAAAAGCATGATATAGCAATGGATAAGCTAAGTGTAAAGGAATATGAAGACCCTTTTAAGGGTTAATGCCAAGTAGTAACAATACCCTTTAAGGGGTAGCGACGAGTCAAGAGCAATATGGCTTGAACGGAGCTGTGGGAAGGCTGTGTAAACAGAATTCCCACAGTCTAAAGAGAAAGCCAGCGCCTTGAGACGCTGGCCTAGTAACAAGGGCTTATAGCCCTAGTGCAAACCACCCGTTGGACGGGTGGTTATGATTTTGGAAAAAGTGTTGTTATAATATTAACGAAACGAAAAAGAACATAAAAAACTGTTCTGGACTTCCCGGAACACATGATTTTTATGTACTCCCGGAAAACCGGCCGCAAAGCAGGTGCAGGAAAGCTTTAGGGAGTATATACACAAAAAAAGGAGAGTGTATCATGGCAAACAGAATCATATTAAATGAAACTTCTTATCATGGCGCAGGCGCTATTGCTGAGATCGCTAATGAAGCAAAAACAAGAGCTTTTAAGAAGGCTTTCGTATGTTCAGATCCAGACCTGATCAAATTTGGCGTAACAAAGAAAGTTACAGATGTACTGGATAATGCAGGTCTTGCATATGAGATCTACTCTAATATCAAACCAAACCCAACTATTGAGAATGTACAGACTGGTGTAGCAGCATTTAAGAAATCCGGTGCTGATTATCTGATCGCTATCGGCGGCGGTTCTTCTATGGATACAGCAAAAGCAATCGGTATCATCATTGCCAATCCTGAATTTGAAGATGTAAGAAGCTTGGAAGGTGTAGCACCTACCAAGAAGCCATCTATCCCGATCATCGCAGTTCCAACTACAGCAGGAACAGCAGCAGAAGTTACCATTAACTACGTTATCACTGACGTGGAAAAGAAACGTAAATTCGTTTGTGTAGATACACATGATATTCCGGTTATCGCAGTTGTTGACCCGGATATGATGTCCTCTATGCCAAAGGGTCTGACCGCATCTACCGGTATGGACGCTTTAACACATGCAATTGAAGGATACATCACCAAGGGTGCATGGGAGATGACTGATATGTTCCATTTAAAGGCAATCGAGCTGATCTCCAAGAACTTAAGAGGCGCTTGCGAGAATACAAAAGAAGGCCGTGAAGGAATGGCTTTAGGACAGTACATCGCAGGTATGGGCTTCTCCAACGTAGGTTTAGGAATCGTTCATTCCATGGCACATGCTTTAGGTGCTGTTTATGATACTCCTCATGGTGTTGCAAATGCGATCCTGCTTCCAACTGTTATGGAATACAACGCACCATGCACAGGAACCAAATACAAAGATATCGCTGTTGCAATGGGTGTTGAAGGTGTAGAGAACATGAGCCAGGAAGAGTACCGCAAGGCAGCTGTAGATGCAGTTAAGAAGCTGTCTGCTGATGTTGGTATCCCAGCTGACTTAAAGGCTATCGTTAAGGCAGAAGACGTTGATTTCCTTGCACAGTCCGCAATGGATGATGCATGCCGCCCAGGCAATCCAAAAGATCCGACCTTTGAAGACATCAAGAACTTATACTTATCTTTAATGTAATGAGCGCATAGAAAAAACAAGCGGTCGTCCCAAAGTGGGACGGCCATTTGCTTTTTCTGCGCCATTAACGAATGGCCCGCCTGCGTCAGCAGGCAGTGGAGCGCGATAGCGCGGGGGTCATGAGTGAAGCACAAGCGGTCGTCCCAAAGTGGGACGGCCATTTGCTTTTTCTGCGCCATTAACGAATGGCCCGCCTGCGTCAGCAGGCAATGGAGCGCGATAGCGCGGGGCCATGAGTGGATCCTTTGCAAGTGGAGGTTATTCACGCTATTCACACCCCACCGCCCCATTCGGTGCGGCCTTTTTTTACCCCAAAACCGTTAAAAACGCATTATCTATATATAGATAACATACTGCGAGTTTACAAACAATTTACCTGAACTTTACATAACCGACCAACAATCCATATTGACGATTGATAAAATATCCCGTATAATGAGCAAGTGTAAACTAAAGGTAAAACGCATGTAAAAAACAGGAAAAAATCAGTATTATCCGAATATTGATAATACAAAAACATCCTGTTTTTTAAGGAAAAAGGAGTAAAAAATGGGAGTTGAATTGCTTTTGGGCCTTCTGGGAGGTCTGGCGCTGTTCCTGTATGGAATGCAGATGATGAGCAATAATCTGGAAGCAGCTGCCGGAAACAAGATGAAGCAGATTCTGGAAAAGCTGACCACCAACCGCTTTATGGGAATCCTGGTAGGCGCAGGCATCACAGCACTGATCCAGTCATCTTCAGCTACAACCGTTATGACAGTAGGCTTTGTAAACTCAGGTCTTATGTCTTTAAAACAGGCTGTGTGGATCATTATGGGTGCTAATATCGGTACCACCATTACCGGACAGCTGATCGCTTTGGACGTAGGTGCTTTAGCACCGCTGATCGCATTTATCGGTGTTGTACTGGTGGTTTTTGTTAAGAACAAAAAGCTGCAGCACATCGGCGGCATTGTTGCCGGGGTAGGTGTTATCTTCATCGGTATGGGAATGATGAGCGATGCAATGCTTCCTCTTCGTGATGAACCGGAATTTATCCAGCTGATGACCAGCTTTAAAAACCCACTGTTAGGTGTTATGGCAGGCGCGCTGTTCACAGCAGTGATCCAGTCTTCCGCAGCTTCTATCGGTATCTTACAGGCACTGGCTGTAAGCGGCGTGATAGGTCTTCACAGCGCTGTGTTCGTACTGTTCGGTCAGAATATCGGTACTTGTATCACGGCTGTTCTGGCTTCTGTGGGAACCAACAGAAATGCAAAGCGTACCACAGCCATCCATCTGATGTTCAATGTAGTCGGTACAGTTATATTTGTGGTATTGTGTATGGTAACGCCATTTGTAGACTGGATGATCGCCACTAACCCGGCAAATCCGGCTGCGCAGATCGCAAATGTGCACACCATCTTTAATATTGCCACAACTGTAATCCTGTTCCCATTTGGGCCGATGTTAGTAAATATTGCAAAGAAGATCCTTCCGGATACCCAGGTAAAGCATGTGATGGATGCAGACCAGTGGTTTGAAGGCCTGATGGCTTCCAAACATCATCTGGGTGTTTCTACCATTGCCATCAGCCAGATCCATGAAGAAATCCGGGATATGCTGGCTATGGCTGCTGCCAATGTTTCTGACAGCTTTAAGGCCATGGAACAGGGACCAGGTGAAAATGGTATCCAGGAGATCACAGACAGAGAAGAAGAGATCGACCTTTCCAACGTACGACTGTCAAAGAAGATATCCAAAGTCCTTGTTTTAGACCAGACACCTCAGGATATTGAAGCATTAAATAAGATGTACAGTATTTTAGGAAATATTGAGCGAATTGGCGATCATGCCATGAACCTGGCAGAATATGCCCAGACGATCCAGGAAAAAAACCTGAATTTCTCAGATTATGCAAAAAATGAATTTAAGGTCATGGATGAAAGCTGTGCAGAAGGTATGGAGCTGCTCAGAATGGCGGCAGCCGGAGACAGTGGATTTACCTTAGAGAAGATCAAGGCCATAGAGCAGAAGATCGATGATATTACTGACAATTTCCGTCAGAATCAGATCGACCGTATGCGGGAAGGCCATTGTAATGTAGAGTCCTCTATCCTGTATTCAGAAATGCTCACAGACTATGAGAGAATCGGCGACCATATGTTAAACATTGGTGAAGCATATGATGTGATCCAGTGGAATAACGATAAAGAAGCGGTTCCTGCGGCCGAATAAAAAATATAAAACATGTTATGAAAATATGAAAAAAGCTGTATTTACTGAAGGATCGGTAGATACAGCTTTTTAATGTTCTTTCGGAATCTTATTATAAAAGAGTTGTCCAAAATGATATCAGGACTTCTTTAACGCTCTTGGCAGGTTCCAGCAATAATGAGTGGCTAAAAGGCGGATAGCAACCACTAAAACAGCGCTGATGATCATGGCAGCATCGTTATTAACAGGGCTGGAAAGCAGGAAAGAATAGCACATTCCCCCTGCAATGGAAGCACAGGCATAAACATGTTTTTTCAGGATATAAGGAGTCTGCCTTGCCATAATATCCCTTAAAAGCCCGCCGCCTACGCCGGTAAGAACTCCTAAGAAAACAGAGAGAAAATGATAATTCCCGTATCCAGCCATTACAGCAGTATCAATACCTGTTACTGTAAAAGCAGCCAGTCCAATAGCATCAAAAATATTCATCAGCTTTTCATAAGTGATGATGCAGTCACCCTCTAAGAAATGCTGGTTCATACGGATGACTGTAAAAAGGATCAGGACAGTGACAAATGCCATGATCGTGTAAACCGGGTTGGTAAAAAGGCTGGGAGGAACGATCCCTAAAAGGATGTCCCTCATCATACCTCCGCCAACTGCTGTTGTAACACCTAATACAATGATCCCCAGAAGATCAAGATTCTGCCGGATAGCCACCATAGCGCCGGAAGAGGCGAAAGCAATGGTTCCCACAGCCTCGATCAGAAAGAAGATTGAAATAGAATTCCCCATGATTGATCAGATCTCCTGTAATTACAGTAAGTAGATTTTATGCTTCCTGCAGGTATCACGCATTTCCTGCGGCCAGATACTTGCCTGTACTTCGCCGATATGGGCTCGGTCCAGTAAAAGCATGCACAGACGGGACTGTCCGATACCACCGCCGATGGTATAAGGAAGCTCTCCGTTTAAAAGCATCTTGTGATAAGGAAGCTCCATACGGTCTGTGCAGCCGGATTTTTCAAGCTGTTCCCTTAAAGAAGTCTCATCTACACGGATACCCATGCTGGAGATCTCCAACGCGCAGTTTAAGGTTGGATACCAGAAAAGGATATCACCGTTTAATTTCCAGTCATCATAGTCTGGTGCACGGCCGTCATGTGGCTTTCCGTTGGCTAACTTGTCACCGATCTGCATTAAAAATACGCAGCCGTGTTCTTTGGTGATCAGGTTTTCACGTTCCTTTGGGGTTTTATCCGGGTACATAGCTTCCAGTTCACTGGTAGTGATAAAGAAGATATTATCTGGCAGCTGGTTTACAGCCTGAGGATATTTGTACCATACTTCGTGCTGCATGTGCTTGATGATCTTAAAGATCAGACGTACAGTATCCTTTAAGGTCTTTTCATTGCGGTCTTCCCTGGTAATGACTTTCTCCCAGTCCCACTGGTCTACGTAGCAGGAGTGGAGATTGTCCAGCTCCTCATCCCGGCGGATGGCGTTCATGTTGGTGTAAAGACCTTCTCCTGGCTGGAAACCATATTCTTTTAATGCCATACGTTTCCACTTTGCAAGGGAGTGTACAACTTCCATGGTCTCACCAGGAATAGCAGCCATATCGAAAGATACAGGGCGTTCTACGCCGTTTAAGTTATCATTTAAACCGCTGCTTTTTTCTACAAATAAAGGTGCGGAAATACGTTCCAGGTGCATCTCGCGTCCCATTTCCTTCTGGAAAGTATCGCGGATATATTTAATGGCATCCTGGGTCTCACGTATATCCAGCCGGGGATCATAGTGCTCCGGTATAAACAGTTCCATTGATATATTCCTCCTGAGAAATGTTATGTTCCCCCGAAAAGTTCTGGAGAACATACAATATGTACATGGTAACATTATTACAAAGAAGCTTCAAGTAAAAAATGATAAGAAAGTCAAAGGTTTTATGAAAAATTACTTCCTGTAAAAAATGCCATATGGCATTTTTTTATTTTTCTATTTTGTGTATACTGATATTAGATATGGAAATAAAGCAAAAATGTATAAAAAACGGAAAAATAATGGGAGGGAATGAAAATAATGAAGAAATTTAAACGCATTTTTTTGATAGTAATGGATTCTTTTGGCGCAGGTCATGCAAAAGACGGGGCTGCTTACGGCGATGACGGTGCAGATACCATGGGTCATATTGCTGAGAAGCATGATAACTGGAAAATCCCAAACCTTACAAAGCTGGGGCTGGCGAATTTACATCCTTTAAAGGGAGTAACACCTGCAGAACATCCATTGGGCTATCAGCTGGTCCTTAATGAAAAAAGCTGCGGAAAAGACACTATGACAGGACACTGGGAAATGACGGGTATTTATACCACAAAGCCATTCGTTACATTTACAGACCATGGTTTCCCACCTGAACTGATCCATGAACTGGAAGAACGTACCGGACATAAGATCATTGGAAATAAAAGCGCCAGCGGTACAGAGATCCTGGATGAGCTGGCAGAAGAGGAGATCGCAACCGGTCACATGATCGTGTATACATCTGCTGATTCAGTGCTCCAGATCTGTGGAAACGAGGAAACCTTTGGACTGGATGAGCTTTACCGCTGCTGCAAGATCGCCAGGGAGCTGACTTTAAAGGATGAGTGGAGAGTAGGACGCGTCATTGCAAGACCTTATGTAGGAAAGAAAAAAGGTGAATTCAAGCGTACCAGCAACCGCCATGATTATGCCTTAAAACCAACAGGAAAAACGGCTTTGGATGCATTAAAAGAAAACGGATATGATGTGATCTCTGTAGGAAAGATCCGAGATATTTTTGACGGGGAAGGCATTACAGAGGCTTATAAATCAAAAAGTTCTGTTCACGGCATGGAACAGACCATCGACATTTTGCAGAACAATGATTTTACAGGTCTTTGCTTTGTCAACCTGGTTGATTTTGATGCACTTTGGGGGCACAGAAGAAATCCGGAAGGCTATGCAAAAGAAGTGGAAAGCTTTGATGTAAAGCTGGGTGAGCTGTTAAAGAATCTGAAAGAGGATGATCTGTTAATGATCACAGCAGACCATGGAAATGATCCTACATGGACCGGTACAGACCATACGAGAGAGCAGGTACCGCTGTTAGTTTATTCCCCGTCATTAAAAGGAGATGGAAAACTGGAAGAAGCAGATACCTTTGGTGTTATCGGTGCTACGATTGCAGATAATTTTGATGTGAAAATGCCGGAAGGAACCATTGGAACTTCTATTTTAGGGCAGTTTAAATAATTGAGAACAGTATCTGTATTTTTAAAGCAGGCGGGAGAAAAGCTTCTGCCTGTTTTTTGTATTCCCGTTAAAAAGGACTGCAAAGGGTTTATAAACTGTTTCATTGAAATGAAAGGCTGTCTGTGGTATTATGTTGATTGACATAATTTGCAGGAAGGCAGAGAAATTAATGGAAAATGTAAAGACAGAGGTCATGGAAAAGATAAAAGAAGCCCAGAAAGTCCTCATTGGGATCGGAAAAGAATGGGCGCTGAGGGATGATGAAAAAGATATCCGCTTTTGCCATTTAACAGATCCATCCCAGGCTGATCTGGAGGCAGCTTATGAAGCCCTTTATGATCTGATAAAAGAGAAAGACTATTACATTGTCACTACTTTAACAGACGGGGCTGTTTATGAAATGCCCTTTGATAAAAACAGGATCGTGGCTCCCTGCGGAAATATCCACTGGAGACAGTGTTCTAAGGCATGTACCAAGGACATCTGGGAAGAAAGTGAAGTGCCAGATGATGTCTGTCCACACTGCAAAGCCCCGCTTACAGGAAATACTATAAAGGCAGAAACATATATTGAAGAAGGCTATCTTCCAAGATGGAAAGATTATATGAAATGGCAGACCGGTACGATTAACCGTTCTCTTGTGATCCTGGAACTGGGAGAAGGATTCGCAACTCCCACTGTTATGCGCTGGCCTTTTGAAAAGATCATTTATTTTAACCGTAAATCCAGATTATACCGTATAAATGAAAGCTTTTACCAGCTTCCTAAGGAGGCGGAGGAACGTGGCGTTTCTGTCCATGAAAATTCTGTCCGCTGGATGCTTGAAAAATAAAATAGCAGTGTAAAAGCCAGATAAAAGACGAAAGTGAGGAATGACCATGATCGCTGTAATAGACTATGATGCAGGAAATTTAAAAAGCGTGGAAAAAGCATTAGCTTATCTTGGAGAAACACCGGTCATCACCAGAGACAGGGAAGAACTTCTGGCGGCTGATAAAGTGATCCTTCCGGGAGTAGGTGCTTTTGGGGATGCAATGGAACGTCTGCACCAGTATGGACTGGTAGATGTGATAAAAGAGATCGTAAAAAAAGGGACCCCTTTTCTGGGGATCTGTCTGGGACTGCAGCTGATGTTTGAAAGCAGCGAAGAAAGCCCTGGTGTAGAAGGTCTTGGACTGCTTCCGGGAAAGATCCTAAAGATACCGGAAGCACCGGGGATGAAAGTTCCACATATGGGCTGGAACTCCCTGAAAGTACGTCCGGATTCCAGATTGTTTCAGGACATTCCAGATGGCAGTTATGTATATTTTGTCCATTCCTATTATCTGAAAGCAGGATCAGAAGATATTGTAGCAGCTACTACGGAATACGGGACACATATTCACGCAGCAGTCGAGAAAGGAAACCTGTTCGCCTGCCAGTTCCATCCGGAAAAGAGCAGCCAGACAGGTCTTAAGATCCTTGAAAACTTCATTAAACTGTCATAGTGGCTTTTACACATACCTGGAGAAAGGAAAATAAAATATGTTTACAAAAAGGATCATTCCATGCTTAGATGTGAATAACGGCCGTGTTGTAAAAGGCGTTAATTTTGTAAATTTAAAAGATGCCGGTGATCCGGTGGAGATAGCGGCAGCTTATGACAAAGCAGGAGCAGATGAACTGGTATTTCTTGATATTACTGCGTCCTCTGACCACAGAAAAACAGTAGTAGATATGGTGCGCAAGGTGGCAGAAAAGGTGTTTATCCCTTTTACAGTAGGCGGTGGGATCCGTACAGTGGAAGATTTCCGCATGCTTCTTCGGGAAGGCGCTGATAAGATATCCATTAACTCATCTGCCATTGATAACCCGCAGCTGATCCATGATGCAGCACAGAAATTCGGAAGACAGTGCGTTGTGGTAGCGATCGATGCCAAGCGCAGGGCAGATGGTTCCGGGTGGAATGTATACAAACACGGCGGACGTTTAGATACAGGTCTGGATGTGCTGGAATGGGCGAAAAAAGCAGATTCATTAGGCGCAGGTGAGATCCTTCTTACCAGTATGGACTGCGATGGCACAAAAGCCGGATATGACAATGAACTGACTGCAGCAGTAGCAGATCTGGTAAGCATTCCTGTGATCGCATCTGGCGGTGCAGGTACAAAAGAGCATTTTTATGATGCATTAACAAAAGGCAAAGCAGATGCGGTCCTGGCTGCTTCCATGTTCCATTATAAGGAACTGGAAATCTGTGAGCTGAAGGATTATCTGGCTGACCAAGGTATTTCCGTTCGGAGATAAGGGTGTGCCTGAAGAGAACATACAAGAGAAAAGGAGCATAAAATGGCTGCGATATCTAATGACTGGCTGGCTCCCTTAAGCGGAGAGTTTAAAAAGCCATATTATAAAAAATTATATGAAACTGTAAAACATGAGTATGAAACAAGAGAGATTTTTCCGGCACCAGATGACATTTTCAATGCCTTTGCCTTTACACCACTGGAAAAGGTAAAAGTAGTGATCCTGGGTCAGGATCCCTATCACAACAATGGCCAGGCCCATGGCCTGAGTTTTTCCGTAAAGCCGGATATAGATATTCCGCCATCTTTGGTGAATATTTATCAGGAGCTGCATGATGATCTGGGTTGTTACATACCAAATAACGGTTATCTGAAGAAATGGGCAGACCAGGGCGTTATGCTTTTAAACACAGTTCTGACTGTGCGGGCCCATCAGGCAAATTCCCACCATGATATTGGCTGGGAGCAGTTTACAGATGCTGCCATCCGTGTGTTAAATGAACAGGACCGTCCCATGGTCTTTATCCTGTGGGGCAGACCGGCCCAGGCAAAGAAGGCTATGTTAAACAATCCAAAGCATATGATCTTAGAGGCGCCCCATCCAAGCCCATTATCTGCATACAGAGGATTTTTCGGCAGCCGTCCTTTCAGCAAGACCAATGATTTCCTCAGGAAACATGGTTTAGAGCCTGTTGACTGGCAGATCGAAAACATAGAAAAGCAGGCGAAATAAGCTGACGTGATCAAAAAATGATATATAAGGAGCAATTATGAGTATAGTAGAGATTTTAAAGGTGATCGTTCTGGGAATTGTAGAAGGTTTCACAGAATGGATGCCCATCAGCAGCACCGGCCACATGATCCTGGTAGATGAGATCATCCGGTTAAACCAGCCGGATGCGTTTAAAGACATGTTCCTGGTGGTGATCCAGTTAGGCGCTATCCTAGCGGTTGCAGTAATGTATTTTCACAAATTAAACCCATTCAGCCCAGCAAAGTCTTCCAGACAGAAACAGGCTACATGGGCATTGTGGATCAAGATCGTGATCGCATGTGTCCCGGCAGCTGTATTCGGACTTCTTTTAGATGACTGGATGGAAGCACATTTATACAACGCCTATGTGGTAGCTGCCACACTGATCATTTACGGTGTACTGTTTATTGTTCTGGAAAACAGTTCTATTACAGCCAATCCGTCTATTACCAAAGTAGGTCATATTTCTGCAAAAACAGCCCTTTTTATCGGTCTGTTCCAGCTTCTGTCCCTGATACCGGGTACGTCCCGTTCCGGATCTACGATTTTAGGAGCCATGGTACTTGGCTGTTCCAGAGGTGCGGCAGCTGAATTTTCCTTCTTTTTAGGGATCCCGGTCATGTTCGGGGCCAGCTTTTTAAAGCTTGTAAAGTTTTTCATAAAAGGCAATGCCCTGACCGGGCCGCAGATTTTTTACACCATTCTGGGAATGCTTGTTGCATTTGGCGTATCTGTATACTCTATCCAGTTCTTAATGGGGTATGTGCGCAGGCATGATTTTAAATTCTTTGGTTATTATCGTATTATTTTAGGTATTGTGGTGCTGGCATACTTCGGGATCACAGCACTGGCATCATAATCATAGTTCCGCAAAAATGCCCGGTCGGCCAGGCAATGGATCAATAAATACTAAAATGTCCATAACGGGCAGCTAAAATACTGCAGACAAAAAAACTCCGTCCTGCTCATATATCAGGAACGGAGTTTTTTTAACGATTATTTTTAATCTGCCATTTCAGCAATATCATACAGCAGCTTTTCAGACTCATCCCAGCCCAGACATGGGTCGGTAATGGACTGTCCGTAGCAGTGTTCGCCGATCTTGTGGTTTCCTGGCTCGATGTAGCTTTCGATCATCAGACCCTTTACCAGATGACGGATATCATCAGAATGACGGCGGCTGTGGAGAACTTCTTTTGCGATACGTACCTGTTCTGCATACTTTTTGTTGGAGTTGGAATGGTTGGTATCTACGATGCAGGCCGGGTTCTTTAAGTTTCTCTTGGAGTAAAGCTCAAAGAGCAGGTGCAGGTCCTCATAATGGTAGTTAGGGATGCACTGGCCATGCTTGTTTACAGCACCGCGCAGAATGGTATGTGCCAATGGGTTTCCGGGGCAGGAAACTTCGTCACCGCGGAAGATAAAATCATGAGGCAGCTGGGCTGCTACAACAGAGTTTAACATAACGCTGAGATCGCCGCTGGTAGGATTTTTCATGCCCACCGGTACGTCACAGCCGCTGGCTACCAGACGGTGATACTGGTTTTCAACAGAACGGGCGCCAACTGCGATATAGGACATAATATCGGACAGATACTGAAGGTTATCCGGATACAGCATTTCGTCAGCAGTGGACATTCCGGTCTCGCGGAATACCTTCATGTGCATATGACGGATGGAAATAATCCCCTGGAGCATATCCGGCTTTTTCTCAGGATCAGGCTGGTGGAGCATGCCCATATAGCCTTCGCCTGTGGTTCTTGGCTTATTGGTGTAAACTCTTGGAACAATGAGAAGTCTGTCTTTGGTCTTCTCCTGAACCTTTGCAAGACGGTTTGTATAGTCGCAGACAGCATCTTCATTATCAGCGGAGCAAGGTCCGATGATAACAAGGAATTTATTGCTTTCTCCGGTAATTACTTTTTTGATCTCTTCATCTCTTTCAGCTTTTAAAGCTGCCAGCTTTTCAGGCAGAGGAAACTGCTCTAAGATCTCTGCGGGGCTTGGAAGTTCATTTACAAGTGTGAAACTCATTGGTCTTTATCCTCCCGATGTAACTTTAGTATGGCTCAATTTTCTTTAGGACTCATTATAGTATAACTTTGGGGAAGTTGCAACGCAAAAAAATCCCATTGACAAAAATAGGATAACTGCCTATAATAGCCTTAATTTCATGACTTGGCAATGATGGGAACAAGTAATTTTCTGCAAAAGCATACAGAAAGCAGCCGGCTGATGAGAGGCGCATGGAAAGCAGGATATGAATACATCCCTGAGCTTTGCACTGAATAATGATAAGATCGTTTAGTAGGCTGCAACGGAGGCGGTACACGTTATAGTACCAGGGTATCCTCGAAAGAGCGTACCTTTTAAGGCAGACGGTGTGAGCTGTCTGTAAATTAAGGTGGTAACACGGATCTTTATGCTTCGTCCTTTAGGGGACGGAGCTTTTTTATTTAATAGTTACAGTTCAGCCATGCGCTGGTTTGAATGAGAAAGTGTGTTGCAAGCTTGCTTGCATAAGCACTTTTTCATCCAAATCAGCATATGGTGAACCCACCGTGCTTCTTGTTTTCATGAATATGGAAACAAGAAGATGTCATGGCTGAACTGTAACATTTAATAATCAGGAATCTCCCAGGGATTTCGCTTTTAAGATAAAAAGTTCCCCGTTTTGCAAGGGATCCATCTGGCAGAACGGGGAATTCTCATATTGAATAAAAAGTTACTGTTTTTTCTGCATAAGCAATCAAAAAGGACACCTTTTATTGTATAATTATGTTACCCACAAAACAACACGAAAGAAGGTGTCCTTAATGAAAAATTAGCATTAAAGAAGCTGCTAACTTATATGAAAAGTGTATATAAAATCCCGGAGAAAATCAAGGGGTTATCGGACAAAAGAAAAAGAAGAACGATCCCATTATTTAATATCGTCATGCCGGCACTGCTCTTTCTGATGCTGCAGTATGAGAGTTTTCATACAGTTTTTTCTGCGCCTGAAAGTATGGGAAAACGATTGAAAAACTGCATACATGGAAAAATACCTAAAATTGATGCGGTCCGTGACCTTCTTACCCAGATAGATCCAGATGAGATCCGTGAGATCCACGACCAGACGATCGATATCATAAAAAGCAACCGTGTATTTCGGGAAGGGACTATAGGTGGATATGTTGTAGCCGGTATCGATGGAGTGGAATTGTTCAACAGCACAAAAAAGTCCTGTTCGGACTGCCTTAGCCGGAAAAACCGTGCAGGTGAAACAGAATATTTCCACCGGAGCGTGGTCTGTATGACAGTAGGAAAAACGCCACATGTAATCCTGGGCCAGGAAATGTTAAAACCGAGGGACGGAGCGGAAAAAGATGAAGGAGAACTGACAGGAGGAAAAAAGCTGATCAGACGTCTGAAGGAAAGACACGGACATTTCGCAGATGTGATCGTAGCAGATGCGCTGTATCTGAATGCCCCATTTATCAATACGATAAAAGAGTGCGGACTGGATGCGGTGATCCGACTAAAAGATGAACGAAGGGAACTGTTTCAGGATGCGGAAAGCCTGTTTAAGCGGGATGAGGGGAAAAAAAGGTCGTTTACCTGTGGAAAAAAGAATATAGAAGTCTGGGATCTTTCAGGATTTGAGATAGATAATAGTCCCCATAAGCTTCGTGTGATCCGATATCATGAAAGCTGGAAAGAAAACGAACGCCGGATGTGGCTGGTAACGACTCTGGATCAAGGGGAACCTCGGGTTTTATGGGAGATGATGAACCGAAGATGGGATATAGAAGAGAATGGATTCCACCAGTTGAAAACGTATTATCACGCAAAACATTGCTATTGCCATGCAGCAACAGAAGTAATATTTGATCTGATGATCATCGGCTTCAACATGAGAGAATTATACCTGTATCGCCGTATTCAAAGATTTAAAGAAAGTGGAATCAGCCGAAAAAGTGTGAACCGGAAGTTTTGTGATGAGCTATTATTGGAAAAAGTAAAAAGTATCTTGTATGAAAAGGGCGGATAGTCTGTCAGTGGGAAAATAAAAACAGGCGCTTTGAAATGAGCTAAATTTAACTAAGGGGGGACGTTGTGCGCATTCAGCTATTCAGGAAGCAAAAGAGAAAATAAGCGTGAGAGGGGCACTATTTATAAATATACAGTGCTAAAAGCGAAATCCCTGGGAATCTCCCTGTTCCTTGTACATGAAAGAAAAAATATGTTATACTTAGAAATAGGTATCTAGTACATCGTTTCGTAAATAACTGTACTAATCACGTAGGATGCGGATTTGAGTGTGCAGGTCTAAAAACGCAGGCGTAGCGGGCTACGCTGAGGCTTTTAGGCCTGTGCAATCAGATTCGCAGACAAGTGAGTAGTATAGTTATTTCGAAAACGATGTACTAGTATACGGGATGGTAATGAAAGGAAAGAAAAAAATGCAGATCTATGAAGAATTAGTTGCCAGAGGTCTTATCGCCCAGGTAACAAATGAAGAAGAAATCCGTAAAATGGTAAACGAAGGAAAAGCAGTTTTCTATATTGGTTTTGACCCAACTGCTGACAGTCTTCATGTAGGACATTTTATGGCACTGTGCCTGATGAAACGTCTTCAGATGGCTGGAAATAAGCCGATCGCCCTGATCGGAGGCGGTACTGGTATGGTAGGAGATCCATCAGGACGTACTGATATGCGTAAGATGATGACACCTGAGATCATCCAGCACAACTGTGACTGCTTCAAAAAGCAGATGAGCCGTTTCATTGATTTCTCTGATGGAAAAGCCCTGATGGTAAACAATGCTGAGTGGCTGATGAACTTAAATTATATTGAATTTTTAAGGGAAGTAGGTCCTCATTTCTCCGTTAATAATATGCTCCGTGCAGAGTGCTACAAGCAGAGAATGGAAAAAGGCTTAAGCTTCTTAGAGTTTAACTACATGCTGATGCAGAGCTATGACTTCTATGAGCTGTTCCAGCGCTATGGCTGCAACATGCAGTTCGGCGGTGATGACCAGTGGAGCAATATGTTAGGCGGTACAGAGCTGATCCGCCGTAAGCTGGGCAAAGATGCTCATGCTATGACCATTACCCTGTTATTAAACTCCGAAGGTAAAAAGATGGGCAAGACCCAGTCAGGTGCTGTATGGCTGGATCCTGAAAAAACCTCTCCATTTGATTTTTACCAGTACTGGAGAAACGTAGGTGACGCTGATGTACTTAAGTGCCTGCGTATGCTTACTTTCCTGCCATTAGAGCAGATCGATGAAATGGACAAGTGGGAAGGAAGCCAGTTAAATAAGGCAAAAGAGATCCTTGCATTTGAACTGACCAAGCTGGTACATGGGGAAGAAGAGGCTGCAAAAGCACAGGAAGGTGCAAGAGCATTATTTGCAGGCGGCGCTAATACCGAAAATATGCCAACCTGTGAACTGGGTGAAGAAGATTTCACAGATGGAAATATCGACATTTTAACTGTTCTTACAAAATCAGGACTGGCCGCATCACGTTCTGAGGCAAGAAGAAATGTAGAACAGGGCGGTGTATCTGCTGACGGAACACAGATCAAGGATATCAAGGCAGTATTTGCAAAAGAACAGTTTGCAGGTGATGGTGTTGTGATCAAGCGCGGAAAGAAGAACTTTAAGAAAGTTATTTTAAAGTAAGATAAATGAGAGGAGGATGCTTGGTGAAAAACTATATGACACTGCTTCTTGCAGCAGCCTTTGCTGTGGGAAGTACCTTCTCTTCTCAAGCAGGTTCTTCCTTTAAGAAAGATGTACCACTCACCCTTCATATGGATATAAACAACAGGCAGACACCTGTTTATGACGGATATACTTCTTATGTAATGGGTAATCGTACCTGTGAAAATGATACATTTACTGTTACAAAAAATACAGACCAGGTAGATCTGGGAGATGTGACTTTAAGCTATTATCTGATCACCTATAATGGTGGTACAGAGAAAAACTTAGAATGCAGAGTCTATGGTCTGAAAGAAGGGGAACATTATCCTGTCATCCGTCCGGAGACCTTTAGCCGTGAAAAAGCATCGGGGGATGTATATGACTCTCTGGAACGTTGTTACATGGTGGAATTTTCCACAGAGGATGAGCGGAAGGAATATTATTTTACTGCTGTTCCAGAAAGTGATATGGCTGGTTACAGGAATATCCATCTGGGAAAATGGGAGAAGGATGTAAAGGGCTGGCGTTATCTGTATCAGGGGGATTATCTTACTTCCTGGGCGAAGATCAATGAAAAATGGTATCTGTTTGGTGCAGATGGATATATGTTAACAGGCTGGCAGGAATCTATGGGGCATACCTATTATCTGAACCTTTCTGATGGTGTGATGATGAGCAATTGTACCATAGATGGCCGCAGGCTGGATGGAAGCGGAGCATGCGTAGAATGAAAAAATCATATGAAATAGATATGTGTAACGGCCCACTTCTGGGCAAGATCCTTGTTTTTTCAGTTCCCCTTATGCTTTCCGGTATTCTTCAGCTGCTTTTTAACGCGGCAGACATCATTGTAGTAGGAAGGTTTGCGGGAAGTACAGCACTGGCAGCTGTTGGTTCTACCGCCTCACTGATCAATTTAATGATCAATGTATTTGTGGGATTATCAGTAGGTGTCAATGTTCTTGCTGCCAGATATTATGGCGGCCAGAAGGAAAAAGATATTCAGGATACAGTCCACACAGCTATTATGATGGCTATATTAAGCGGTCTGTTTCTGGTGCTTCTGGGAGAAACTGCTTCAAGGCCGATGCTTACCCTTATGGGAACACCGGATGATGTACTGGATCAGGCGGCATTGTACCTGAAGATCTATTTCTTTGGGATGCCGGTGCTGATGATCTATAACTTCGGTGCAGCTCTTTTAAGGGCGGTAGGGGATACCAGACGTCCGTTGTACTTTTTATTTGCAGCCGGAGCTGTAAATGTAGTTTTGAACCTGTTTTTTGTAATACAGCTGGGAATGGGCGTAGATGGCGTTGGCTGGGCAACCGTTATTTCTGAATGTGTGTCTGCGGGCCTGATCATCCGCAGCCTGATGAAGGAAAGGGGAGCTATGAAGCTTCATCTTTCCAAGCTGCGCATTGTACCTGAAAAATTGAAACAGATCATACGTATAGGTCTGCCGGCAGGTATGCAGGGGGCGATCTTCTCTATTTCCAACGTGCTGATCCAGTCATCTGTAAACTCATTCGGCTCTATTGCCATGGCAGGAAATACATCTTCTGCCAATATTGAAGGCTTTGTATACACGGCTATGAATGCTGTATACCAGACCAGCTTAAGCTTTACCAGCCAGAACCTGGGCGGTAAGAAATACAGCCGTATTGACAAGATTAAAAATATCTGTCTGGGAGTTGTAACAGTAGTAGGTCTGATCCTGGGACTGGGAGCTGTATTTGGAGGAAAAGGACTTTTAAGTATCTATTCTTCTGATCCGGAGGTACTTGCCTTTGGCATGCGCAGACTGCGTATTATCTGCGGTACCTATTTTCTGTGCGGTCTTATGGATTGTATGGTAGGAAGTTTAAGAGGTCTGGGATATTCTGTACTTCCAATGATCGTATCCTTAACAGGAGCCTGCGGCTTCCGTGTATTCTGGATCTTTACGATCTTTGCTTCCTGCCGGACCCTTGAAGTGCTTTATCTGTCCTATCCGGTTTCCTGGATCATAACGGCTTCAGCTCATATGTTTACATATTATAAAATACGAAAAAGATTCCCGAAAAAAGATGCAGTGTAAGATCCTTTCGGGGGTCTTTTTTATTGCGCGATACATATGGTGAAAACTTAATAGAATATTCTGATAAATACGTTTTGAATACAAAATAAAAGTATTAAAATGTACAAAAAATATAAATAATTATAATCAATAAATACAATTTTAAAATATGCTAAAAATATAGAATTAATTTTAAAATAGTATTGACAAAATGCGGGATATCTGGTATATTAAAGACAACAAAAGAACGAAGAAAATAAATAAAAAAGAAATTGTAGACAATCAGTTTCGAAAAAATCTAAGAAAAGGAGGTACGGACCACCAGAAGGATAACATTGTTTCATTTATAAAAGATGTGATTTATAAATGAGACTAGGACAAACCTCAATCTTTTAAAACCGCTTACTTAAAAAACTATCCGTAAGAGTATCGAAAAGAGAAGAGTACAAAATTGGAAAATCCAGTTTTCGGTTTGGTCATATGACGAGAAAGTATGGTCAGGACGAAAGAAGATTACCAGATAGAAAGAAATATAAAAAGAAAGAGTGAGAAAAGAAAAGCGGAAGAGAAAGAAATGAGGCACACAATTGAATATAGAGAAAAGAAACGAAAAACAAATGTTTCAGAAAAGAGAGGCTTGGTCCAATGGACGAGATAGTCAGAAGGCGGATATCGTAATCGCGAAGTGGTTAATCAAAGATTCGATATCCGTCTTATTTTATTGCGAAAGTGTTACCAAGCGGCTATGCGGACTGCGTGCTTGCACGCAAGGACGTATAGACATTTGGCAACCAAGCTTTCGTTTTACAGCCCTTCCAGATTAAAAGGCGGTGTGTATTCTTCTTTCGCACTGCTTTTTTGCTGCATAAAACCGTCAGTCATGCCAAGCTCCAGGGCAGTATCTACTACTTTGTTATACTCATAAGAAGTGATCCGGCGGTTTAGCTGGGGATAGTCCGGATTTTGGGTATAAGGAGTGTACTGGCTTAACAGACTTACCAGATAGGAATGCTCCGGAAAATGTTGGTGGATCCAGTAAAGCAACCGGATAGAGTCATCCTTGTGACCGGGAAGGACCATATGGCGGATAATGATGCCTTTCGTCATTAAGGGAAAATCCGGTCTGCCGGGGACAGAGGAAGGATGGAGTGTATATTCGGGTGCGCCGGTCTGGTGGATCATCTGGGCAATAGAAGCAGAGGCCTGTTCAAAGTAATATTTTGCTTTTGAATAGCGAAAAGCCAGTTCATTGTCAAAATATTTAAAATCAGGAAGCCAGATATCAATATAATCTTTTAACAGGGAAATGATCTCCGGGCGTTCATAGCCGCCACAGTTACAGACTACAGGAATATGCAGCTTGTGGCGGACCAGATCCAGTGTTTTAATGATATCCGGAAAAAACTGGGTAGGCGTTACCAGATTGATATTGTAAGCACCTTTGTCCTGAAGACGCAAAAAAGCATCTCCAAGTTCGTTTACGGTCAGTTCTTTACCAAAATGGTCCTTGCTTAGTATTGAATTCTGGCAGAAACAGCAGCGTAAGGTACAGCCGGAGAAAAAGACAGCGCCGCTGCCGCCTGGTTCTTCTTCCGGTCCGCTAAGTACCGGTTCCTCCCATTTATGAAGGGCGGCTCTGGCTGCTGAAATGTGACTTGAGCAGCCGCAGTAGCCTGTGGTCACACTGCGGTTTACATGACACATTCTGGGACAGAGTGTACAGTTTGTATAGTCAGGTAAGTTCATATAGAAACTCCTTTTTGTATTTATGTACTCTCGGAATCTTCCCTGCACCTGTTTTTGTGGTCGATTTTGCGGGAGTGCATATCTTGCAAGTGCTCTTTGTGGGAGCATTTGTCCATTTATGGTTCGGTTCTGATCAGCCGGTGCTGCTCCCTGTATTCTTTCGGTGAGATCCCGTATTCTTTTTTAAAAGCACGGAAAAAGCTGGTGTAATCTTTAAAACCATATTGTGGAAAAATACGGCTGATAGGTTCGCCGGAGAGGATCGCCTGGCGGCTGGCATGAAGCCGCTTTTTTAATATATACTGATGCAAGGAAATTCCCATATTATCTTTGAAAATGTGGGCAATGTGGTATTTACTCACATAAAAATTTGCTGCGATCCGTTCCAGACTTAGATCATCTTCCAGATTCTGATGGATATAGTCACATATTTTTAAGTAAAGGGCATTTTCAAATACCTGGGAATGTTCGTGGAGGCTGCTGTAAAGGAGCCGGTTAATGTATACAAGGAAAGACATAGCCATCAGTTCTCTTGCCTGGGCATGAAAAATACGCTCGGAACTATTTTCCTCTAACAGATCCATCAGCTTTCCCAGGATATCCTGGGCTGTAATACGGTCGGTAGGAATGCGGTAGATCTGGTTAGAGGCAGCAGTGTCAAAGCAATAGGTCAGGTCAGTATCCTGTTTATGGAGTTTTTCATAATAAGACCGGTTCAGCCAGAGTACAAAACGGCGGTATGGCTGGTCGAAGGAGAGAAATTCCGGAAAATGGGGGATTCCCGGAGGAATCAGCAGGCAGTCACCGTAGGAAAGTTTGTATATAGCATCGCCGATGTGGTATTTGACATTTCCTTCCAGAAAAAAATAAAATTCGCAGTAATCATGGTGGTGAGAGGCAACAGAACGCAGCTCAGTATCGTTATAATAAAAAAGCTCAAAATCTACCGGCCGCATGTATTGCCGTTTATTGAAATCCATGGAAATCTGTTTCATGTAAAAACCTCCCATGTAAGGAAAGATATTTTTTGATTTTTCCGTATCACACCTAGTATAATCCACAATAATTATCCGCCCCTTTCACTTGTTTAAATTTCCATCTGCCGCGTCAGCTTCAATCGACGATGCCACCGGCATCGCCTCATTCAGCTTCCTTGCACATGAAAATTTATCCTGCGTGTAATGGATCGGTAATTATCGTGGATTATACTAGTATAACATAAACAACAACTTTTGCAATATGCACAACAATTATGACTATGGACGAAAACGGAAGTTCTGGTATAATTCATAATATAGATGGTACATGTGTGAGAAATCAGGGTATTATCTTTGCAATCGATTTAGATCACGTATTTTGTAATGTGCAGAAAAAATTTTAAGTTTGAGTATATTAAGTATATAATGATGTTAAAGCTTAAATATATAATGTTTAAAGGAGGAAGTTTCAATGAAATTATCATTCAGATGGTACGGAGAAGATGACAAGGTGACTCTGGAGAATATCCGCCAGATCCCAGGTATGCAGTCTATCGTAACTGCAGTTTACGATGTTCCTGTTGGTGAGGTATGGAGCCGCGAGAGCATTGCGAAGTTAAAGAAGCAGGTTGAGGACGCTGGCCTTGGCTTTGATGTAATTGAAAGTATCCCGGTTCATGAGGATATTAAGTTAGGCAAGCCAACCAGAGATAAATACATTGAAAATTACTGTGAGAACATCCGCCGTGTTGCTGAAGCAGGCATTAAATGTATCTGCTACAACTTCATGCCTGTATTTGACTGGACAAGAACCCAGTTAGACCATGTGCTGGCTGACGGATCTACTTCCCTGGTTTACTATCAGGAGCAGGTAGATGCTGTAAATCCTTTAAACAGTGACAGTGACTTAACTCTTCCAGGCTGGGACTCCAGCTACACAAGAGAAGGCTTAAAGGCAGTAGTTGCTGAGTACAACAACTTAAGCGAAGATGATTTATGGAACAACTTACAGTATTTCCTGGAGAGAGTGATCCCGGTAGCTGCTGAGTGTGATGTAAATATGGCGATCCATGAGGATGATCCATGCTGGAGCATTTTCGGACTTCCAAGAATCATTACCTGCGAAGAGAACCTGGACCGTTTCTTAAAGCTGGTTGATGACAAGCATAATGGTATTACACTTTGCACCGGTTCTTTAGGATGCTCTGGAAAGAACGATGTAGTAAAGATGGCAGCTAAGTATGCAGCAATGGGACGTATCCATTTTGCACATTTAAGAAACGTAGCTGTTCTGGATAATGGTTTCGAGGAGAGAGCACACCTTTCCAGCTGTGGTTCCCTTGATATGTTTGGAATCGTTAAAGCACTGGTAGACAATGGCTTTGACGGCTATGTAAGACCTGACCACGGACGTATGATCTGGGGCGAAACAGGACGTGCAGGATATGGTCTGTACGACAGAGCACTGGGTGCAACTTATCTGAACGGTTTATTTGAAGCTGTTGAGAAGATGAGCAAGTAATTAACCTGGGGATAGTCCGGGAAAGCAGACAGTAGAGTGCGTAAGCACGGGATCGTGTGTCTAAGTCCCTCTGACGGGACGGAAACGTAAGTATAAAAGAAATCTGTTTCCTGCCTGTTGGCAGGAAATAAAATGGCATCGAAAATATAGCAATAAAAAATACCGCAGTTTCCGGCAATATAATGCCGGGGCTGTGGTATTTTTTATATAAAAGCGCTAAATCTCCGCCTGTAAGTCTGAGGCTGCAGTTTACATCAAAAATCCCCGCTCACCGAGCGGGGAAAATTTACGGTTATTTTATTTTCTGTACAGATATTTCGGTACACCGTCTTCAAATACATGTTCTGGCACGCCCTTGATCAGAGGCAGTGCGTATTTTGCAAATTCAGGGGAAATGTCGTTGTTATTGCCGGTGATCCATTCAGCTGGGAATGGCTTTTCCTTATTACATACATCGCACACATCTACCAGACCGTATTCCAGACTGTATTCATTATTGTCTGTGCGGTTAAATGTGATCATTTTTCCGGTAACACCTTCTAAGGCACATTTTACAGCGGTGCGTCCAGCCATATCAGCCTCATTGATATCTGTAAGAGAAGCAAGCAGGCTGCTGCAGCGCTGGTTTACATTTAACTCTACAGAGCGTACCTTTACTCCAAAGCGGTTACGCACATAGCTTTCCAGAAGCTTTCCGCAGCCGGTGAGCATCTTATGGCCGAAGGTGTCTAACTGGGCTTCAGTGGAGTATTCGCAGATGAATTTTCCGGAAGCATCGCGGATACCTTCCGATACACATACTACAACGGCAGTACTCTTGCTTAAAGCATTTTCCAGGTCAGTAAAGAAGCTTTCCATTTCAAATGGAGCTTCCGGCATATAAATAAGGAGAGGATTGTCTCCTTCGAACTTGCGGGCAAGACTGCTGGCTGCAGTGACCCAGCCTGCGTGACGGCCCATAAGCTCTACAATGGTAACGGCCGGCTGCTGGTAAACAGAGGCATCTAGAACGATCTCACGGACGGTGGAAGCAACATAGCGGGCTGCGCTGCCATATCCCGGAGTGTGATCAGTAACGGGAAGGTCATTGTCAATGGTCTTAGGGACACCAATAAAGGAAATGTCTTTATGGTTATTGGCTGCCCAGCGGGAAAGCTTGTCAGCAGTATCCATGGAATCATTTCCGCCGATATAGAAAACAGCACCGATATTTAACTGTTCAAATTTTTCAAAAAGAAGGGTGTATACGGAAGCATCCAGATTTTCCGGAAGTTTATAACGGCAGGAACCAAGATAGGCAGCCGGTGTAAGACGTAAAAGCTCTAAATCTTCGTCTGATAATTCAGCAGAAAGGTCCATTACATGTCCGGAAAGAAAACCTTCGATACCATTGATCATGCCGTAAACATGTCCGACCTTGTCACAATGTGCAGCAGCTTCTTTGATGATGCCGTAAAGACTGGCGTTGATCACTGCGGTAGGTCCGCCGGACTGGCCTACAAGAATATTTTTACTCAAAGAAAAATCCTCCTCTCATTTGTAAAGAAATCATAGTTGTTGTAGTTCAACTCTTTCAGTATAACGAAAAGAAGGTTTAAATGCAATGTAATTCGTAAAAGTGCATAGAAAACATAGGATTTTTTTGTAAACTATTCCCATTGTTTTCCAGAGATATATCTGCTAGTCTGTATACAGATATGCAGACTTGTATACAAAGTATCGAAATAAATCCAAATACAAACAAAAGTTAAAACAAAATGTATTCTGGAATTTGTATTCTTGAATTTTGGGAGTACATAAAACGAGAGCAGGAGGAATTGGACAATGGCAGACTATTTAAACAACTTTTCACTGGAAGGCAAAGTAGCACTGATCACAGGCGCATCTTATGGGATCGGCTTTGCGATCGCAAAGGCAATGGCAGGTGCTGGCGCAACGATCGTATTTAATGATATCAAACAGGAGCTGGTAGATAAGGGCCTGGCTGCATATGAGGCAGAGGGCATCAAGGCTCATGGCTATGTATGCGATGTTACTGATGAAGAGGCTGTAAATGCATTAGTAGCACAGATTGAAAAAGAAGTAGGTGTGATCGATATCCTGGTAAACAATGCAGGTATCATTAAACGTATTCCGATGTGCGAGATGAGCGCAGCTGAGTTCAGACAGGTTATTGATGTAGACTTAAATGCACCATTTATCGTATCTA
The DNA here is from genome assembly GCA_025758065.1 of Lachnospiraceae bacterium. NCBI lineage: Bacteria > Bacillati > Bacillota > Clostridia > Lachnospirales > Lachnospiraceae > Lachnospiraceae bacterium. The sequence goes on from CP107199.1 coordinate 2,198,442, forward strand.
AGGCTGTTATCCCGGGCATGATCAAGAAAGGACACGGAAAGATCATTAACATCTGTTCTATGATGAGTGAACTGGGACGTGAAACTGTATCTGCTTATGCAGCTGCAAAGGGCGGCTTAAAGATGCTGACCAAGAATATTGCATCTGAATACGGCGAATACAACATCCAGTGTAATGGTATCGGACCTGGTTATATTGCAACCCCTCAGACTGCACCTCTTCGTGAGATCCAGCCAGACGGTTCCAGACATCCATTTGACCAGTTTATCGTAAGCAAGACTCCTGCAGGACGCTGGGGCGATGCAGAGGATCTGGGTGGTCCGGCAGTATTCCTTGCTTCCGATGCTTCCAACTTTGTTAATGGTCTGGTACTGTATGTAGATGGTGGTATTCTGGCTTACATTGGCAAGCAGCCTAAATAACAGGATGCACTTTAAGAAAGACAGGAAATTAACTGAATGAGTGGGACAAATTTCAGAAACCGCGGCGAGCAGGTATTTGAGACATTAAAAAGAGAAATTTTAGATCTGAAATTGGAACCGGGGCGCATGGTCAGTGAAAATGAGATCTGTGAGCGCTTCGGGGTTTCAAGGACCCCGGTGCGTGATGCCCTGCGTCTGCTCCAGGAGCAGGGATTTGTGGAGACAGTTCCCTACAGGGGAACTTATGTGACACTGCTAAGTCTGGATAATATCAAGCAGATGATCTATATGCGTGTAGCAGTGGAGACCATGGTGCTGAGGGATTTTCTGAATGTACAGAATCCTATGGTCATGGAGGAAATACGTCATGCCATTGCCATGCAGAAAGCACTGATCCAGACACCGGGCTTTGAACCTGAGCGCTTTTACCGTATGGATGCACAACTTCATTCCATTTGGTTTGGGGCTGTGAAAAGACAGACATTGTGGGAAATGCTCCAGGCACAGCAGCTGCATTATACCAGATTCCGTATGCTGGATTTTACAACAGAGACGGATTTTAGTCGTATTACAGAGGAACATGAGGAATTGTTCAGGCTGCTCTGTGAAAAAGATGAAAAGGGTCTGGAAAAGGCATTAAAGGATCATCTTTATTACAGTATGAAGCGTATGCGTCATGCAATAGAGGTAGAGTATAAAGATTATTTTAAAGAAGAACCAGAAGAAGGACGGTTTGTCATCTGACAGATCGTCCTTTAACATACTATAATATTCCAGAAAACTTTTTATAGTTGATCTTGGGGGGGAGCTTTATTCATATAGCTTCATATATTTTCTTTCACTGGGATTTTCCTCCAGGTATTCTTCCAGCTCTTCAGGGGAAAGATGAGTGTATACTTCATCAAAAAATTCCTCACCTGACATAGTAACGAACCGGGCGATGCGTTTTCTCAGTTCTTCGTCTTCTAGCAGCTTTTCAATCTCTTCTTTTGTATACCAACTCATATACCCCACCTCCATGAGTACTTTTTTTATACATCATAATACCTATAGTATATTCGTTATTACGAAGATATTCAAGATGTAAAATCTAACTTATGCTTGACCTATTAAGAAGGGGTTACAGGAGAAGGCATAGGATGATCGATTATTCACCGTTTTGGAAAACACTGGAAATATCAGAGGAAAGCTGGTATACACTGACCAAGAAGCATCATATATCAGACAGCACTCTGCACCGTTTAAAGCACAACCAGGATATTTCAATGAGGACAATCAATGATCTGTGCAGGATACTTGGATGTCAGATCGAGGATATTGCGGTATACGTGCCATCAGATAAGGATCAGAAATTATAAGTTAAAATTTTAAAGAAAAACAGCTCCGGCAGATATCTGATAAGCCTGCCGGAGCATTTTTTACGCTTTCCTATCTTTTAAAATCCTGCAAAGTAATATAAAATGATACCAGGATCAAAAGGTCATAAATCCGATGCAAGCTTGCTTGAAGGTGGATTTTTGAACTTGGGACCCGCCAAAAACATGATTAAGAAAGAAAAGGATTATATAAAAGAAGGAGAAAGGGATGAAGAAATGGTTCCGGCTTCCGCTGCAGGAAAAACTGAAATATCTTACCTTTTCGGCTGGCGCGGTGGTGTTTTTGTCCATTGCAGCCAATATGCTGGTAGCTTTTTTCGGGCTTGGCGGCTTTGGAAGTATTTTAAAGGATAATTCCCAGAGCCTTGCATTCTGGACATCTATGGACGAAGAAAGCGCAGCTTTTGATAAATATATCCAGGAGCGTTCTGATGAAAGCCTGGAAACGTTAAAAGAAAGTACAAAGCATACAAAGGGGCTGTTAAATGAGCTGCCCTTTGAATACAGGAATATTGGAAAAGAACGGTATGCCAGGACATGGACACTGCGCAATCTTTATGAAAATTATGAGGTCGTATTAAATGGACTTCTGGAAAAAGAACATCTGACAGAGGAAGATATGCCCCAGGTTTACAAAATAAGGCGGATCCAGGAATATCTTACAGGACAGGCCGGGCAATTGGAGCAGCTGACTGTGCGGGGCGGAAGCCGTGCCTATGAACAGCAACGATATATGCTGACGGTAATACCGGTATGCAGCCTTATATGTGGAATGGCAGCATTCTGGATGGTGCGCCAGCTTAACCGTACGGCCAGCCGTTATATTGTAAAGCCTATAGTGGAGCTGGCTGCCGATTCTGTGCGCATCGGTGAAAATGATTTTACAGGCCCGGATGTAGTGACGGAGGGGGAAGATGAGATCAGCCGCCTGGTCCATGAATTCTGCCGTATGAAGGCTTCTACCAGGGACAATATCCGCACTATGGAAGAAAAACATGCTATGGAGCAGAAATTAAATGACATGCGCCTTCAGATGCTAAAGAGCCAGATCAATCCCCATTTTTTATTTAATACCTTAAATATGATCGCCAGCACAGCCCAGATCGAGGATGCGGCAGCGACGGAGAAGATGATCACAGCTTTAAGCCGCCTGTTCCGCTATAATTTAAAGTCCGCAGGAGCTGTGATGCCTTTAGAACGGGAGCTTAAGATCATTCAGGATTATATGTATCTTCAGAAAATGCGATTTGGTCAGCGGGTCCGTTATGATACGGACTGTGCACCGGAAACCCTGGAAGTGTTAGTTCCTTCCTTTGTTTTGCAGCCTCTGGTGGAAAACTCCATTAAACATGGGCTTTCTAAGGACAGCAAAGGCGGAAGGATCTTTATAAGGACATGGATGCACAACGGACGGCTGTGGATCTCAGTGGCGGATACTGGTGCTGGCATGGAAGAAGACCGGTTAAAACAGATCCGGGCTGCGTTAAATGACGGTACGGAAAATGAGATTGGCATTGGTGTGGGAAATATTTACCGCAGAGTCAGGGGAATGTACGAAGACGGGGAAATGCATATTTACAGCCACAAAGGGTGCGGAACAGCTGTACAGCTGGCCTTTACACCAAAGGATATCGCGAGTTTTTAGAATTGGGGGAGTGCAGGGCACGAAGTAATCCGGTATCAGGGAGATTTTGAAAGATTCAGGGAGAATATGGAGACAGAAGGGAGGAAAAAAGCATGTATCGTGTGCTTTTGGCAGATGATGAACAGATCGAGCGTATGGCTCTTGCCAGACGTCTCATGCGCCGCTTTGGGGACAGCCTTCAGATCAGTGAGGCAACCAATGGAAAAGAGGCAGTTGAATTATATCAGAAAGAACACAGCCAGATCATTATCATGGATATTTCCATGCCGGAGTTAAATGGTGTGGAGGCAGCAGAGCAGATCCGCAGTATGGATGAGGACTGTGTTATTGTCTTTTTAACGGCTTATGATGAATTTTCCTATGCAAAACGTGCCATAGTAATACGGGCACTTGATTATCTGTTAAAGCCTTGTGATGAGGAAGAACTGGCAGCGGTCATGGAAGAAGCCATGCGGCTGACAGATAAAGCTGTTCATAATAAAGAAAATCCCACCGGCAACAGGGCAGAAATGACAGAAGCAGAGAAAGAAGCGGAAAAAAGGAGAGAACAGTGGCCATGGAATCCGGATGCAGAGGCACCAAAGGATCCGGAGACAGAGCGGATGAATCAGGTGGTAGAGAAGATACGGACCTATATCCGGGAAAATTATATGAACGAGATCTCCATGCAGGACGCTGCAAGGCAGTTTAATTATTCAGATGCCTATTTCTGCAAGCTGTTTAAGCAGTGTTTTGATCAGAATTTTACCTCCTATCTGACTAATTTCCGCATCAATGAAGCGAAAAGATTACTGAAGGACAAGAATATCAGTATCAAGGATGCAGGTATGAAGGTGGGATATTATGATTCTAACTACTTTGCCAAGGTTTTTAAACGGGTGACAGGTATGATCCCCTCTGAATACAGGGAAGCGGATTAGCCCATGGCTGAATTTTGGACAAAATATTCCACCTCAATGACAAGGATTTACGGTACAAAGGAAAACCCTCAGGTTATATAATGGGAAAGGTGTTAATGAAGTGTTAAAAAATTAACTTCTTCCCTGAAAACCTGGGGGATTTGTGTTTTTTGGGAAGGAAAATATTATCAAGTGTATAAAGAAAGGGAAAATGATGGTTAGGAAATTAGTTAAAAAACTGTCAGCCTGTGTGCTGGCTGCAGCCGTTGTTGCTGGTCTTACCGGCTGCGGTTCTGTAACTTCCGGAAAGCGCATTGTCCGTATTTCACATGCCCAGTCAGAAACACATCCGGAGCATCTGGGACTTCTGGCATTTAAGAAGTATGTTGAGGAACGCTTAGGAGATAAGTATGAAGTCCAGATCTTCCCAAATGAGCTTCTGGGTTCCGCGCAGAAAGCGATCGAGCTGACCCAGACCGGTGCAATCGACTTCGTAGTAGCAGGTACTGCAAACCTGGAGACTTTCGCAAGTGTTTATGAGATTTTCAGCATGCCATATCTGTTTGATTCCGAGGACGTTTACAAGTCTGTAATGCAGGATACGGATTACATGGAAAAGATTTATGAGTCCACTGACGAAGCAGGTTTCCGCGTAGTTACCTGGTATAATGCAGGAACCAGAAACTTCTATGGCAAAAAGCCGATCAATACCCCGGATGACTTAAAGGGCATGAAGATCCGTGTACAGCAGAGTCCGGCCAGTGTTGCCATGGTAAATGCATTTGGCGCAGCTGCAGCTCCTATGAGCTTTGGTGAGGTTTATACTGCCATCCAGCAGGGTGTTATCGATGGTGCTGAAAACAACGAGCTGGCATTGACGAACAATAAGCACGGTGAAGTAGCTAAGTATTATTCCTATAATAAACATCAGATGGTACCGGATATGCTGGTTGCCAACTTAAAATTCTTAAACGGCTTAAGCCCGGAAGAATATCAGGTATTTAAAGAGGCTGCTGCTGTTTCCACTGAAGTTGAGATGGCTGAGTGGGACAAGAGTATTGAAGAGGCAAAGGATATTGCCATTAATCAGATGGGCGTTGAGTTTATTGATGTAGATGTAAACGCATTTAAGCAGAAAGTGCTTCCTCTTCATGAGAAGATGTTACAGGAAAATCCGAAGATCGTGGATTTCTATAACCACATCCAGGAAGCAAACGAAAAAGCAAAGGGAGGACAGTAGAATGGAAACAATGCTGAAAATCAAAGCAGGGATCATGCGCGTTCTTAGTATCGTTATCATTTTCCTGTTTGCCTTTATGACTGTGATCGGTACTTACCAGATCGTAACCCGTTATTTCTTCAATAAGCCAAGTACTGTATCTGAGGAGCTTTTAACATACAGCTTTACATGGATGGCTCTTCTGGCTTCTGCTTATGTGTTCGGAAAAAGAGACCACATGAGAATGGGCTTCCTGGCAGATAAGCTTACAGGTTCTGCAAGAAAAGCATTAGAGCTTTGCATCGATGCTTTAACCTTTGCCCTGGCAGCTGTTGTGCTGGTATATGGCGGTATCTCTATTACCAGGCTGACCATGATCCAGACTACCGCTTCCCTGCGTGTTCCTATGGGCTATATTTACGTGATCGTACCTGTTACCGGTATTCTGATCATGCTCTTCAGCGCTATGAATGCGATCCAGGTTTCAAAGAAGGATTTTAATGAGAAGGGGGAAGTTAGATTATGAGTAGTATAGCAGTTACCTGTGGCCTTATTATCCTGGTACTCCTTGTGATTATGCTTCTTGCAGGAGTTCCTATTGCAGTTGCCCTGGCAGTTTCCTCCATTGCAGCTATTCTCCCTGTTTTAAATACAGGCGCAGCCGTACTCACCGGCGCACAGAGGATTTTCTCCGGTATTTCCGTATTCAGCTTGCTGGCGATCCCTTTCTTTATTCTTGCCGGAAACCTGATGAACAAGGGCGGTATCGCGATCCGTCTGATCAACTTTGCCAAGCTGTTTACCGGAAGGATCCCTGGAGCTTTAGCACATACAAACGCAGTAGCAAACATGTTGTTTGGCGCGATCTCAGGTTCTGGTACAGCAGCAGCTTCCGCTATGGGTTCTATTATCGGACCTATTGAGGAAGAAGAAGGCTATGACCGTGATTTTTCCGCAGCAGCAAACATTGCAACCGCTCCTACAGGACTTCTGATCCCGCCAAGTAATGTTATGATCACTTATTCCCTGGTCAGCGGCGGTACATCTGTAGCAGCATTATTCATGGCTGGTTATATTCCCGGTATCCTCTGGGGACTTGCCTGCATGATCGTTATCTATATCTTCGCTAAGAAGAAAGGTTACGCAAGCACAAAGAGATTTACAAACAGTGAAAAGATCAAAGTATTTTTCCAGGCTATCCCATGTCTGTTAATGATCATCATTGTAATCGGCGGCATTATTTCCGGTATCTTTACTGCAACAGAGGGAAGCGTTGTAGCCGTTGTATACAGCCTGATCCTTTCCCTGTTCTTCTACCGCTCCATTAAGATTTCTGAGCTGCCAAAGATCTTCCTTGACAGTGCGGAAATGACTGGTATCATCATCTTCCTGATCGGTGTTTCTAGTATCATGAGCTGGGTAATGGCATTTACTGAGATTCCGAAGGCAGTTTCTACTGCTATGTTAAGCATCAGTGACAACCGTTATGTGATCCTTTTCATTATTAACATTCTGCTTCTGATCATCGGTACATTCATGGATATGACACCGGCGTGTCTGATCTTTACCCCGATCTTCCTGCCGATCTGCCAGCAGCTTGGAATGAATACCGTTCACTTTGGTATCATGATGATCTTCAACCTGTGTATCGGTACTATCACACCTCCTGTAGGAACTACCCTGTTTGTAGGTGTTAAGGTGGGCCAGACTAAGATCGAAAATGTTATTAAACAGCTGTTAGTTTACTTTGCAGCTATATTTATCGTACTTCTGTTAGTAACTTATGTTCCGATCCTGTCAATGTGGCTGCCGGGATTACTTGGATATGTTTAAATAGAAATCAGGTCAACACAAAATCTCACATAGTGTTATAGAACCTGACTTTCAGAGTTGAATAGTAAAATATGGTGCTAAGCCAAGGATTAAAACCTATGGCTTAGCATTTTTTTATCTCTCCATCACTCAGAAAATAGGACATCAGTGGCAGGTTGCAAAGTGACGCGAAGTTTTTTATAATGGTGTCAGTATATAAGACCGCCTGTGGAAATGGTCAGGAAATGGTTATTTTCGTCACCTAATTAAAATGGAATGAGGCCAGTGCAGCATTTTAAACCAGTTTGAGTGTGGGCGGTATTATCAGTATAACAAAGGGCGGCTGTTTGATGAGAACAGGCGCAGATTCAGGGAGCGCTGAATTAGGGAGAAAATATATGAAGAAGAGTATTTCAGTTGTGACGCTGTTTCCGGGAGCCAGTCAGTGCTATGCCGGGCAGATAAGGGAACTGTTTGGCGATCTGGTGGAGGTTTATTCCTACAGTACAAGTGACCAATCGGTGGAAAAGATAACAAGAACGGATTTATATCTGGTTTCTACGGATGCTTTTAAGATAGCGGAGGAGGAGAGCCAGTATGTGCCGGCAGACGGGCAGGTGGTGGAAATATATGTAGGATATTCCAAGGAGGTGATTCGCAGACTGAAGGAAATTCCGGCAGGAACCAGGGTGCTGTTTGTCAATGTTACGCACCAGATGGCCAGAGAGGCCATTACGCAATTAGAGCAGTCAGGTGTGAATCAGCTTCAATTCATTCCTTACGGGCCGGATGTATTTACGATGGAACCGACTTTTGGGGATGATGTGGTGCCGGAGAATGTAAAGCTGGCGGTAACGCCGGATGAGATGGATTTTGTTCCTGCAGGGATGGAGCAGGTCATCAATATCGGTCATCGTCCCTGTACTGCAAACACCATGATTGAGACTGCTTTGCGACTGGGATTAGAGAGTGTAATGGAAGAAAAAAATTCCAGAATTATATTCACTCTATGGCTTCCGGAAATTACAGCTTTGAGCAGATGTTCCAGCGCTCCAGAAATCTGGAGAGTCAGTTGGATCTTCTTCTGGAAATTCTGGACGAGGGCGTGATCGGCGTTAATGAAAAAGGGAAAATTTTTGCCTGTAATCAGAAAGCCAGGGTTATTACAGGTATGAAGATCAGGATGCTTTTGGGGCGGCCGGCGGAACAGATTTTTCCATATATTCCTTTTGAAAAATGTATCCGTGAACAGACGCAGGTTCTAGAGCGCCTGATCCGTATTAATGCGGCAAATATCAATATGACAGTGGTTCCGGTTATGCGGGGCGGCCGATGTATCGGCGCTTTTTCCACCCTTCAGCCATTAAGCGAGCTGGAAAAAAAGCAAAATGAGCTGCGAAGTCAGCTGCGAACCAAGGGATATCGGGCGAAGTATAATTTTGAGGATGTAGTCGGAAAATCCCAGGCCATTGAGAAAACCAAAACAATCTTAAAGAGCATGGCCCAGACGGAATCTCCCATACTTTTAATCGGAGAGACAGGAACTGGAAAGGAAATTTTTGCTCACGCAGTTCATCTGGCCTCCAGCCGCAGAGATGGCCCTTTTGTGGCCATCAATGTAGCCGCCATGCCGGAAAATCTTCTGGAAAGCGAGCTTTTTGGTTATGAGGAAGGTGCTTTTACCGGGGCCAAAAAAGGAGGCCGTCCCGGCCTTTTTGAGTTTGCCCATGAGGGAACTCTGTTTCTGGATGAGGTCGAGGGAATGAGCATGGCCATGCAGGTAAAGCTTCTGCGCGTTTTGCAGGAGAGGGAAATCATGCGTGTAGGCGGAAATCAGATCATTAATGTGAACGTGCGTATTGTGGCGGCCACAAATGAGAGCCTGGAGGAGCGAGTGGAGAACGGAAGTTTCCGCAGGGATCTGTATTACCGGCTGAGCACACTTCCGGTCCTCATACCGCCGCTGCGGGAACGGGAGGGGGACATACAGCTGCTTTTGGAGCATTTCCGCAGATGTGCAGGCGGAGAATTTTCACTGTCTACTGAGGTGAGACAGCTCCTGTTTCGTTATTCCTGGCCCGGAAATATCCGGGAGCTTCAGAATGTGGTAGAGTATCTGTGTTTTACAGGAGAAAAGGTGATTAAGCGTGAGGATTTGCCAGTAACCTTTCTGCGTCTGGCGGGACAGGAAAAACCGGCAGTACGGAACCGGGATTTAGCAAAAAATGATTCCCGGTACAGTCCGGTTTTCTGGTTTGTGCTGGGACTGCTTTATAAGGCGGAAAAAGAGGGGCATCCTGCCGGCAGGGAGATGATACTGGAGACGGCAAGACAGCAGAATGTTGCACTGTCACAGAAGAAAATACGAGATATTCTGGCATTGATGGCGCAAAAGGGTTTTGCCACCGTGAGCCGGGGAAGAGGCGGCAGCCGCATCACAGAAACTGGTCAAAAAATGTGGGAAAATAACCAAATAACCAAATGACCAATTAAAACATGCGTTTTGGAAGCAGAAGCAAAAAGAAATGGGGAAAATGCGTGCTTTTCAGAATTGGCATGAATCTTGCTATATAAATAAGCAGCGGCCCGAAAGGAAACGGGCTGTAAAATAAAAGAGGAATGTCGCAGAGCACTGCAGGGCTCCGGCAGGAAAGGAGAGAAGTGAAATACAATTTTGACGAGGTCATTGACCGGAGCAAAAACCGCTCCGCCAAATATGACGAGAGAGAAAAGAAGTTTGGAAGAAAAGATGTGATTCCGCTGTGGATCGCAGACATGGACTTTAAGACGGCGCAGCCCATTATTGATGCCGTAAAGGCAAAAGCAGAGGAAGGAATCTGGGGCTACACCTCCAGACCGGCTTCTTATTATGAGGCAGTCTGCGGTTGGCAGAAACGCCGCAATGGCTGGGAGATCGACAAGTCTAAAATCAGTTTCAGCCTTGGCGTAGTACCTACATTATCTTCTATAGTGGAGGTTTTTACAGAGCCAGGAGATAAGGTGCTGATCCAGACACCGGTTTACTCCGAGTTTTATGATGTGACAGAGGGCTGGGGCAGAGAAGTAGTTGAAAGCCCGCTGGTTGAGACGGATGGGAACTGGAGTGTTGATTTTGAGGATTTTGAGGAGAAGGTAAAACAGGCGAAAATATTTTTCCTGTGCAGTCCTCACAATCCCCTTGGAATTGTATGGGAGAGAGAGCAGCTTACCAGATTATGCGAGATCTGCATTAAAAATCATGTGTTGATCGTATCAGATGAGATTCATTCCGATTTGGTTTTTCATGGAAAGAAGCATATTCCGACGGCAACGCTGTCGCCGGAAATCGCAGCCAACGTGATCAGCTGTATTTCTGGAACAAAAACCTTCAACATGGCGGGCCTGCAGGCGTCAGCGGTTATCTTCCCTAATATGGAGTTGAAGGCGAAGTATGACAGGTTCTGGATGAATCTGGATATTCACCGCAACAATGCCGTTAGTTCCGTTGCGATGGAGACAGCATTTAATGAAGGAGAGGAATGGCTGGAGCAGCTTCTGGTATATATTTCCGACAACTTTGATTTTATCAAGGATTACTGTGAGAAATACATTCCTCAGATTCATCCCAATGTTCCGGACGCTACCTATCTGGTATGGCTGGATTGCCGGGAGCTGGGAATGAGCAATGAAGAGCTGAGCCGTTTTATGGTAGAGAAAGCTGGCTTGGGATTAAGCGATGGATACACATTCGGAAGAAGTCTTTCCGGTTATATGCGTCTTAACGCAGCATGTCCAAGAAGTGTTTTAAAACAGGCTTTAGAGCAGCTTCGTGCTGCTGTGGAAGCGTTATAGGGAAGCAAAGTAAGTATAATGGAGGGAAAAAAAATGGCAAAAGAAAAGAAGAAAGGCTTTGTGCTGCGGGCACTGGACACTGTGGAGCATGTGGGAAATGCTCTGCCCAACCCCGCAACGATTTTCCTGATTTTGACGGGAGTCGTAATCGTACTGTCCGCAATCTGCGCGGCTTGTGGTGTATCGGTTACATATGATTTCCTGGACAACTCAAAGGGAGAAATCACCCAGAAAACCGTTGCTGCAGTCAGCCTTCTGGCACCTGACAGCATCCGTCACATGGTAACAACCGTAGTTGGAAACTTTACCGGATTCTTCGCACTTGGAACTGTATTCACCATCATGATCGGTGTAGGCGTAGCGGACGGAACCGGATTTATGTCTGCATTGCTGAGGAAGGTGGCTGCTTCCACTCCAAAGGCATTTGTGACAGCTGTTGTGGTATTCTTAGGAATTATGTCCAACATCGCATCTTCTACCGGATATGTAGTTCTGGTGCCATTGGGCGCAGTTTTATTTATGGCATTCGGCCGTCATCCAATCGCAGGTCTTGCAGCAGCCTTTGCAGGTGTATCCGGCGGATGGAGTGCAAACCTTTTGATCGGAACCAATGACCCCATGTTTGCTGGTATGTCCACACAGGCAGCTCAGATGATCGATCCAAGCTACAATGTACTTCCTGTATGTAACTGGTATTTCATGATAGCATCTACATTCCTGATCACCATTATCGGAACCTTTGTTACAGATAAAATCATTGAGCCACGTCTGGCTCCTTATGTACCGGATGCTTCTGAGCAGGTTCAGGATATCGGTGAGAATGAGAAGCGCGGTATGCGCTGGGCAGGAATTACAGCGCTGGTTTATATAGCAATTATGGCAATGTTAGTTGTACCGCAGAACGGACTTTTAAGAAATCCGGAAACACACGCATTTTTAAGCTCCCCGTTCATGAGCGGAATCATTTTCTTCATGATGCTGCTGTTCCTGCTTCCGGGCCTTGCTTATGGTATCGGCGCTGGCGTTATCAAGAATGACAAAGATGTAGTGGAACTGATGAACAAGACCATCAGCGGTCTTTCCAGCTTCATGGTTCTGATTTTCTTCGCAGCTCAGTTTACTGCATGCTTTAACTATTCAAACCTGGGAACCATCATTTCCGTTGCAGGCGCTGATTTCCTGAAGTCTGTTGGCTTCACAGGACTGCCATTAATCATTTGCTATATCGTACTGACCGCATTTATCAATATCTTTATTGCAGTTGACTCTGCAAAATGGGCTATTATGGCACCGATTTTCGTTCCAATGTTCATGCGTCTTGGTTATTCTCCGGAACTTACCCAGGTAGCTTACCGTATTGGCGATTCCAGTACCAACATCATTGCTCCGCTGATGCCATTCTTCGTATTGACTGTAGCATTCTTCCAGAAGTATGACAAGAAGGCAGGAATCGGAAGTGTTATTTCTACCATGCTTCCTTACTCACTGGCATTTTTAATTGGCTGGATTATCATGTTCTGCGTATGGTATGTACTGGGACTTCCGTTAGGACCTGGTTCACCGATGTTCTATTAATGAATAACTAACTGATGGTTGAAGTAGAAGGGGAAAACAAATGAGACCAAAGGAATATAGAATTAAGGAACTGCTTTGCGAAAAAGGATTGGATGGAGCAATCGTGTCCTCTCCGGAGAATTTTCATTATGTAACAGGATTCGGCGGCCATCAGCATACCGTATCCAGACAGCCAGGATTTACCCTGGCTGTCATGCGGGCTGATGACAAGGTGCCCACCCATCTGACAACGATGGACTTTGAGGCTGCCACATTCCGTATTAAGGCTGCGGGACTGAATTTTGTGGTAGACCCTTATGATACCTGGGTTGGCTTAAAAACCTGGGATGAGATTGCCCACGGAGCAGTTGTGCCGGATAAAACAGCTATGGAAAGCTCCATGGATAAGCTGGTTCAGTTTATGAAGGCCTGCGATCTGGCGAACAAAAAGGTTGGCATAGAGCTGGATTACCTTCCAGTTCCCTACTATAAGAGTCTGACTGAAAAGTTCCCGGAAGCGGAATTTGTAGATATTTCTGATTTATTTGTCTATGCCCGCAGCGTAAAACAGCCGGACGAGATTGAAATGTTCCGGAAGCTGTGCCGCATTGCAGATCATGGTTTTACAGAGGTAAGCAAAATTGCGAAAATCGGTGTATCTGAGCGTGAATTGTCCCAGTGCTTCCGGGAAGATGTAATAAAGTCCGGATTCTGTGTTCCAAGCGCCTGGTCTATGTTCTCCACAGGCCCATCCGGCGCAAGGCTGACACTGCCGGGAGACGGAGTTGTAAAAGACGGGGATGTGGTGAAATTTGATGCAGGTGTCAATGCAGAATTTGATTTCTATACCACAGATACCTCCAGAGCATGGATAATCGGAAACGGTGACCCGGCATTGTTAAAATTAAAGGATCGTCTTTACGAAGGACAGCGCAGAATGATTGCGGCGGCAAAACCAGGCCTTCCTATCAATGAATTGTATCACACTGCATATGACTATGTAAAAGAGATGTTCCCCTGCTATCGGAGAGGTCATCAGGGACACTCCATCAGTATGGGACCGGCGACAGCAGAGGCGCCTTACATCAACGCTTCCGAGACAAGACCTCTGGAGGCAGGAATGATACTGGCAATGGAAGTACCTTGCTACATTGACGGTGTAAATGGTTTCAACATTGAGGATATGGTGCTGATTACAGAGGATGGTTGTGAAGTGTTGACACCAAACACACCTCATTATCTGTAAAACAGACCGGTTAAGGAGTGATTTTCCATGAATAAAAGGATTCTGATCATAGGAGGCGTAGCAGGCGGCGCTTCGGTAGCAGCCAGAGCAAGACGTCTCGACGCGGGAGCAGAGATCATTATGTTTGAGCGTGGCCCACATGTGTCCTTTTCCAACTGCTCTCTTCCCTATTATCTGTCGGGAGTAGTGGGGAACAGTGATGCATTGTTAATGATGTCCCCGGAAAAATTCAAAAAGTCTTACGATATAGACGCACGGGTTAACAGCGAAGTGACGGCCATTAACCGTGACAAAAAGACCATTGAGATTAAAAACACGCTGACCGGGGACGTACATGAGGAGGCCTACGATGTTCTGGTTATGGCTCCCGGTGCATCACCTGTAAAGCCAAGAAGCATCGGCGGAATTGACGGTAAAAATGTGTATACAGTCCGTAACGTGGCAGATATTGTTCACTTAAAGGATGGACTGGAGGCCGCAGGAGCGGAGAATACAGCGGTTATCGGCGGTGGCTTTATCGGAATTGAGGTGGCTGAAAACCTTGCAAAGGCGGGGAAGAAGGTTACTGTGGTGGAGGCCATGAACCAGATTCTGGCACCCTTTGATTACGATATGGTACAGATGCTTCACAAGGAGCTGCTGGACAATGGCGTGTCTTTAATTGTGGAGGATGGAGTAAAAACCATTGAAGAGAAGCAGATTACCCTTGCTTCCGGCAAAACGGTGCCGGCGGATGCGGTTATTCTGGCCATTGGTGTAGCACCGGAGACGGGGCTTGCAAAGGCAGCCGGACTGGAAATCGGAGAGACCGGCGGTATTTTGGTGGATCACAACTACCGCACAAGCGATAAAAATATCTATGCGGTTGGTGATGCCATTGAGGTCTTTGACCGTATGACCGGGAAACCATCACGTCTGGCTCTTGCCGGTCCGGCCCTGAGACAGGCGCGGGCGGCGGCGGATGCGATGTATGGGATTCCGGATGACAACAGAGGTGTTATCGGTTCCTGTGCACTGCGTGTATTTGGCTTAAATGCAGCAGCAACCGGTCTTAATGAGCGGAATGCCCGCAAAGCCGGAATTCCCTGCGATTTTGTTTATGTGATTCCTGGTGACAAGGTGGGAATTATGCCGGGAAGTGCACCGATGCACTTTAAACTGGTGTTTGAGGTTCCGACAGGAAGGATCCTGGGTGCTCAGGCCATCGGAAGAGGAAATGTGGACAAACGGGTGGATGTGATTGCAGCCATGGTTTCCATGAATGGCACTATCCGGGATTTAAAGAATCTGGAGCTGTGTTATTCACCAGTATTTGGCACAGCCAGAGATGTGGTAAATCAGGCGGCTCTGGTGGCTGAAAATATTCTGTACGGACGTTTCCGCCAGGTTCCGGTTACACAGGTAAGAAGCCTTGTGGAGGAACAGGCGTTCATTGTAGACGTACGGGAAAAAGGAGAGTATGAGGCCGGACATTTGAAGGGTTCTGTGAATATTCCTTTAAGTGAGCTTCGTGAGAGAACGGATGAAATTCCGAAAGACCGTCCGGTATACCTGCATTGCCGTTCCAGCCAGAGAAGCTACAATGCACTGATGGCGCTTCAGGGACGGGGATATGAGAATGTGGTTAATATTTCCGGATCATTCCTTGGAATCTGCCTGTATGAGTACTACAATGATGTGGCCATGGGGCGGGAAAAAATCGTGACGGAATATAATTTCGCATAAATATTCTGATATTTTTATACAACTTTCAGATTGACGCAGAATGTGTGTTGAGTAAGTTTTTATGGAAAACGCACATTCTGCGTTTTTCGCTGCTGTCATGCATCCGAAAGAAGCTGCCGGCGACAGAACCTGCGAATCGGCAGATCAGCTTGTAGTTCTCATGAACAGGCTATTGAAAAGGGGCGGTATTTTTGTTTAAGGGGCAGTTGCTATTGAACGATGAGATGTGTTACTATAAAGAAAGTGTTAAGTTCCAGTTATTGGAAAATATCAGGATGTTCTCTCGGAGTCTTTCCTGCACCTGCTTTTGTGGCTGATTTTCCGCCAGTCGCACCCGAATTTCATCAATGTACGCACCGCGTACACCTCAGAAATTTGGGCACAACTGACAAAAAATCTTCTCACAAAATCAGGCACAGAAAGATTCCGAGAGAACATCAGGGGTTTTGGGGGAAGAAACTTATGGAAGCGATACTGATGCGGGCCGGTTCTTTTATGGCTGTGATCATCCTGGGGTATGTTCTGAAAAAAGTAGGATTTTTTAAGGAAGATGATTTTTATGTTATGTCAAAGATCATGGTGAAGATCACACTTCCTGCATCCATCATAGTCAATTTTTCGCAGACGAAAATGGAGCCATCCATGTTTTTACTATGCCTGTTAGGTTTTGGCGGGGGTATTTTATATATGGCTCTTGGATGGATCATGGGTGGAAAAGATCCGGATGAAAAGGGATTTCAGATCCTGAACCTTTCCGGCTACAGCATCGGAAGCTTTACCATGCCATTTACCAGCAGTTTTTTTGGACCTGCCGGCGTAGTTGTTACCAGTTTGTTTGATACGGGAAATGCCGTGATCGCTTTAGGCGGTTCTTACAGTATTGGTGCTATGGTTAAAAACAGGGAAAAGAAATTTTCATTTATCCCACTGTGCAAAACACTTCTCTGTTCTGTTCCTTTTGATGCTTATCTTTTTATGTATGTTTTATACTGGCTTCATTTGTCACTGCCGGCACCTGTATTAAACATTGCACAGCTGGTGGCAAATGCAAATGCTTTTCTCGCCATGCTTATGTTAGGTGTTGGATTTAAGCTGTCAGGAGACCGGACACAGATGAGCAAGATCGTGAAAATGTTAGGTGTCCGCTATGGAGTGGCTGTTTTAACAGCAGCAGCATTTTACTTTCTGCTTCCTTTTTCACTGGAATACCGTCAGGCTCTGGCAGTGCTTGTGTTCAGCCCTATTGCTGCAGCAGCGCCTGCATTTACAGCAGACATGAAAGGGGATATTAACCTGGCAAGCGCCGTAAATTCTCTTTCCATCATTATCAGTATGGTCTGCATTACCTGTGTGCTGATCGCTGTTTTATAGAAATGATGGATATAAGTTGTAGTTACTGTTCATGCGTTGCATGACCAGCAACGGAATTTGCCGTGGCTTCGCATTTAAATACGGCAAATTCCCGCTACCACTACGTTATCGTACGGCACTTTCAGTTCCAAAAGTGCCTGCCATGTACAGTAACTATGTTGTATACAAAATGAACAGCTTGTATGCAAAATAACTTTGAAATAGCGCAGGTTTGTGTTATGATGATACCAGGGTCAAAAGGTCTAAAATCCGTTGCAAGCTTGCTTGCAGGAGGATTTTTGAACTTGGGAGCCGCCCAAAACATGAGTAAGGAGCCATTTTTTGAAGAAAAATGAGCGGATTACGAATGTTTTTAGAATTGCGGGAGTGTAAAGCACGTAGCAATTCGGTATCAGAGGGGGCAAAAGATCATAAATACAGCCTGTTTAATACAGGTGGGTTATTACGGAGGACAGAAAAAATGGAAGCGATCCTGATGAAAGCAGCTTCTTTTATTGCAGTTATTATTTTAGGATATGGATTGCGGAAAGCTGGCTTTTTTAAAGAAGAAGATTTTTATGTATTGTCAAAGATTGTGCTTAAGATCACACTTCCTGCATCTATCATTGCAAATTTTTCACAGGCTGAGATACAGCCTGCCATGCTTTTGCTGTGTCTTGTAGGATTTGCAGGCGGCGTGCTTTACATGAGCCTTGGATGGATCCTTGGAGGAAAAGACAGGGATGAAAAGGCATTTCATATCCTGAATATGTCCGGTTACAATATTGGAAATTTCACCATGCCATTTACCGCCGGTTTTTTTGGTCCTACAGGTGTAGTCATCACCAGTTTATTTGATACGGGAAACGCGTTTATCTGTCTGGGAGGTGCTTACAGTGTAGCTTCTATGGCAAAGGATAAAAACAGCAGGTTTTCTGTGGGTCCTATTTTGAAAACACTGATAAAATCCGCGCCATTTGATGCATATATCGGTATGCTCATCCTTTCCCTGATCCATGTTTCTCTTCCAGCACCTGCTGTCAGCATTGCACAGCTGATCGGAAATGCCAATGCGTTTATGGCGATGTTAATGCTCGGAGTTGGTTTTAAGCTTTCAGGCGATAAAAAGC
Organism: Lachnospiraceae bacterium; assembly: GCA_025758065.1. Classification (NCBI taxonomy): domain Bacteria; kingdom Bacillati; phylum Bacillota; class Clostridia; order Lachnospirales; family Lachnospiraceae; species Lachnospiraceae bacterium. The sequence goes on from CP107199.1 coordinate 2,216,651, forward strand.
AGATCGGAAAAATCGGAAAGATCCTTTCCATACGTTATGGTGTGGCAGTGGTGGCATCATTGATGTTTTATTTTGTTCTTCCCCTTCCATTGGAATACCGTCAGACACTGGCAGTACTGGTGTTCAGCCCTATTGCAGCAGCAGCACCTGCGTTTACCGGTGATCTGAAAGGGGATATTGGTCTTGCAAGTGCAGTAAACTCTATTTCTATTATTATCAGTATGGTCATGATCACAACGGTACTTATTGTTGTACTGTAAATAATATGATGATACCAGGGTCAAAAGGTCATAAATCCGATGCAAGCTTGCTTGCAGGAGGATTTTTGAACTTGGGAGCCGCCAAAAACATGAGTAAGAAGCCATTTTTTGAAGAAAAATGAGCGGATTACGAATGTTTTTAGAATTGCGAGAGTGCAAAGCACGTAGCAATTCAGTATCAGAGGGGGCAAAATACCTTATTGACACTTACATCATAATATATGATGAGAAATAATCCTGCGAAAGCAGAACGGATTTTTGAAGAAAAGAGAATAAACGGGGAAGGAATGGTTATAATAGGATTATCACCAAAGAGAAAATATTAATACTTATCCTCCCCTTTTTTATACCTTGTCTGTTGACGAAGCGCAGCAGATAAGGTATTGTATTTTCTGGCAAAAACACGGATAATAGACACGAACATAGTACATCATAGTAAATGAGAGGATAAAAGACATATGAAATTTTATCTGGCTCCCATGGAAGGGATCACAGGATACATATACAGACAGGCATATAACAGCTGTTTTAAGCCTATGGACAGGTATTTTACACCATTTCTGGCACCGAAGCATAAAAGCGGTTTCAGCAGCAAAGAATTAAATGACATCCTTCCGGAGCATAATCAGGGAATGGAGGTCATTCCCCAGATCCTTACATCAGATCCGGAGGATTTTTTAGATACAGCGGTAAAATTAAAGGAATATGGTTATACAGAGGTTAATCTGAACCTGGGATGCCCTTCAGGTACTGTGGCAGCCAAGGGAAAAGGCGCCGGGTTTTTAAAAGATACTGAAAAGCTTGCCAGGTTCTTAGGAGAGGTCAGTGAGGGAATGGAACGGGAAAATCTTCATTTTTCCATCAAGACCCGTGTGGGTGTGGAAAGTGAAGAAGAGTTTCAGACTCTTTTAGGTCTGTACAACCAGTGCCCATTAACAGAACTTATCATCCACCCAAGAGTATTAAAAGATTTTTATAAATACAATGTGCGGATGAATGCTTTTAAAGAGGGATTTGAAAAAAGCAGACATTCAGTGTGCTATAATGGGGATATTTTCCGAAGGAAAGACTATGACCGTCTTGTAAAAGAGTATCCGGATCTGGATAAGATAATGATGGGACGGGGGATCATGATGAACCCATTTTTAATGGAAGAGATCGCTGACGGAACATCCCAGAAAGTATCTGGAAAAATGTCTGCCGCCAGGAAGGCAGACCGGCTGGAGAAGTTCCACCGTCTGCTCTGTGACGGATATACCCATGTTATGAGCGGAGACAGACCGGTATTGTTTAAAATGAAAGAACTGTGGGGATTTCTGATCCATTCCTGTCCGGAAGAAGAAAAGCTTATGAAGAAGATACGCAAGGCACAGCACCTTGCAGAATATGAAGGGGTGGTATCAGAACTGTTCTGCCGCATGAGAGAGCATGAATAAGATCATGGATAAGAGCATGAATAAGGCTATGAGAAAATTTATTGCCCCATAAAATGGAGGGAGCCGGCAGAAAAGGGGGGAATCTGCCGGCTTAGGTATGAAAAAGTGTCTTCCTGTATGGTAAAAGGTCTCATCAACCTTACAAGTAATAATATACAGGTAAATTGTGGACAAAGTTTGAGCAGACGATAAAGAAAAAATAAAATTCCTGAAGGGAAAATAAAGAAATTATGAAAGACTCCGAGGAAAGCGGATCAGGAGGTATAAACATGTATGATAATCTGACAAAAGACGATATTAAAAAAATGCAGGAAGAAATAGAATACCGTAAGCTGGTGGTGCGCAAAGAAGCATTGGAAGCAGTAAAGGAGGCAAGAGCCCAGGGGGATTTAAGCGAGAATTTTGAATATAAGGCGGCAAAGCAGGATAAGAACCGTAACGAGAGCCGTATCCGTTATCTGGAAAAAATGATAAAAACAGCACGTATTGTTTCGGATGAGTCAAAATCAGATGAAGTAGGCCTGGGCGACCGGGTGGAATTATACATTCCGGAAGATGATGAAACAGAAAGCTATAAATTAGTGACCACAGTCCGGGGAAACTCCATGAAAGGACTTATAAGTATTGATTCTCCTTTAGGAAAGGCAATCAAGGGCCGCAAAACAGGAGATAAGGTGTATATTAAAGTAAATGACACCTACGGATATGAGGCAGAGATCCGTTCCATCGATAAGACAGCCAAAGAGGAAGAAGACCAGTTGCGCAGCTATTAATTACCAGTACAGTTATTTACGAAACGGCGCCTTATCACAGAAAGGCAGGAAATGATATGGGCAATGATATGGATAAAAAGGGAATACTGACTGTGCGGATGATGGGAACCATATCAGTGGAATATGAAGGGGAGTTTTTTCCTGTAGGGACTGCTCTTACAGGGAAGATCCTGCAGCTTTTCCTGATCCTTTTGTATGCAGGAAAGAAGGGAGTGGGCCGGGAAGAGCTGTTAGATGTATTTTACGGAAATGGAGAGTATGCTAATCCATCCGGCAGTTTAAGGGCAGCAGTTTTCAGGCTGCGCAGATTATTAAAAGAAATGCTGCCGGAGCATGAGTATATCTGCACAGATGGCGGTATTTACCGGTGGGATGAGGGAAATGTGACGGTTTCCATTGATGCTAGAAATTTTGAAAAAGCAGCTCAAAGTGCTCTTGCAACAGGAAAAAAAGAGGAACTGTGCCACGCCTGCAGCTTGTATTATGGGGAATTCCTTTTCCAGATGACAGGAGAAAAATGGGTCAATGTGATCGGAGTAAAATACCAGGAGCTGTATTTTAAATGCCTGCGCCTGGCAAGCCGGCTTTTAAAAGCAGACCGGGAATATGACAGGCTTTTAAACTTAAGCGCAGCAGCCAGCAAGCTGTATCCTTATGAGGAATGCCAGATGATGAAGCTGGACTGCCTGATCGCTTTAAAACGGTATCAGGAAGCCATGGAAGTTTATAAACAGGTGGTCGTCCAGTATTTTGAAGAACAGGGGCTTCCGCCTTCTGAAACCATGCTGCAGCGTTTCCGCCTGATGAGCGGACAGATCAGCTATACTTCAGATATGCTAAAGGACATTGAAAATACCTTAAAAGAGAGGGAAGAAACCCAGGGACCGTATTACAGTACATATCCTTCATTTATTGACAGTTACCGTCTGGTGAGCCGTATGGCAGAACGCTTTTCCTTTGAATATACATTGTTCTGCATTACTCTTGTAGATGGAAAAGGAGCATTGCTGGAAGGCGAAATGGTGCAGACGACATCTGAGATGTTAAAAAATGCCATAGGAGAGAGTCTGCGAAAGGGAGATCTGTTTACCTGCTACAGCCCGGTCCAGTACCTGGTCCTGTTAAATGGAGCAGGCCAGGAACATGTCCTGGCCGTGTGTGAACGTGTGGAACGCAGCTTAAAGCAATGGGAAAATGGAAAAAAGATCAATTTTAGTCATCAGATCCTGGGGTTGGCACCATAGCGTCCTTCCAGATATTGTTTACCATAGGCTTCATCATTTCTTGGGATGAGGCCATTTTCTTTTTTATAAGAAGAAAGTGGATAGAGAACAGCATCCGTTCCTTCCGGGCGGCAGCACAGACAGATCTCGTCTCTTCGCATAACAGACGGATTAAGGATCGCTGTGTTATGACTGGTAAATACTAACTGCGCATGGTGAGGATTTTTCTCATGATCCTGGTACAGAGACAGGATAAAGCGCAGCAGATGAGGATGGAGCACGTTATCTAAGTCATCGGCTAATAGAAGACTTCCCAGACGCAGGCTTTTTACGACTAACGGGATCAGGGTAAGCAGCTTTCTGATGCCGGTGGATTCTTCGTTGAAAGAAACAAAAAAGGTATTTCCATCTGCTTTCCCATGGGTCAGGATCAGGGATGGATCATCGAAGCTCTGTTCTTTTGTAATGGAGTAATCTAAAATATCAATATCCATAGCCTGAAGCAGACGGCAGATGACCTGACGTTCTTCTACTTCAGAGGGCAGATCTGGAGCTTTTTTATAGTCATGTTCCCGGAAAAACAGAACCTGGCTGAACCATGATGCAGCAGCTTTTGCACATTCAGAGGAAGATTTTGGGTCAAGATAGCGTAAAAGAGAGACCCCGGCCGGGAGAGTGGAAAAATCCATTTTTCCGGCTTCATTTCCAATATGGAGTTCATTTGCTTTGCGGGCAAAAAGAACACCGGCATCATCAGAACCGGGTTTGCCGTAAAACATATTTTCTTCCAGGACAGCGCCTTGTTTTACATCAAGCTGATAACGGAAGAGAAAACCATTTCTGCGAAAAAGCAGGTCAAAACTTAAAGGAAGCTCTCTGCATGTATGATCCAGACGGCAATAGGAACGGCCGGAAGAGGTGATAAGAGAAAAATCACCTGCAGCCAGACGGCATACATTCCAGAGCGCCTCTAATATAGAAGATTTCCCGCAGCCGTTTGGACCATAAAGGGAGATAACAGGGAGAAAAAATTCGCCGTCTCCCTGCGCTGTCAGCAGAGAAGCTTTGTGTTCATTAATAGGAGCCGGAAAAAAGTCCAGCAATGTTTCATTTTTAAATAATCTGTAATTTCTTAAAACAAACTGATTCAGCATACAAACCTCCAAAATGCCAAGATGTTCTCTCGATAGAACATGAAATATGAGAAAAAAACTCATTGAAGCGAATTATAGCATATGTTATAAAAAAGCACAAGAGCGACTGAGAAAAAAACTCATAGAGTCTGTAAATTATTTGAAAAATTGAAAATTTTTTGAAAATATAAGTTCATATAACGCCTGATATAACGCCATCTCTGCTATGATAAAGATAAATGAAAGTATAAACTGAATGACTGTGAAACGGGATTCAGGAAGTACTGGAGTTTGGCAGGAAATGGGGCCTGCACAAAATTCAGAGAGAGGAGAAACAGGGTATGAGAGGACGAAGCAGACGCAAGAAACGAACGGGAAAAATGGTTAGTTTACAGAAGCGTTTCCTGGCATTTATGCTGGCATTTGCCATGATCTTCACCAATGTGGGAACAGATCTGCATGTCAGCTTTGCAGCATCAGGAAACAGAGTGGACTTTACCATTGGCGGCGCTGACCTGGTGGATGCCATCCGTCAGGCCATCGAAGACGAAAATGTGGTATCACAGGACAGCCTGGATTTTACCGACGGTGCCACGGAAAAGTTTGAAGCACTGTTCTTTGGAGACGGAAAGGTATATGAAGTCTATCCGGACATCCAGGGAGACAGCATGGAGGCAGAGTTACGGGTATTTGTAAAGCTTCCGGCTGATGCAGATGATACGTACATGGTAACAGGAGAGGAAGAGGTTTATTTCCTTTACGTAAATAACGGGGAAGATACCATCAGCTGTTCTACAACTGTAACAAGAACAGAAAACGGAAAAGAAAAGGAAAAGACCACCAAACGTATTACCATAAAGAGTTATGAAGATAAGTTTGGGGATGAAGAAAGAAACATTATTTCCAAGCCAGTGGAGACGGCTCCGGCGGAAACTGTTCCAGAGGAGAAGCCTACTGAGGCAGTAACTGGAGAGACAACTGAAAATGTTGTAAATCCAACAGACGAAGAAAAAGAGACAACCGTTCCAGAAGAGACCGCAGAAGTTCCGGAAACAAAGAACGATGTGGAAGAGAGCAAGGAGCAGGTAGAAGAGTCTAAAGCAGAAGAGACTAAGGCAGCGACAGAAGCTGCTGAGGAGACAGACGCAGCTGAGCCTGAGACTGATGCTGAGACAGAAGCTGAACCGGAAACAGAAGCTTCTGAGGCAGAGGTTTCTGAGCCGGCAAAGGGCGAAGCTGAAACTGAAAACATTGCTTCTATCTCCCGTCACGCAGCACCGCTTGTAGCAATGAAAGAAGAAGTTGCAGCGGCAGATGCAGTGGTTGAGATTGCAGAACCTCAGAAGCCGGAAGCAGAAGCTCCAAAGGCAGAAGAGACAGAAAAAGCTTCCGAAGTAGAGCAGATCCCGGAAACTGCAGCAGCAGAGACAGTAGAAGAAACAACAGCAGTTGAAACACTTCCTGCAAAGGAAACAGTACCGGAAGAAGGCAGCACAGAAGAGACTACAGCAGCTGACCAGAAAGAAGAACCGGCAACTGAAGAAACAAAGGCTTCCGAAGAAGTAACAGAGGAAACTACCGCAGCTGAGACAACTGCAGAAGAACCGGATCAGCCGGAAACACTGCCAGCACAGACAGACACAGCAAAGCCGGTCCAGCCAGCTGAAACCACAGCGCCAACAGAACCGACACCAGCTCCACAGCCGGAAGAACCTGTAAAGAAGGCAGAGACCGCAGATGACGGGGATCTGGTTGGTATTGGATATTGCAGTACTGCGAAGGTTTATAAGAGTACGTTGAATGACCTTCGTGTATTTGGCTCCGAAACTGTATTTACGGCAGAAGTTATGGGCGCAGATGGTGTGACTGTAAAATTGTCAGCATCTGATGGCGTATTACCGGAAAATGGTTACGTAGAAGCTGTTGCTGTAGATGATGCAGATCAGCTGGAACTGATGAAGGAAGCAGCAGATGAAACTCTGAAAGAAGAAAATCGCAGAGTAACCGATATTTTTGCAGCAGATATCATTCTTTACAATGAAGATGGTGAAGCAGTTCAGCCGGACGGAAGCGTAAAAGTTACCTTTGACGGAACTGGTATTGGAAATTCTGGAACCAGAGTCCTTTATATGGGTGAAAGTGATTCCGATACCGAAAGTTTCGATGCTCAGATGATAAAAGCGGTAACAACAGGTGATGATGCAACTGCTTTTATGACAGATCATTTTTCACTGTATGCAGCAGTTGATACAGAAGAAATTACCTGCTATGAAGTAAACTTCTATTATAAAGATGCAGCAGGAAATGTTGTGCTTATTTCTGGCCCACAGTATGTGGAAGAGGGAAAAGCAGCGCAGGCACCGGCAGCACCTGACCGTGAAGGATACGAGTTTACTGGTTGGAATCCGGCAACTTTCAGTGAAGTAACAGATAATTTGGATGTATACGCACAGTATGTGGCTATAGCTGGACAGGTGCGTCTTACTGTAAATTATGTATATTCAGACGGTACAATGGCAGCACAGCCATGGGTATCTCATGTAAAATCTGGTGTTGCATGTGATCTTACAGCTGTATCTCCAGAGATTGCAGGATTTGAGCCGGATCAGGAAAAAGTATCTTTTGATCAGGCATATACAGAAGATCAGACAGTTACTGTTACTTATACAGGTGCAGAAGTAAGTTATACAGTAAAGCATTATCTGTTAAATGTAGATGATACAAAGCCTGCAGATCCTGCATGGACAGAAACATTGCCTGGAGAAACTGGACTTACCACTCAGGCAGTTGCAAGAGAATATGAAGGATTTACGCCTTTAACATTCAGTCAGGCAAAGATCAATGCAGATGGAAACACTGTAGTAGAGATCCTTTATGAAAGAAATTACTACACATTAACCTGGGATACAGGAGATAATGCTTCTTATATCGCATCGGAGCAGTTGCGGTACGGAGCAGCGATAACAGCACCTGCAAATGATCCCACCAGAGTTGGATATGATTTTAAAGGCTGGGAAGGCCTTCAGGATCAGACTACCATGCCTGCAAAAAATCTTGTTGTTACTGCAAAGTGGGAAGCTGCAAAGAGAGCTGCTTATAAGATTGTTTACTGGACTGAAACTGTAACAGAAGGTTTTTATACTGTAAATAAGGTAGTGAACGGAAATGATACAGTTGGAAAATCTATTCCTGATGGCAAATACACAGTACCAGAAGGATATGAAACAACGCCGGTAGCTGATAAAACGGATAAGGATGTAAAGATAACAGCTGATGGAATGGCTGTTAAGAATGTTTATTATAAGAGAGCTACTTATACCATTAAATTCTGGCGTTGGGAAGTAGTAGAATCAGGATGGTTCTGGGAAAAGAAAGATTGGGTAGAAGATACAAAGTTAAGGATTACAGCCCGCTATGGCGTAGATGTATCCGCTCAGTGGGAAAAAGCCTGCAAAAACCAGACTGGCTGGGGACCATATGAGGATGATAGTATACAGTCAATGTCATTAACTTTAGCAAAGAGCAGAAATCGTAAGCATTTATAAAACTATGATTCCTGCTTTTTGTTTGTATATGGGCATACTTATCCCCTTCTCTTTGTATTCGTATTTTTTAGCTCAGTACGCTCTTTTATGGGTATTCGAATATTTTCCTGCTAATTGCCCTTTCGTTCTGGTATAATGCCGATCAGGACGAATGGGAACAAGATTTTTACTGATATCTTCATATATTTGCTGAAATAACATATTTTTCTTTTGACCATCCGTTTCAAGAAGTATATAAATCAGATCATTTTTTAAGATTCCAATACTAACAGTCTGATTGATCATCATTTTATGTTTTCTGTTCGCTTCTTTCTGATCCAGTTCACGCTCTGCATCTAATATGATATCTTCAACTAAATTGCTCAGATATATAGTGCTGTATATATCTTGTAATAACAGAATAGGTTTTGTTCCTGTAAAATTCTCTAACTGCAACCGACTCTTTAGCGTTTCATACGCAGTCTCTATCCCCCACCTCATATGATATAATTCTTTTATTTCTTCTGTATGAAATTCAGTTTGTGGAAGATTTGTAGCCAAAACTTCTAAACTTCCGTTTTCTAATAGGATTTTTACCATACGCAATGAAATTTCACCTAATTCTTTCATACGTTCTCCATCTGGCGTTCCCTCGTAATGTCTGATCCTTGACTTATCAAGTTTTATTTTAACTAGCTGATCCTTTTCTGTTAAACTGTTTTGCTCTTTTTTGTAATCACTGCTTTTTAAACGTACGATAAATTTAATATCCTTATCCATCATATGTATAAACGCTGGCGTAGAAGGATATCCTCTGTCCATGATAATAATGTAGGGAATGCTGCCTATTGTTTCCGGTATTCGCTCCATCTGTTTTTCGGCCAGGCGCATTTCATTAAATTTCACCTTATTACAGTCACTTTCCAGTATCATACGATTCATTACATCATAAATACAGCCTAATCCTATTTGAGCTTGGGGCTTTGCGTTTTTCCGGCTTGCAGAACCATATAGTTTCAGTGTTTCAGCAGTGGTAGGAATATTAATATCTGAGCCGTCAGCGGCTAATATTAAATGATCTTTATAAGTTGAAAAGGTGGAATCTGCATAAAAGTTACGGTTATGATATTTATATAATTCTAAAAAAGCATCTGGATTAAGTTTCATACGCTGTTTCAGATATCCTGGTTTTGAAATAGACACACCAGGATGAGCAAGTTTCATATAATTTCTCAGTTCCAATGCCAACGTCAGCCCCTTTCTGTTTATCATCGTGAAAAGAAGATCCTGAAGAGGCATTTTTCGAATTCTGGTAAAATAATTTTTATTACCTGATCGGCAAAATGCCTTAAATTCATCAGAAGTCATTTTTTCTATATCCATGAATATACGTTTCTGAGAATGCTTCATGCATAATCACATCCTTTTTTGAGCAGGTTCATGGCTTCTTTTTACAATATAAGCATATCAAAAAAAGCAGAAGATATCTAATCCATTTCGGAATAAATATCTTCTGCTTTTAAGTTAATGACATTGAGTATACAGTACACTTTATTAGCTAATATGCCTGCAAAAAACCTGGATATGTATCAAAGACAATCCGGAAAAGGAAAATATATTATTTACTATGTAGAAGGCCTGGATGGTGAAAGAAAAGAATATAGAAGGTTTGAAGCTGACAGTGGAGTATGGTTGACAGACGAAGATAAGATGCCAATTAATGGTTTTGAGTTTAAGAATTGGTATCAGGGAAGCAAGAGGAATCCGTGGAATAGCGGTAATCTCTGGCTTTATTACACCAGAAAGTCTTATCCACTTTTCTTTGAAAACTGCCAGCCAATAGATCCTGTATATATCAAATTTGAAGCAAAGCTGTCCACAGGCAGACCTTCAGGAGAACCTGGAAGACCTGCAAATGTAGAAGATGATTATACCTTTGAAGGTTGGTATCTGGATCCAGGATTCAAAGAACCTGTAGTCTGGGATCAGACCATGACAGATGCTGGACTTACTGTTTACGCAAAATGGGCGAAACCAGAATACACAGTTACTTTTGAAACCAATGGAGCAGCAGAAAAAGAAAGTATCACCAGAGAAAAAGGCTTTATTTTATCAGAAACAGATCTGGCAGCACCAAAAAAAGAAAATGATGAATTCCTTGGCTGGTACACAGACGAAGCACTTACAAAGAAATTTGTTCCTGAGTCCAAGATCGTAAAAGATACAACCTTATATGCAAGATGGAAAAACTCTGACACAGTAACCTATACAGTACGTTATATGTATGGTGAAACAGAAATTGCTAAACCAAAACAGGTAACAGTGCCAAGAGATTCCCAGATCAGTGAAGATGCGCTCACAATAGACGGATATTATCCTGAAACATTATCTCTGGGTGCGAAGATCACACAGAATGGGCAGGAGATCATATTCAGGTATAAGGCAGTTCAAAGCTGGGAATACACAGTAAAATATCGTATTAAAGATACAAATACGCAGGTTCCTGGAAGTACAGATGAAACAGGTTCTACCAGTGACCAGAATATAATGATAACCTTTAAGTCATTTGAAGGGTATACATTAACATCTGATCCAGTGCAGAAAGCAACCCAGGATGAGCCAGAAGTTATTTTCTACTATGTACCTAAGACTGCAATCTATCATGTACAGCACTGGTATGAAAGACTGAATGGCGAATTTGGTCTTCGTTGTATTGATACATTCAATACTGCATCAGGTCAGTTAGTTACAACAGAAGGAAAAGAACGACTGGTTGATGGGTTTACGCTGGATACCAGTATTCCTGAAACTGTAGCAGGAGGTACTACAAACATCCAAAATGTATTATCACTGAAACTGTATTACACCAGAAATGTCCACAATGTATCTTATGTATACGAAGGTACAGTGCCAGCAGGCGCACAGGCAGCTCCTGCAGGATCTGACCATAAGTATCAGGAAAATGTTACTGTAGAACCGCAGCCATCACCAGTACCTGGTTATGTCTTCAGTGGTTGGAAGATCAAAGAACCGGGCAATGGAAAACTGACAATTAAAAATGGCAAATTTGTCATGCCAGATGAAGATGTTGTATTAACAGGTTCATTTGAAGTTGCGGAACAGACTTATCAGGTAAGATATGTAGACGAGGATACAAAGACAGATATTCTTCCAATGTCTGCTCCAAAGGCAGCGCATTTTAATGATGTGATCTATGGTTACAAAGAAAAAGTAGATATTAATGGATATACCTTTGTAAGAGCAACTGATATTACAGTAGGAATAGTCAATGATAATAACATTGTAATTGTATACTATAGTAAAGATGCTAACAAAGATAATATACCGGATAAGTATCAGATCACATTCACTTATAAGTCAGCAGATCCGAATAAAGGAACTGTAACAGGAACAACCAGTGAGATTGTTACTGTACAGACTATTCAGCGTGATGAGGTGACAGGTGTGATCACAGCAGTTAGTGAAAAGACACCACAGCATCCGACACAGCCATCCACAGTAAAAGCAGAAACTGGTTACAAGTTTGACAAGTGGACAGATAATGCAGGGAAATCATTCAATGATGATACAGCACTGGAAGCAGAGTCTTACCTTGAAAATCAGACTTTCACAGCATACTTTACAGCAACAGAGCAGACTTATAAGGTGAAATATCTGGATGAAGATAAAAATGTTGAAATCCATGATATGTCAGATCCAAAGAATGCACACTTTGGCGATGAGATCAAAGGTTATACAGAGAAAATTGATATCAGTGGATATACTTTTGTAAAAGCTGAAGACCTTAAAGTAGGAACAGACAATGAGAAGAACATTGTAAAGGTATATTACAGCAAAGATGATAATAAGGATAATATACCGGATAAGTATCAGATCACATTCACTTATGAGTCAGCAGATGATAATAAGGGAACTGTGACAGGAACAACCAGTGAGATTGTTACTGTACAGACTATTCAGCGTGATGAGGTGACAGGTGTGATCACAGCAGTTAGTGAAAAGACACCACAGCATCCGACACAGCCATCCACAGTAAAAGCAGAAGCTGGTTACAAGTTTGACAAGTGGACAGATAATGCAGGGAAATCATTCAATGATGATACAGCACTGGAAGCAGAGTCTTACCTTGAAGATCAGACGTTCACAGCACACTTTACAGCAACAGAGCAGACTTATAAGGTGAAATATCTGGATGAAGATAAAAATGTTGAAATCCATGATATGTCAGATCCAAAGAATGCACACTTTGGCGATGAGATCAAAGGTTATACAGAGAAAATTGATATCAGTGGATATACCTTTGTAAAAGCTGAAGACCTTAAAGTAGGAACAGACAATGAGAAGAACATTGTAAAGGTATATTACAGCAAAGATGATAATAAGGATAATATCCCGGATAAGTATCAGATCACATTCACTTATGAGTCAGCAGATGATAATAAGGGAACTGTGACAGGAATAACCAAAGAAGTGGTTACTACTTATGAAATCACCAGAGATAGCGTGACTGATGAGATCATAGTAGGAAAAGGCCCAACAGCACAGCATCCAACCCAGCCATCCACTGTAACACCAAAAGATGGTTACAGATTTGAAAAATGGCAGCAGGATGATCTGACATTCTTCAATAGTGATGATGAGCTGAGAAATTCTGAATACCTGGAAGATCAAACATTCATTGCACACTTTACTGTAAGAAGAGATCTTCATTATGAGATCCATTACTTCTATGAAGATGCCAATGGCGTTGTAACAGAAGATACAGCAGCAGCGATTGTAAGTGAAAGCGGTGTATTTGGAGAAAAGATCCTTACGACTACAGTGCCAAAGGAATCTGGATTTAACGGAAAGAATTACGTTCTGGAACGCATTGAAGGAGCAGATAAGCAGATCGGTCTTGATCCTAAAGAAAATATGGTAAATGTATATTACAGTATGGACGAGATCGGAGAAATTGATCCGGATGAGCCAGATAACATTCCAGATAAGTATCAGGTTACTTTCCAGTATATTTCTGAAAATCCATCTTATGGAACAGTGAGCGGTAAGGTAAAAGAAGTTGTTACCAGACCTAAGAATGCAGATGGTACCTACAACATGACTGCACCGGTTCATCCAAAGGCAGAAGTAACAGTTGCAGGAATCGGAAATTATAAGTTTAATCGCTGGTCTGATGGAAATACGAACTATAGCGCAGCAAGTGAGATCGCAAAAGCCGGATTTATCGCAGATACCACATTTACCGCATATTTCAGCTACAGTGGCGGAAATAGTGGCGGCGGTTCATCAGGTGGAGGCGGTGGCGGAAGCCATAGATCAACTATCTCCAATACAAGCGGAGGTCCTGGTGTTACTACAACGATCACCCCGGGAGACGTACCAATGGCAGAATTACCAGAGTCACCGGCACCAATCGTCATTGATGATGGTGAGATCCCAATGGCAGCACTTCCAAAGACTGGCCAGACCACTGTAAAAGCAGCACTGACCATGATGTTCTCAGGAATCTTCCTTGCATTAACTGCAATCGGAAGGAAAAAGAAAGAACAGGATGTATAGAAAGAATATCTGAAATAAAGAAAATATTCCCAAACTCATAAACATACCCTGTTAGCGGAAAGCTCCGGTCGGAAACGGCCGGGGCTTTTCGCATACATAACATACTAAGAAAAAGCGGAAACACAAAGGGAAATAGGCCTGGAGGATAAAATGGGAGGGGCATAAATGTATTGCAATCCACTGTGCCATGTGCTAAAATGAACATGAGCAAGGTATCTGGAATAATTCTAAAATATTATTAATTCAAATCTAAGCTGGTTTCACCAGTATCTGAAAGACTCTTTGCTTAAACCCAAATCAATTTAAGCAGGGAGATCGGATCATAAGCAGTATCTTCCTGCGACATTACACGAAGGAAGGACAAATGCTTATGAAGAAAAGAAGAAAAATCTGGAGAACGCATAAAGACCGTCTTTTTCACAGACTGTTTTCAGAGAAAGAAAATGCTCTTTCCCTGTATAATGCGTTAAATGGAACCAATTATGGAATGGAAGATGGATTAAAGATCGTAACCTTAGAAGATGCCATTTACCTGACAATGAAAAATGATGTGGCAGTATGCTTATGCGAAAGTATTAATTTATGGGAGCAGCAGAGCAGCGTGAATCCCAATATGCCTCTTCGCGGCCTGATGTATTTTTCGAAGGAATATGAAGGCTGGTTGTCAGCAAACCAGAAGTATATATATGGAGAAAAACTGGTAAAGATCCCGGCACCGAAATTCTATGTTCTGTATAATGGAGAAGAACAGATGCCGGAGCGGGAAGAATACCGTTTGACAGATGCCTTTGAACATCCGTCACCGGGCTATGAATGGACTGCTTATATGGTCAATATCAATTCAGGGAAAATCCGCAGTTGATGAAAAGCTGTAAAGTCTTAAATGATTATACCGAATTTATAACCCAGATCAGAGAACGGCAAAAAGCAGGGAAAACCATAGAAGAGGCTGTAAATGAAGCGATGATATACTGCATTGAAAATGATTGCCTGAAAACATATTTATTAAAGAACCGAGGGGAGGTAATGTCGATGATCTTGACGGAATTTGATGAGAAACTGCATAGTAAGACGTTGAAGGAAGAGGGTAGAGAAGAAGGAATCGAGATTGGAACGAAACGAACAGTTGCATTAGCCAATACTATTTTTAAGCTTTACAGAACTGGAAGAAGCTATGAAGAAATTGCCAGAAGTCTGGGAGTATCAATAGAACAAATACGGGAATTACTGGATTAAAATAAGTTTTAATAAAAAGCAATATAAAAATGATATAAGCAAGGTTTCTAAAACACTTCTATTAATAAATGATTCAAATCTAAGCTGGTTTCACCAGTATCTGAAAGACTCTTTGCTTAAACCCAAATTAATTTAAGCAGGGAGAGCGGATCATAAGCAGTATCTTCCTGCGACATTACGCGAAGGAAGGACAAATGCCTATGAACAAAAGAAGAAAAATCTGGAGAACGCATAAAGACCGTCTTTTTCACAGACTGTTTTCAGAGAAAGAAAATGCACTTTCCCTATATAATGCGTTAAATGGAACCAATTATGGAATGGAAGATGGATTAAAGATCGTAACCTTAGAAGATGCCATTTACTTGACAATGAAAAATGATGTGGCGGTATGCTTATGCGACAGTATTAATTTATGGGAGCAGCAGAGCAGTGTAAATCCCAATATGCCTCTTCGCGGCCTGATGTATTTTTCGAAGGAATATGAAGGATGGCTGTCAGCAAACCAGAAGTATATATATGGAGAAAAACTGGTAAAGATCCCGGCACCGAAATTCTATGTTCTGTATAATGGAGAAGAACAGATGCCGGAGCGGGAAGAATACCGTTTGACAGATGCCTTTGAACATCCGTCACCGGGCTATGAATGGACTGCTTATATGGTCAATATCAATTCAGGGAATAATCCGCAGTTGATGAAAAGGTGTAAAGTCTTAAATGATTATACCGAATTTATAACCCAGATTAGGGAACGGCAAAAAGCAGGGAAAACCATAGAAGAGGCTGTAAATGAAGCGATGAAGTACTGCATTGAAAATGATTGCCTGAAAACATATTTATTAAAGAACCGAGGGGAGGTAATGTCGATGATCTTAACGGAATACGATGAGAAAATGTATAAGAAGACGCTGTTAGAAGAAGGAATTGAGCGAGGTATTGGAATTGGAAAAGCTCAGGGAATAGAGTTGGGAAAGAAGCAAACAGTTGCATTAGCCAATACTATTTTTAAGCTTTACAAAGCTGGAGGAAGCTATGAAGAAATTGCCAGAAGTCTTGGAGTATCAATAGAACAAATACGGGAATTACTGGATTAAAACAAGAATCTTTGAGAAACAATCTATTGAAAAACATATATGTAAATCATACCGCAGATATCCCAGAAAGAGGTATCTGCGGTATTTTATGAAAAAATTTGAAATAAAATTAAGAAAAGCTTAATTTGTAACTGAATTGTAACTTCTCCGTGCTATACTACCTGTCTTTCGGAGTTGAACTGAAGAAATAGTGCTAAGCCATGGACTAAAATCTATGGCTCAGCACTTTTTTAATATCGGTATTACCCATAAAATAAGAGGTTAATGGAAGTCCGGTATGATCGGAAAAAAACTTTATAAAAGAAGAATTCCGTGATAAGTTTATATATTTTCGGTCAGATATTTTTGCAACTCTGAAGTCACGTATGAAATCAAATATCTCTTCGGTACCATACTGGTTTTTTAAGATGTGTATCTGTAAGATCCTGGTCAGCAGTACCGCAAGGTAACAAATGAGGAAATGTCCGGTGATCGTTTCCTGTTTTTGTAAATATACAGGTCTTGCATCAAGCTGGGATTTCATGACACGGAAAGATTCTTCAATGCGCCAGAGATTATGGTAGGCAGCATACACCTTGGACGCAGCCATGTGGATCTCTGAAGTAACGATCATGTTATAACCTGCAAATTTGCGGGCATTCTCAATGGATTTTTCGTTTATTTCAACTTTTACAGCACCCTCTGTTTCTTCTCCCTTTTTATTAGTGGGAATAAAAGAAACATATTTAGAACTATCGCCATATTCGGATCTTTTTGCCTGACTGGCTTTGAGCTTCTTTGCTTTCTCGACCTGCCGGTTTATTTCATATTTCTGTTTTGCGGCAAGTTTTGGATTGAATGTTACGATCCGTTTTTCTGTAAGTTTTACTGTTTTTTTATGTCCAGCGGTATCTGTGTAGGAATAAGAAAAATCATCTACGCATTCCTTGATACGGTACAGTATCTCTCCTCTTTTGTTCTTAACGTCTGCATAGTCATTTTCAAGCAGGACCCATGTTTTTTCCGTCTCAGGAAGAGTTTTTACAGATTTGGAGAAGATGTATCCATCGCCAGCTTTCAATGCGTGTGCGATGTTATTAAAGCAGTTAAGTCCCTTATCCGCGATCTGGATCGTTCTGCCGGATATGTGACTGCGTTTTTTAAGATCATCAATGATGTTGCGTATAACGGGTTTTTCACTTTCATTCCCAGGATACATTTTCATACCGATAGGGATCTGGTTGGCATCCAGGAGCAGGCCCATACCGACGATCGGTTCCCTGCGGTTTTCTTTTGAGGGGCCTTTCAGTCGGAAATCATCTTCTTTATCAATCTCAAAGTAAAAGTTTGTACAATCAAAGTATGTGTGGACCGTATCAAGCGGATATGTCTGATTGATCTGGTGGTTATAGATCTCGATCACCTTTTCGTATTCGGAGCCAATGTACTCCAGACCGGAATACAGCTGGTCCAGTGAAAAATCGTGGTTTTCAAAGAGATTTGGGATAACCTCATCATAAGTTTTTGATTTCGAACAGGGATGGACTGTTCTTGCATAAATTAAAGCAGACATCATATCAAAAATGTTAAATCTGAAATTAGTTGCCGTCTGCATGAGATCAATAAACCGCTTACAGCCGAGAGAGTCATTGATATTTTTTAAAGGAAAATACCCCAGATGTTTTTCGGGAGACACATCGGAGATATGTTGTTCTTTTTCTGCCTGTTTTTTCTGTTTGCATTTCTGATTAAGTTTCTGGACCTCTTTGGTAAAAACAGCAATCGGATCCTCAATGCCGGTAGCCTGAAGTTCGTGTACATACCCCAGAGGTTTGTAAGAACGATGAGCACCGCATTTTCGAGTAGGATCATAATAACTTTCGTAGATCTGTAAATAAGTACCCTTTTTATTGTTTGTTTTCTTTAAGAAATAAGACATATAAATCACCCTTCTCCATTATAACACTATAGCACTATATATGCAAAGGGTAAAAACAAACTTTGTCAAATATTTTTAGCAACAAAAAAACCAGCAAATATGTCGGTTTATAATAAAAGGGGGATTTTATTACTCCCAAAAGTAATAGTGCTAAATCCTAAAGACGGGAAATTAAGAAAAGCTTAATTTGTAACTGAATTGTAACTTCTCCGTGCTATACTAGGCATAAACATGGATAAATATCTGTGATGACTCAGAAAAAGAGAGGAGAATTGGTATGAAAGGATGGAGAAAGCCTAAAGCATTTGCAGCAGCCTATAATGCTCAGAAGCGTTTCCTGGCATTTGTTCTTACATTAGCTATGATCTTTACCAGCGTTGGCACAGATCTGAATGTAAGTTATGCAGCACAGGGAAATAAAGTAGACTTTGAGATATATGGGTCTGATCTGGTAAATGCGATCAATGAGGCTGTAGAAAGTGACAATGTAGTCAAGCCAGACAGCCTTGAATTTACAAACGGAGCTATAGATAAGTTCGAAACACTTTTCTATGGTGAAGGAAAGATTTATGAGGTTTATCCTCAGATCGACGGCGGTGATATGGATGCGGAACTTAGAGTATTTGTCCGTCTGCCAGAAGATGCCGATGATATGTACATGGTTACAGGTGATGAAGAAGTAATCTTCCTGTATGTAAATAATGGAGATGAAACGATCAGCTGTGCAACCAGGATCATCCGCTCCGTTGATGGGGAAGAAGAAAGTCAAGACAACTAAACGTATCAACGTAAAGAGCTACGAAGATAAGTTTGGTGATGAAGAAGTTGATATCGTATCCAAGAAAGATGAGACTGCAGAGGAAACAACATCTGCTGAGAAAAAATCTCAGGAAGCTGTAAATGATACAGCTAATGATACAGCTTCCGAAGAAACCACAACAGCAGAAGAGAAAGAAACTGAGATCACAGACGAAACAGCTGAAGCAACTGAGGAAGAGACAACTGAGGCTGCTGAAGAAAATAAAGAAGCAGAAACAGAAGAAGCTACCGAAGCTGAAAAGGAAACAGCAGAAGAAACTGAAAAAGAGACAGCTGAGGAAAAGGCTGATGCAGAAGGTGAAGTAACAGCATCCCTTTCCCGTCACTATGCACCGGTTGTTGCTATGAAGGAAGATGCACAAGCAGAGCCTGAAAAAGAAACAGCAGAAGCAGCAGAGATAGAGAAAGAAGTAGTTGAAACTGAGAAAGAAACTACCGAAGCAGTAGAAAAAGAAACTGCAGATGCAGTTGAAACAGAAAAAGAAACCACAGAAGCTGAGACTAAGGATGCAGAAGTGACAGAAACTGAAACAGAAGCAGCAGCTGAAACTTCTGAAACAGAGGAAACAGCAGAAGACGCTTCTAAAGAAGAAACTGCAGCTGGATCCAAAGAAAACGAAGAAACAGAAGCAGCCAAAGAAACTGTGACAGAAACTTCCAAGGCAGCTGAAACTACAGCAGAAGCAAAGGAACAAGAGAATAAGAAAGCAGAAGCAGCAACTGACAGTGATCTGGTTGGAATCGGATACTGCAGCACAGCAAAAGCTTATACAACTACTGTAAAAGCATTAAAAGCACTGGATGATATCCAGGGACTGAAAGTTACATATGCGATCAACCCGGAATACAGCGCAAGGATCGTAGATGGTCCTAGAGGCGTTGAAGAAGGGGATGCACTTGTATTCGGAGTAAAGAACCAGATCGGTTATGCCATCGAATCTGTAACTGCAAACGGAGAACTTCTGGAAACAGACAGCACTTCTGATAATGAAGATGGTTCTGTAACTGCATGGTATACAGTACCGGAAGTAACCGAAGAGCAGGAAATCGAAGTATACATGACTGAGACTGACGAGCATCCGGAATTTAACGCAGAGCTGACCATGGAAGATGGAACGATCATCACTCTCCATGCAGCAGAAGGTGTCCTTCCGGCTGGGGTTACAGCTGAGGCGACTGTTAAGGATGATCTGGCAGATGCTTTAAAGGAAAAGGTTGAAGCTGAAAATGCAGAAGGCGGTGCAGTTAAGACTGTTGTTGTTTATGACATCAATCTGATGCTTAATGGTCATAAGCTGGATAATACCTGGGCTCAGAACGGTTCTGTTGAAGTTACATTCAGCGGAAGTAAAATCGAAGAGATGAGTACCGAGGCAGACAGCATCGAAATCTGTGCGCTGGATGATGCTTCACTGGAGAATCCGGTTGCTGAGAACTTAAGTGTGGAACATATTTCTACTGAGGCTGTAGCTGATACTGCTAAAGACAGTGTATCTTTTGAGGCAGAGCATTTTACAGCTTATGCAGCCTACAGTTGGGGGTGGGGACAGCCTGAAACATGGAAATCTGCAAGCTTTATACCAACAATTGAAAATGCGCAGGTTGCATATTCATATTTTTATGGAGGAGATACCAGTGGTAGCGCAGATATCATACCAGTTGAGTCCGGTACAACAAGGATTCAGATCGATCAGTATGTCAGTTCAAAGAAAGATGGATATGTAGTATTTTTTGTAAAACCAGATGAGGATTATTTACTTACTGGTCTGGGGGCTGCCGGTAATGGCGATTTATATGCCCTTACAAGAACAAACTTTGGTAATATCAATGGATATCCGGGACTTAAAAAATTAGCAGCAAGAGCTAAAGAAGCTGGATATCTGGCATGCTTTGGATATACCAGAGCAAAGAAATCAGAAGGTATTAGTAATGCAAAGTTTGTTGTAAAAGCGGTAAAACCAACTCTGTCTGTAAAGGCAGTAAGCAACAAAGTTACAGATGTTGCACCGGGTGAGACATTAACATTTACGATTACTGTAAATCCTGTATCCTGGGTAAATGGCAAACAGATTGATATTACTGATATCAGGCTTAAAAGAGTAACTATAGAAGGAAAGGACATTCCAAGTGGTAATTTGACATTACAGCAAGATGGAACCTATACCACCACTGTTTTGTATACAGTTACTGAAAAGGACTGTGAAGGTGGTTATGTAAATTTATCAGTTACTGCAGAAACGGATTACGAATATCTTTTAAGTCTTTCCGATATTGTAGGTAATAGAAGTGATGTAGTAACAAAGACCACGATTACTGCCAATGGAGATGCAAGATGTAATATCGCTCCAACAGGTGTTGTTACATATTCTGCAAATTATATTGGTGCAGAAGGAATTGATCCAAGCAAATATCCGGCTGCAATAACTACAGCGGTATCAGATGATAATACTTATTATCAGGGCAGACCTGTTGCTGTTAAAGCTCTTCCAGGCAGAGACTATGTAGAAGACGCAGTTAATGCAGGTTATTGGACAAGAACAAATACCTGGAGATATGGCGATAGCAAGACTGTTGAACCAGGTGAAAGAATAACATTGCCAGAAGGCGGTCTTCACTTTATTGTAGACTGGACTTTCCACGCATATGTAACCATTAATTACCGTGTTGCATCTGGAAAGGGAGATGTCAGCCCTGCATCTGAAAAAGTAAATCCGAAAGTGGGAACTGCTCAAGGTTCTACTGCAACTCCTGCAGCAGGATATGGATTTGAAGGATGGTATAGCGATCCTGGATGCACAACCAAGGTTGGAAACAATGCTAAATATGTACCAACTGATAAGACTGGAGCAACTTACTATGCGAAATTTACAGCTAAACAGGATGTTTCCTATACTGTTCATTACTATGAAGAGGGAACAACTAACAAAGTTGCAGATGACAAGATTGTAAATAACCAGACATTTGATGCTACAGTAGAAGAAAATGCTAAAGATATCACAGGATATACTTTAGTGGGGGATAATAAACAGACAGTTACATTAGATGTTTATAATAAGGAAATTATTTTCTATTATAATGCAAATACAATGAGTTATACTGTACAGTATCTGGAACAGGGAACCAACAAAGTACTTTATAATGAACTTGTAAAGCGAGATGTGAAGTTTGGTTCTAAGATTACTGAAACCGCACTTGATATTCCAGGATATACAGCAGCTGTAAAGGAAAAAACAGTTGACAAACTGAATTATACAAACAATGTTATTAAATTCTACTACACTGAAAATCAGTTAGTTAAGATCCAGTATCAGGTAGCAGATGGTCAGAATACCATGGGAAGTGTTACTCGGTCTTATGAAGATGTAAAACCTGTAACAGGAACCCCGGCAGGTTCTACTGCCAATGCAAATGACGGATACAGCTTCGTAAACTGGACTGTAAACGGAGTAGAAGTCAGCAATGAGCAGGTATTAACCCCTGCTGTTGTAGCAGCCCATGCAAAGAATGGTGAAAATGTATTTGTACCAACCACGTTTGTAGCTAATTTCCAGCGTAAGCTTGTACTTAAGGCAAAAAATGACCAAAAGACATATGATGGAACGGCATTGACTGGCGCTGATGCAGGATATGAGATCATTGGTGGTCAGCTGAAAGCCGGTGATCGTCTTGAAGTAACTTATAGTGGCAGCCAGACAGATGTTGGTAAAATTGTAAACCGTATTGTAAAAGCAGTTGTGTATCGTGGAGAAGAAGATGTTACATCACAGTATGCGATTGCTCCTTTCCAGGATGGCGAGCTTGAAGTAACACCAGCAACTGTAACCATGAGGTCTGCAAGCGCAACTAAGACTTACGACGGCACACCACTTACAAAGACAGATGGAATGGTTATCACGGGATTTGCAGATGGTGAAGGTGTTGAGTGTTATGGTTTTGCAAGCCGGACTGACGTTGGAAGCACATCCAATACCTTTAAGTACCGTGCGGCTTCTAATACAAAGTTATCTAACTATGATATTAAACCAGAGAATATCACTTATGGTACATTAACTGTTACAAAGATCACCACACCGATTGTTGTAACTGCCGATTCATTAAATAAGGTATACGATGGAACGCCTCTTACAGGAGAAACTTATACAGTTACAGGTGATGAAAATCTGGTAACTGGTGATAGGCTGGTTGTAAACCTTAGCGGCAGCATTACCAATGTTTCAGATGCTGCAAATGGTACTGTTACAAATAAAATTGATACATGCAAAGTAATGCGTGGCAGCATAGATGTTACAGCTAATTACACAATTGAAACTCATGATGGCACTTTGACAGTAATGCCAAGACAGATTACACTTACTTCTGCTACAAAGCAGAAACCTTATGATGGAAAACCATTAACGGATCAAACAGTTACAGCAACTGCAGCAGAAGTAACTTATGCGCCATTTGCAGATGGTGAAGGACTTGTTTATAATGTAACAGGCAGCCAGTTAGATGAAGGAAGCAGTGACAATGCCTTTACTTATACGGCAATGAAGGGCACTAATTTAGCTAACTATGCTATTACCAAAGTGGAAGGTAAGCTGACTGTTACCAAGAATACAAACGAGATTGTGATCGTAGCAAATAATAACTCTAAGATGTATGACGGAACACCTCTTACAGATTCTGGATACACTTATACAACGGGTATTCTTGCAGATGGTGATGTATTAACTGCAACAGTAGAAGGTACGATCACGAATGTAGGCGAGACTGTAAATGAAGTTAAGAGTTACGTTGTAAAGCGTGGCGATAAAGATGTAACTAAGAACTATACTTTTGGTGAAAGTATTCCTGGTAAATTGGAGATCACCAAGAGAGATGTAACGATCACTTCTGGCTCTTCAAAACGTGCATATAACGGACAGCCACTGACCAATTCTGAAATTACTGTAACAGGTACAGGATTTGTAACAGGTGAAGCACCAACAAGTTATGACGTAACTGGTACTATTACGAATGTAGGTGAGGTTGATAACACATTTACCTACCAACTGCCTGAAGGTGTAAATGCTGATAACTATGATATTAATCTGGTTAAAGGTAAGCTGGAGATCACTCCTGTAACAGCCAAGATCCAGATCACAGCAGACAGCGACAGCAAGGTATATGATGGAATTGCTCTTGTAAAGAATGGTGCTACTTATACACAGGGAATTCTTGCAGAGGGCGACAGACTGGAAACTACAGTAGAAGGTTCCCAGTTAGGAAAAGGCGAATCTGCAAATACAGTTAAATCTTATAAGGTATTAAATGCTGCTAATGAAGATGTGACAGGAAACTATACCTTCGCAGAAAGCATTCCTGGCAAGCTTACTGTAACTGCCCGTCCAATTAAGATCACAGCAGCAAGTGACAGCAAGGAGTACGATGGTACACCATTAACAGCAAACAGATACACTGTAAGTGAAAATGGCCTTGCAGATAGCGATGAGATTTCTGCAATTACCATTGATGGCAGTCAGATTGAGATCGGAACCAGTTCCAATGCAGTTAGAGCAGGTTCTGTAAAGATCACCAAGAAGGCTGAAGCAGCAAATTCAAGAAGCACAGCTGAAGATGTAACTGGTAACTACAATATTAAGTTAGAAGAGGGAATCTTAGAGGTTACAAACCGCAATGACCTTTCCTACATCGTAAATTATCATTACTTAGATGCTAAGGGCAAAGAAGTTGATGTAGAGTCTGTTATTAAGGACAATGCATTCATTGGTGAAGCAATTGCTTACAGTGATGCAGCAAGCAGAGATCATGCTGGCAAGACCTACGCACTTGTCCGTGTAGATAATGCTGGAAAAGCTGTTGAGTATTATGCTGACGGTGCCGAGAATCCGAACGTAGTTGATGTATACTATGGCTTAGACGAGATCGGTACAAACACAGAAAAGCCTAAAACACCAGACGGTATCCCGGATATGTACCAGGTAGTATTCAGATACATTTCTGAGAACCCAAGTTACGGTACAGTTGATGGCGCAGCTGTTGTAGATGGTTACGTAATGGAAGTTGTTACAAGACCTCAGAAGGCAGACGGAAGCTACGATATGGATGCAGAAGTTTATCCACTGGGTAATGTAACAGTTACTGGTATCGGCAACTACACATTTAACCACTGGTCCGACAGCGATACCAATTATGCAAATGCAAATGAGATCGCAGGCCATGGATTCAAGTCAGATATGACCTTTGTTGCACACTTCAGCTATGATGGAGGAAACAACAACAATAACAACAATGGCGGCGGTAACGGTGGTTCCGGTGGAGGAAGCAGCTCAGGTGGCGGAAGCAGCTCCGGCAGCCACGGTGCGATCAAAGTTACTTCCGGAGGTCCTGGTGAACAGACCGTAACCATTGACGGAGGAGATGTGCCGCTGGCAGGACTTCCAGATCTGTCTGCATCCCCGGTAGAAATCGATGACGGTGAAATTCCGTTAGCAGCTCTTCCAAAGACCGGACAGACAACTATGAAGCTTACACTGACCCTTATGTTCTCCGGTATCTTTCTTGCACTGGCAGCTATGAGCAAGAAGCATAAAGAAGAGGAATCCTAAGTCACAAGGATCATGAGAGTTTCAGACAACAAAATAAGTCTTAAGTGACTGATAAGAGCCGCACACTGGCAAAAGAAAGCAGTGTGCGGCCTTTTTTTTGGTTTGCTTTTTTGCGTTTTTACTATTGACTGCGGGTTTATTTCTTAGTATTATAATTATTAGAAAAGATAAATATATAAAACATATATATTAGAAAAACTAATATATATTATTCAAAAGGAGAATGAAAGATGGCTAAGGTAGGAATTGTAATGGGCAGCGACTCAGATATGCCGGTTATGGCGAAAGCGGCAGAGATCCTGGACAAGTTTGGAATCGATTATGAGATGACGATCATTTCCGCCCACAGAGAACCGGATCTGTTTTTTAAATGGGCAAAGGCTGCAGAGGAAAAAGGGTTTAAAGTGATCATTGCAGGTGCCGGAAAAGCGGCTCACCTTCCGGGAATGTGCGCAGCTATCTTTCCGCTTCCGGTGATCGGTATCCCTATGAAGACCTCTGATCTGGGCGGTGTAGATTCCCTGTATTCTATTGTACAGATGCCAAGTGGTATCCCGGTTGCTACTGTTGCTATTAACGGCGGTGCCAATGCAGGTATCCTTGCAGCCAAGATCCTTGCAGCATCAGATGAGGAGCTGTTAGGAAAGTTAAAAGCGTATTCTGAGGATTTAAAAGAGGACGTGGAGAAAAAGGCTGAGAAGTTGGAAAAGATCGGATACAAAGAGTATCTGGCACAGAAATAACATTACAGAAGGTATATAGAGGACAGATTCGGAGGATAAGAAGATGATGGATTACAAGAAAGCCGGAGTTGATATTGAGGCAGGTTATAAATCAGTTGAATTAATGAAAGAGCATGTGAAAAAGACCATGCGTGCAGAGGTATTAGGCGGACTTGGAGGTTTCTCCGGTGCATTTTCACTGGCAAAGATCAAAGAGATGGAAGAACCGGTATTATTATCCGGCACAGACGGTTGCGGAACTAAGGTAAAACTGGCGATCATTATGGACAAGCATGATACCATTGGTATTGACGCAGTGGCTATGTGTGTTAATGATATTGCCTGTGCAGGCGGTGAGCCATTATTCTTCCTGGACTATATTGCCTGCGGAAAGAATTATCCGGAAAAGATCGCAGATATCGTTAAAGGTGTGGCAGAAGGCTGTTTACAGTCTGAGGCAGCTCTTATCGGCGGTGAGACAGCAGAGCATCCGGGACTGATGCCGGAAGAGGACTATGACCTGGCTGGTTTTGCAGTAGGTGTCTGCGACAAGAAAGAAATGATCACAGGTGAGAACCTGGAAGCGGGAGATGTGCTTATTGGTATGGCTTCCACTGGCGTACATTCCAACGGATTTTCACTGGTACGCAAGGTATTTGAGAAGGAAATGAACAGGGAAGGTTTAGATACCTATTATGACAGCCTTGGAAAGACTCTGGGCGAGGCACTTCTTGCACCAACCAGAATTTACGTAAAGGCATTAAAGAATATTAAAAAGTCAGGTGTGACCGTAAAAGCATGCAGCCATATTACAGGTGGCGGCTTCTATGAGAATGTTCCACGTATGTTAAAGGATGGTGTCCGTGCAGTGATCCGCAAAGACAGCTATCCGGTCCCTCCGATTTTCAAACTTCTTGCTGAAAAAGGCCAGATCGAAGAGCCGATGATGTATAATACATTTAACATGGGACTTGGCATGGTAGTAGCTGTAGATGAAGCAGATGTAGATAAGACCATGGCAGCTATTAAGGCAGCAGGCGACCAGCCATATGTAGTAGGAACCATTGAAAATGGAGAGAAAGGCGTGACTTTATGTTAAGAGTTGGCGTAATGGTATCCGGCGGCGGAACCAATCTTCAGGCGATCTTAGATGCGATTGACAGCGGAAAGATCACAAATGCAAAGGTGGAAGTGGTCATCAGCAATAATCCGGGAGCTTATGCTCTGGAACGTGCCAGAGATCATGGTATCGAAGCTGTGTGCATTTCACCGAAAAGCTTTGAAAGCAGAGCAGACTTCAATGAGGCATTTTTAAAGAAAACAGATGAATATAACCTGGATCTCATCGTTCTGGCGGGATTTCTGGTAACGATCCCGGAGGAGATGATTCGCAAATACAGAAATAAGATCATCAACATCCATCCTTCCCTGATCCCGTCTTTCTGCGGCGTTGGTTATTATGGCCTGAAGGTCCATGAGGCAGCTCTGGCAAGAGGAGTAAAGGTTACAGGCGCTACAGTCCACTATGTAGATGAAGGGGTGGATTCCGGTCCTATCCTGCTTCAGAAGGCAGTGGAAGTACAGCCTGGAGATACACCACAGGTACTGCAAAGACGTGTAATGGAGCAGGCTGAGTGGGTCATTCTTCCGGAGGCGGTAAACAGGATCGCCAATGGCTTGATTTAGGAGGAAATATATGAAGGTACTGGTTATCGGCGGCGGCGGCAGAGAGCATGCGATCTGCTGGAAGTTATCTAAAAGCCCGAAAGTAGATGAGTTATATTGTGCACCGGGAAACGCAGGAATTGCAGAGGTTGCAAAATGTGTGGATATCGGTGTGATGGATTTTGAAAAAATAGCTGATTTCGCAAAGAAAGAAGCTTTTGACCTGGTAGTAGTTGGTCCGGATGATCCCCTGGCAGGTGGTATTGTGGATGTATTGGAAGAAAAGGGACTGCGTGTGTTTGGACCAAGGAAAAATGCAGCGATCTTAGAGGGATCCAAGGCATTTTCCAAGGATCTGATGAAGAAATATGGTATCCCAACTGCTGCTTATGAAACCTTTGATACACCGGAAGCTGCTCTTAAATATCTGGAGACAGCACCTGTGCCTATTGTTTTAAAGGCTGATGGCCTGGCTTTAGGAAAAGGCGTTCTGATCTGCAATACAAGAGAAGAAGCAAAAGAGGGCGTTAAGACCCTTATGCTGGATAAGCAGTTTGGCCATGCTGGCGACCGTATTGTGGTAGAGCAGTTTATGACTGGCCGTGAGGTTTCTGTACTTTCATTTGTAGACGGAAAGACGATTAAGATCATGACCTCCGCCCAGGATCACAAGCGTGCAAAAGACGGGGATCAGGGCTTAAATACAGGAGGCATGGGAACATTCTCACCAAGCCCATTTTATACAAAAGAAGTAGATGAGTTTTGCAGGAAATATATTTATCAGGCTACAGTAGATGCCATGAAGTCAGAAGACCGTGAATTTAAGGGGATCATCTTCTTTGGTTTAATGCTTACTGCAGATGGACCAAAGGTGCTGGAATACAATGCCCGCTTTGGCGACCCGGAGACACAGGTAGTGCTTCCAAGAATGAAAAATGACATTGTAGATGTATTTGAGGCATGTGTAGACGGCACTTTAGACCAGATCGACCTGCAGTTTGAGGATAATGCAGCAGTTTGTGTGGTACTTGCTTCTGATGGATATCCGGTGCATTACGAGAAGGGCAAGAAGATCACAGGGCTGGAAAACTTTAAGGATAAAGATGGTTACTATGTGTTCCATGCAGGCAGTAAATTTGATGCAGATGGAAATATTGTAACAAATGGCGGCCGTGTCCTGGGAGTGACAGCTACAGGAAAAGATCTGAAAGAAGCCAGAGCCAATGCTTATAAGGCAACGGAGTGGGTTAATTTTGAGAACAAATATATGAGACATGATATTGGCCATGCTATTGATGAGGTTTAAGCTATAGAACACAGGGAACATTCAGTATAATAAACTGGGTGTTTCCTGTTTTTTAGTATGTAAGTATGAAGCGGAAGCCTGCGCTTGTAAAGGATAATTTAGACAATTGAACAGCGAAAACCCAAATTTATTTGATATATCGCTTATAATTTCACATAACATGCGGTATAATGTATATAAATATAACGTAGCGGAGTTGATGAGCATGAAAACATGTAAACAGTTGTCTTCAGAATGGGGTGTGGCAGAACATACGATTGCGGATTTGTGCAGAAAAGGAAAGATTTCCGGGGCAGTGAAGGAAGGAAAAAGCTGGAAAATACCAGATGATGCAGAAAAGCCTGTTGATGGAAGGATTTCCTCCGGGAAATATATTAAGAAGTCCGTATATGCGGAACAGAAACCGCTGCCAATAGGCATTTCTGATTATGTACGTGCTCAGTCAGAGTATTATTATGTAGATAAAACGTTGTTGATTAAAGATTTTTTAGATCAGAAGCCGTTGGTATCATTATTCACAAGACCAAGAAGGTTTGGTAAAACCTTAAATATGGATATGATCCGTGTTTTTTTTGAAATTTCAGCAAAAGATACGTCTATTTATTTTAAGGATAAAGCAATTTGGGATTGTGGGGAAAAATATCGTTCTCATCAGGGAAAGTATCCGGTGATTTTTCTTACTTTCAAGGATGTAAAATTTGATTCTTGGGGATCAACACGGAATAAAATCTATGCATTGGTTCAGGAAGAATATGAAAGGCATCAGGAGCTGCTAAACAGTGACAGATTGTCAATGTATGAAAAGGGATTTTATAAGAAAATCCTGGATGGTGATGCAAATGAAGTGGAACTTACGGCTTCTCTTGAAAAACTGTCCAAAATGTTGGCAATTCACTATGGGACAGCTCCTATCATTATCATTGATGAATATGATACTCCTATTCAGGAAGGACATTCAAAAGATTTTTATGATGAGATCATCGGGTTTATGAGAAATTTCTTTTCCGGTGCTTTTAAGGATAACCGAAATCTTTCCTATGGATTCCTTACTGGGATTCTTCGGATTGCTCAGGAAAGTATTTTCAGTGGATTAAATAATCTGACCGTGAATTCTGTAATGGATAAGGCATACGGACAGTATTTTGGTTTTACGGAACAGGAAGTTTATCAAATGCTGGATTATTATCATGTATCTGAAAAAAAAGAGGAACTAAAAAACTGGTATGACGGTTATTTGTTCGGAGATAAGGAGATTTATAATCCGTGGTCTGTGATCAATTATATTGCAAAAAACTGTACTCCCCAGGCTTATTGGGTAAATACTGGAAAGAACGAGATTTTAGAGGATGTTTTAAAGGTTGCTACGGACGATATTATAGAGAAATTATACTCTTTATTGCAGGGTGAAAAAAATGTGGCTAGAATTGACCTGAATGTTGTCTATCACTCCTTGATAGATGAACCGGCCAATATTTACAGTTTGTTACTGGCTGCCGGTTATTTAAAGGTTCTGGAAAAAAGGTTGCAGGCAGATGGATCATATCTGTGCGAGGTTTGCATTCCAAATAAAGAAATTGCGGCGGTCTATAAAAATGAAGTATTGTCGCATTTATTGCAGATTGGAGCTATCACAAGAGCAACCGCAAATAAAATTGCAGAAAGTCTTTACTTGAATAACTCCTGTAATTTACAGCAGGCCATTGCAGAGTATATGGATAGTTCTGTCAGTTTTTATGACGCAGGTACAGAAATTTTCTATCATGGGTTGATGCTTGGATTGCTTGCGTTATTGGACACCCAATACAGAATAAAGTCTAACAGGGAATCTGGGGATGGTAGGTATGATATTAGCTTGATTCCAAGAGAAAAAGGATATCCAGGAATTATTATGGAACTGAAATGGAAGAAAAATTTAACGGAAAAAGAACTTGCAGGTCTTGCCGTGACAGCATTGAACCAGATTAATGAAATGAGATATGATGCAGAAATGCGTGAATACGGGATTCAGAAGATACTAAAATTTGGAGTTGCTTTTTCTGGTAAGAGAGTTAAGGTAGAAACAATATAGAGCTTAGAATCCTGCACGGATTTTAAGAAGATGTGATGTGAAAAATATAAAAAGGGGTAAAGATTATGAAGATTAACAGGGAAAAGGTAGAACAGCTGGTAAGGACGATGAAACCATTATTTACAGACAGCAGCCGGGCTTCTCAGATTAAGACAAAAGGGGCCTGCGATTATGTGACACAGGTGGATATCCAGGTACAGAAGCTGATAAAAGAGGGGCTGTATCAGATGTATCCTCAGGTACAGTTTATGGGGGAAGAGCAGGACAATACTGCCATTGACCGGAAAGGTGATTTCTGGATCCTGGATCCTGTAGATGGCACTACCAACCTGATCCACGATTTCCGTCACAGTACATTGTCACTGGCTTATGCAGAGGCAGGAACGGTAGAACTTGGAATCGTATATCAGCCCTATACAGACGAAATGTTTGTGGCAGTAAAAGGAAAAGGCGCCTTTTTAAATGGGAAACCGATCCATGTAAGTGAAGCAAAAACACTGTCAGAAAGTCTGGTCACCATTGGAACCAGTCCTTATTATCATGAACTGGCAGACTGGATTTTTAAGGTATTTAAAGAAGTATTTTTATCTTGTCAGGATATCCGCCATTTAGGCTCCGCAGCTCTTGACATGGCATATGTAGCCTGTGGGAGAGTGGATGCGTTCTTTGAGGCAATCTTACAGCCCTGGGATTTTGCGGCGGCGAAACTTTTGATTGAGGAAGCCGGGGGAAAAGTAACGGATTTTGCAGGAAAGGAACTGCCTGTGGGAATGCCGGGGGCTGTTCTGGCAGGTAATGGGAAGACAAATGAGGAATTGCTCAGGATATTAAGTGAAAAGTGAAGAGGGCAATAGAACAGGGAAAACAGGTACTGATCGGATGATGGTCAGTATCTGTTTTTGTATTTTCAGGATTGGTTCTGATATTTGTACAGCCCATGGTTCCTTTTAAGAGTTAAGGTAGAGATAGTTACAGTTCAACTGCAACTTAAGATTTTAAAGAATTTCGATTATGTATTGACTATTGTCATATGTTGTTATATAATGTATTCAGATATTATAAAAGAACAAAATTCAGGAGGATACCAATTATGACAATCAAAGAGATCGTTGCTTCCATCAAGGCAAAACAGCCAGAAATCAAGACCGTATACTTTGTAGGCTGCGGCGCTTCACAGTCTGATCTGTTCCCTGCAAAATATTTCCTGGAGAACAACGCTAAGAAGCTTCGTACAAGTATCTATACTGCAAATAACTTTAATTACTCTACTCCAGCTGGTGTAGATGATACAGCTATCGTTATCACCTGCTCCTTAAGCGGAAATACACCTGAGACTGTAGCAGCTACCAAGCTGGCTGTTGAAAAAGGTGCTCATGTAGTAGCTGTAACTCATAAGGCAGATTCAGCTCTGGCTCAGAATGGTCAGTACCAGATCATCCATGGCTTCCATGAGAGCTATGGTGCAAAGATGGAAAAGCCTGCAAGAGTTCTGGAACTGGCTTGCGAGATTTTAAATGAGTACGAAGGCTATGAGCATTATGATGATATGCAGGATGGTTTAAGCAAGATCTTTGATCTGATCAATGATTCCTGCAAGCTGTTCCGTTCTACTGCTAAGAAGTTCGCTGAGGATCATTACAATGCACCAATCCTGTATGTAATGAGTTCCGGCGCTACTCAGTACACCGCTTATTCCTTCTCCATGTTCTTAATGATGGAAATGCAGTGGCTGCCATCCAGCACCTTCCATACCGGCGAGTTCTTCCATGGTCCATTCGAGATGGCTGATGAGAACGCTCACTACCTGTTAATGATGAACGATGGTCCTACCCGTCATCTGGATGCAAGAGCACTGACCTTCTTACAGCGTATGAACGCTAAGTACACTGTAGTTGATGCTAAGGACTTCGGTTTAAGCTCCCATATCAAGAGCACAGTTGTTGAATACTTCAACCCACTGATGATCGGTGGCGTTACCAGACTGTTAGGTGAGGAAATGGCTATCAAGCGTGATCATCCTCTGACAATGAGAAGATATATGTGGAAGCTGGAATACTAATTTCCTGTATACTCTCCAAAGAATATGATAAATAAGAAATGCCCCGAAAGTATCACTTCCGGGGCATTTAATGCGTTAGGAGACATTTTACGGAAACACAGGATCATTTAGCAGATCACATCCTAAAACCGGTCTGCGGCGCTCGTAGGCAGTTACATGGTCGAATCCGGCCTGGATCAGAAGCTTTGCGGCTTCTTCAAAGTCAGCAGCTACATCGGCTGGCCTGTGGGAGTCAGAACCTACAGTGACGATCTCGCCTCCAAGCTCCTTATATCGTTTTAATGTACGAAGTCCCGGCATTGGTTCACCGGCGCCCTGGCGGATGCCGGATGTATTGACTTCGATGCCTTTTCCGCGGGAGATCACATTTTTAAGGATCTGGTCAATATAGCTTTCGTATCTTTCATATTCTACCGGGAAGCCGCAGCGTACCAGATGGCGTTTGATCAGATCGATATGGCCCAGACAGTCATATTCGCCGTAGGCGGAGAGTTCAATAAGGTGGCGGTAGTAGCTTTCTGTGATCTGGGGAACTGTAACGTCTGTGTAGTCCATTTTGCTGACATCTACATTTTCAATCTTATGGACAGAGCCAATGAGATAATCGAAAGGATAGTTCCTGATGATGTTAAAAGCCTCTTCACGGGCTAAATGGAGCTGTCCGAACTCCATACCGCTTTTAATGGTCAGGCGGCCTGCAAAGCGATTTATGCAGCGTTCTAAGTTGTCCCAGTACAGCTTTAAGTATTCTTCATGGAAAAACTGTCTGTGGATGCCGTGGGCATAGAATTCGTAGTGGTCTGTAAGAGCTATTTCTGTAAGGCCTTTGTCGATAGCTGCCTGACACATGTTCTCCATGGGGACTTTTGCGTCAGGTGAGACACTGTGCATATGGTAATCAGCGGTAAGCATATATCATTCCTCCTGTTGTTATGATGTTGGGGACAAAAAGTATTTTGTCTTTGGTATCTAACATATTAAAAAGACTGCTTTTTTGGTTCGGTACAGTCTGACCGGAAAAGCAGTCTTTTTGATATCATAATGAAAATTGAAGAAATCAGCCTTTTACTGCTCCGGATGTAAGTCCGCGTACAAACTGTTTAGACATGCAAAGGAACAGGAGTACCATTGGTAAAGAGGCGATCAGGATACCGGCTAACATTACAACGTAGTCGGATTTTAAGTCACCCTGGAAGGTCATCAGACCTAACGGGATGGTCATTAATTTTTTATTCTCAAGGAATACGTTTGCAAATAAGAATTCATTCCATACATTGTTTAAGTTTACAATGGCACAGGAAGCCATAACCGGCTTACTGATAGGAAGGATGATCTGTGTAAAGCGCTGGAAGCTGTTACATCCGTCTACGATCGCTGCTTCTTCTAATTCCTTTGGAATGGAGATGAAGTAAGCTCGCATTAAAAACATGGTAAATGGGATACGGAATGCTATGTACGGAAGAATCAGTGCTGCACGGGTATTGTAAAGCTTTAATGCCTGTAAGATCTTGTACAGAGGTACTAAAGCAACCTGCTCGGAAAGGGCCATACCGCCTAAAATAAGGAAGAATACGAAACCGCTTCCGGGAAGGGAAAAACGGGTCAGTCCATATGCCAGCATAGAGCTTAAAAGCAGGATGCACAGAATGGAAATAGCACTGACGATAATGGAGTTCTTAAAGTAGAAGAGAAGTCCTTTGCCCCATGCAGTTGCGTAGTTGACAAACATCCATTTTTTTGGAAGAGCCAGGGAGTTTAAGAACATTTCCTGGTTTGTCTTTAAGGAGTTTAACACCAGCCAGCATACAGGAAGCAGGATGATAGCTACCATTAACAGAAGAAATACATGGAGCAGTACGGAACAAATCCGGGTTTTTAATACATATTTGTCTTTCATACCAAAACCTCCTTATATCTCTCCGGAACGGCTCACCTTCAGCTGGAAGATAGAGGCGGTTACGGTAATGACAAAAATAAGAACACCAGTTGCAGCAGCCATACCCATATCATCATGTAAGAATGCGTTCTGATACAGGAATAAGCCAAGTACCTGGGAAGCATTTCCAGGACCACCGACAGTGGTGGAGTAAACCTCGGTAAACAGCTTGAATGCACCGATCACAGTGATAATGGAGCAGACAATCAGCTGTTCCTTTGCAAGGGGAAGGATAATGCTTACTGCGCGGCGGATGGGACCTGCGCCGTCAATAACAGCAGCTTCAATGTAGTCTCTGGACACGTTCTGGAAAGCAACTACCATTAACAGGGTAATGTAACCGGTGAACTGCCACTGGCTCATTGCGATGATACAGAAGATAGCCAGGTTTTTATCACCTAACCAGGTCTGCTGCATGCTTGCAAGTCCGATGTGCTTTAAAAATGTGTTTAAAAGACCAAGCTGCGGGTTGTAGATAAAGTTAAACATCATACCAACGGCAGTCAGGGAAACCAGTGCCGGAAGGAAATAGATGTTTCTGCAAATCGATTTAAAGCGGTCACTGGCAAGTCTGCTCTCTAACAGGAAAGCCAGGAATGTTCCAAATCCAACCTGCACGATCAGGGAGATCACGCAGTAATACACATTGTTCCGGATCATGATAGGGAATGTATCATTTGTAAATAATCTGCGGAAATTGTCAAGTCCTACAAACTTCATGGAAGAAGAGTAGGAAGAAAGACGGAAAAAGCTGTATACAAGGTTAACGATAATAGGGATATAAACAAAGCCAAGGACCATTAAAAGGCCGGGGATCACATATAAATACGGTGTGAGTTTTGTTTTCTTTTTCATCCTGACACCATCCTTTTCTTTAAAGATAGGGAGCAGATGCTGCTCCCTATCGTGGATTTCTTATAAAACTTTAACGAAAACTATTCAACCAGTTTCTGGGCTTCAGCAGCTACCTTCTGGATCTTAGCCATTGCGTCAGTTGGGGTTACGTCACCATTTGTGATGTCGGAGATCTGGGTCAGATACTCGTCGCAAACTGTGGAGTACAGAGCGTTATCAAACCAGATGTCCATCTTCTTAGCGTTGGAGATTACATCGTAAGCACTCTTTAAGGACTCATCGGTTAAAGTCTTGTCCAGACCAAGGGAAGCGTTGAACCAGCCAACCTGCTCAGCCTGCTGTGCACCAACTTCAGCACCAAGGAACCATTTTAAGAACTCTACGCACTCATCTGGGTACTTGGTCTTAGAGGAGATCGCAAATCCTTCAGGAGCGCCGGATACCAGATTTGGATTACCCTTAGCACCTTCAATGGTTGGGAACTTGAACATTCCCCAGTTCAGATCTGGGTTTTCCTGCTTAACATTGGTGATCTCAACTAACTCTGCAAAGAGGATAGCGTTCTGTCCCTGAGTAAAGCCTAAACGGGCCATATCATGGGTCATACCATTTACACCTGTGTTCATGTAGGATACTAACTGCTGGTATTTTTCAAGAGCTTCTGCATATCCTGGATCGGTAAATTCACCGGTCTTAGGATTGTAATCCTTTGCTCTGGTCTCATCATCTACTAACTGCTCATTTAATGCACCGATGTAGTGAGCAGATGGCCACTTGTCCTGATTTCCCTCTGCGATAGGATCCATACCGGATGCTTTGATCTTGTCAAGAACATCGATGAACTGATCCCATGTCTCAGGAACTTCCAGTCCTAACTCGTTGAAGATATCTTTGTTGTAGAAGAATTCTTTTGCATCCAGACGGAATGGGATACCATAAACCATGCCATCTGCCGTCGTGTATTCATTCATCTGTGTTTCCATCAGAGAAGCTTTCCAGTCAGGATCTGCTTCCATATATGGAGTTAAGTCTAATAACAGGCCTTCACGGATAAATCTCTCAGAGAACTCACCGCAGAAGCTGAAGAAG
The DNA here is from genome assembly GCA_025758065.1 of Lachnospiraceae bacterium. Taxonomy (NCBI): domain Bacteria; kingdom Bacillati; phylum Bacillota; class Clostridia; order Lachnospirales; family Lachnospiraceae; species Lachnospiraceae bacterium. The sequence continues at coordinate 2,253,934 of CP107199.1, forward strand.
ATATCTGGGCACTCATCGGAACCAACTACGACTTTGATCTTCTCTTTGTATGGCTGGTTCTGTGCGCTGGTCACTTCAAACTTGATATCTGGATGAAGGGATTCGTACTCAGCAAGTTTGCTTTCAATGAAGCTGTTGCATGGATCATCAGGGAAACGATGGAACAGTTTGATGACTTTTACGTCACCGCTGTTTCCGGAATCAGCAGCTGCTTCTGTTTTGCTTTCTCCACTGCCTGCTGCGGCTGTGGTGCTGTCAGAAGAGGAACTGCCGCCTCCGCATGCGGTAAGGCCCAGTGCCATTACTGCTGCAAGTCCAAGGCTTACGGTCTTTTTCAGTTGTTTTTTCATAATGATCTCCTTTCGGTCCTCAGTTTCCGGTGTCTCTGTTGTATTGATACAACACATAACACCTTAGTACAAAGCATACCACATTGTTATATGACTTGCAACTGTTTTTTTAATGTTTTTGTAACTTTTGTTGATAAAGTTTTAACTAACCGGTACTTTTTTGAGAAAAAATGACGACGTTTCTTAAGAAAATAAAATTATTTCATAAAAAACGCCGTTGTTTTTAAAGTTCCTCTTTATAGTTGTATTGTCTCACCTGAAGAATATTAGGTATAGCATTTTGTACTATGAACTTACGTAACAATCGTAAGACGGTATCTCTGGGGGTTGGTAAGCAGCTTGCTGTAATGCAGCACTTCATTATCCTGATCGAAAACCTCATCCTTTTGCAGCAGGAGGGCATGTTTTTCCGGAACCCCCAGACGCTGTGCTTCTTCCGGTGTGGCATAGCAGATCTCCACTGTTTTAACAGAATGGGTTGGAATCAGTCCGTGGTTATGGAAAAACTCATAGGTAGAACCTAAAAGATTTTCCTTTAACAGAAATTCCATCCGCTTTGGATAGTAACTGTCCTCGATCATCACCGGTACATCGTCATTTTTACGCAGACGGACTATACGCAGCACTTTTTCGTTTTCATCTACACGAAGCTTTCTGGCAATGGAGCCGTCAGGGGTTATCCATTCTACAGTGATCAGTTCTGCAGATGGCACATGCCCGTCCATTTTGCTCATTTCCGTAAAGCTTATGATCTGGTTGTCTACAACACGGTGCAGTTTCTTTTCTGCCACAAAGGTCCCAATGCCCTGTTTGCGTACTACGAAACCGTCATCTGCCAGCAGTTCAATGGCTTTGCGCACAGTAATGCGGCTTACTTCAAAATGCTGGCTGAATTCTGCCTCTGTCATCAGCTTGTCCCCGGCTTTTAATTTACCGTCTGTGATCTGCTGTTTGATCTTTTCGGACAGCTGTTGGTAAAGAGGCACCATAGAATTTTTTATCATGAATATTTATTTCACTCCTAATACATTACATTTATATTGTTTTGCTTAAATACGACATGGCTATAAAAACAGGTGCGTGAAAAATTCCGAAACTGGGAGAATGTTAATCGATAATAGCAGTTCCGTAGCCGAAAGCCCCCTCTAAGCTGCAGACCTTCGCTGCAAATTTTGCTCCACAGTCCATGGCATGCTTTAGCTGGGCGATCATATGGTCATGGTCACCGACAAAAAGAGCTCCATTTTCCTGAAGCAGGGTAGTGAGCAGAGTGGAGAAATAGGAATCTCCGGCGCCCATGGTATCTAATACGGTTTCTGCTTTATAAGCAGGTGCATAGACGATCTCACCGTCATAAAGTGCATAGGAGCCGTCTTCTCCTACGGTACCTACTACTAAGGTTACCCCGTAGGAGGCCGCTTTTTTCATTTCACGCTCTCTTTCCTCTGCAGTTAAATGTGCGCAGGAAAGAAGAGCTACTTTGATATGAGGACACACTTGTTCAAACAGGGCATCGTCCCATACAGTAGAGAAATCAAAGGCAATAGGTACACCTGTCTCTTCTAATAAAGACAGATCATTATAGATATAGCTGTTTGTATTGGAGTAGATCACCTGGAAGGACTTGATATAGTCCAGATCTTCTTTTGTAAAGTCAAATGGATGTTCTTTAGCAACACCACCGCGGTTGGAGCCTAAGAATACACGATCCCCGTCCTTTAAGGTAACGCGGGCTGCACCGTTTTCACCGTGGAAATGTCTGGAATGGCTGAAGTCTACGCCTAGCTGGGTTAAGATCTTGCAGTTGTATTCAGCAACGCCATCATCACCAAATTTGCCAAGATATGCTGGTTTTCCGCCGTTCATAATGGAATAGACACATGTGTTTACACACTGTCCCCCTGGATACATTTTTCCTCTGGATAAGTATTTATCCACTACATTATCACCAATGGCAATGATTTTTGCTTCACTCATATTAAAAACCTCCGGTTATTTGCTCATATTTCCTGTCGGATGTCCGCAGGACAACAACAATCTGTTAGATACAATATATAACAATATATAACATCTTGTCAATGAGTTTGTATATTCCCGGAGGTTTTTCTTTTGTGCATGATTACATATACGGTTCAAACATTTTGAAGTTTCGGCAGTCAGCCTCAAATGGCTTCTGATAATAGTCGGAAGCAGTGATCTCCTGACTTAAAAGTCCGGTGTAGCCGTTTTTATTTACAGTTTCAAGCCAGTTTTTCAGGTCGTGATTTCCGTCGCCCCAGATCAGATGTCCGTAGGGAGTTCCGTCTATGAAGTGCATGTGTACAATGTTCTCGGCTCCTAAGGTATCAAACCACTGCTGTAAAGTCTCGCCTGCCACACCCATTGGACAGGTGTCGATCATGGCTTTAAAATTAGGATGGTTTATTTCCGTAAGCATCCGTTTTACATCATCAACAGTGGTTGCCAGATTGGTCTCATCCGGGCGAAGGGATTCCATAGCAAGAGTAATGCCCTTTGTGCCGGCATAATCGGCCAGCCGTGCCAACATGTCGCGGCCACGTTTCCAGCCTTCTTCCCGGTCTTCGTTTAAATATCCACGTCCGGAGTGTACAGCCATAACCGTACAGCCAAGTTCTTCACCGGCATCCAGGCCTTTTTTGAAATATTCAAAGCTTTTGGCATACAGATCCGGGTCTCCGGCTGCAAACTGATAGGGGACAGTACAGTTTTCCGGGGTGATGACCTGGATGGTAAGACCACGTTCTCTTGCCATTTTGCTTACTTTTTTACAGTCATCATATTCCAGGTTGCTTAAGAAAAAATGAGGAGAACCAGCCCATAATTCGATGGTCTTAAAACCGGCCCGCATCTGGGATTCCAGAAAATATTCCAGAGAATAGAATTTATAATGGATGTTCATGCCGGATACCTGGTTAGGTCGTATTAGTTTCATTTTGAGTACACTCCTTTAACTGTAAATTTTTTAAATTGAGTATAACACAGGAAAGCCGGGGCGTACAGATAGGAAAAAATTAAGGTATGTTTCTTTTTGTAACATGCCATATACCGTGTATGATCAGAACCGAACCAATAAAGGAGGACAGACCAAAGGGTTCCCGAAGAAATAATATTCCTGCGAACATGGACCACATGGTCTGCAGGTTGGAGAAAGCAGCAAGTTAAATGTGTTCCTAATATAAGCTGAGTGTATCATTGCAGGTGTATCTTGTAAAATACAGAGAAATCATATATTATATTGAATGGATTGAATATATTTGACTGATATTGGATGAAGCAGCAGGTCTGTTTTTTTGAAAATTGGTGTGGTGGATATAAAACAGGAGGATGTAAAGGGCATGATAAACAGAGATGACATGCTGGAGTTGACCAGGCGTATGACACCGGCCAGAGCTTCCGTAGGCCGGATCGCAGGGGCCTATTTTGATGAAGAAGGCTATGTGGACGGCACGTTTAATACGAATTTTCTGAAGCTGTCAGCCAGTGAGCGTACCAGAAATTTAAATATGGCGAAAACGGTGCTGATTTCTAAGACAAATGAGCAGTTAAAGGAATACAGAATTACAAAAGAAATGGGAAAGCCGGGAAGTGTATGGCAGCTTCTTGATGGCGTAAAAGAGTCAGAAATGAAGAATGATGGGTATATGGATCTGTTTTACGAGGTTCTGGGAGAGAAATATCATCCGGGATATCCGTTTTCCTGCTTTATGTATTATGGTCAGTATGATGTGCCGGTAAAGGGAACGGACAAGGAGTGGATGGAAGGCTCTGAAGAGGTCTATACTTATCTGCTGTGTGTTATCAGCCCGCTGACAGGTGAATATGAGCCTGGGGTACCGGAGTTTGGATTTTTGTATCCGGCTTTTAAGGACCGGAGTACAGGCTGGGAGTTTGTAAATGTGTATGAGAAGCTGCCGGAACGGGTGCACCGGGAATGGATGGAATGGCTGTTTAAATAAAAAGCAATAATAAATAAAATAATGAGAAATGAAGTTTGCGTTAAATATACTCTCGGAAAATCGGCTGCAAAGACAAGTGTAGGAAAGACTCCGAGAGTACATATTAAAAGGAAAAGGTGAAAATGACAAAGGCTACAACAAAGAAAAAACTGGCTGTTTTAGGAAATGGATTTCTGGCGGGGATCATTGTAGAGGCTTATAACAAGGGTCTTCTGGAGGAATATGAGCTGACCGGTATATTGGGACGGACAAAGGAAAAGACCGAAGCACTGGCAGAAAAAGGCGGTTGCCGTCCATGCAGCACTTTAGAAGAACTGCTGGAAGACAAGCCGGATTATGTGGCAGAGGCAGCTTCTGTTAAAGCTGTTCAGGATTATGGTATGAAAATATTGTCCGGCGGGGCAGATATGATCCTGTTATCTATTGGTGCACTGGCAGATGAAACATTTTACAGAAAGATCAGTGAATGTGCAAAAGAAAATGGAAGAAAGATCCACATTGCTTCCGGTGCCATCGGCGGTTTTGATGTACTGCGGACTATTTCTCTTATGGGACAGGCACAGACTTCTTTCCGTACAAAAAAAGGACCGAAATCCCTTTCAGGAACACCGTTGTTTGAAGAAAGTCTTATGACGGACAGAGAAGAAAAGCAGGTATTTCATGGAAGCGCAAAGGAAGCTATTTCTATTTTGCCTACAAAGGTAAATGTAGCCATTGCGGCTTCTTTGGCATCTTCCGGCCCTGAAAATGTGGATATGAGTATTTTTAGTGTCCCGGAAATGATGGGAGATGATCACAAGATCACAGCCCAGATACCGGGAGTAAAGGCAGAGCTGGATATTTATTCCAGTACCAGTGCTATTGCGGGATGGAGCGTTGTGGCAGTGCTTAAAAATCTGGTTTCACCGGTTGTATTCTAAATAACAGGAATATAAAAAGGGAAGCTGAATTGCATCAGCTTCCCTTTTAAAAACCTTATTTTAAGCCATTTCTTAGAACTTGCCAGCCTTTGCAGCTTCCTCGATGGAAACAGCAACAGCGACAGTAGCGCCTACCATAGGGTTGTTGCCCATACCGATCAGACCCATCATTTCTACGTGAGCAGGAACGGAAGAGGAACCAGCGAACTGTGCATCAGAGTGCATACGTCCCATGGTATCGGTCATACCGTAGGAAGCAGGACCAGCTGCCATGTTGTCTGGGTGAAGAGTACGTCCTGTACCGCCGCCGGAAGCTACGGAGAAGTACTTCTTGCCTTTTTCGATGCATTCTTTCTTGTAAGTACCAGCTACTGGATGCTGGAATCTGGTTGGGTTGGTGGAGTTACCGGTGATGGAAACGTCAACGCCTTCCTTCCACATGATAGCAACGCCTTCTGTTACGTCGTTAGCGCCGTAGCAGTTTACTTTTGCTCTTAAGCCTTCAGAGTAGGACTTTCTCCACAGTTCTTTTACTTCGCCTGTGTAGTAATCCATCTCAGTTTCAACATATGTAAATCCGTTGATACGGGAGATGATCTGTGCAGCGTCTTTTCCTAAACCGTTTAAGATAACGCGCAGAGGTTTCTGGCGGACTTTGTTAGCCTTTTCAGCGATACCAATAGCGCCTTCAGCAGCTGCGAAAGACTCATGTCCTGCTAAGAAGCAGAAGCAGTCAGTATCTTCTTCCAGAAGCATCTTGCCCAGATTACCATGTCCTAAACCAACCTTACGCTGGTCAGCAACAGAACCTGGGATACAGAATGCCTGAAGACCTTCGCCGATTGCTGCAGCAGCGTCAGCAGCTCTCTTGCAGCCCTTCTTGATAGCGATAGCAGCGCCTACAGTGTAAGCCCAGCAAGCGTTCTCGAAGCAAATAGGCTGGATCTTCTTAACCTGAGCATAAACGTCCAGGCCTGCATCTTTTGTGATCTTCTCAGCTTCTTCGATAGAAGCAATGCCATAGCTGTTTAATACAGAATTGATCTTATCAATTCTTCTCTCATATGATTCAAATAATGCCATCTTTTTAATCCTCCTAATTGGTCCTCATCATTCTTTACGTGGGTCAACGATCTTAACAGCGTCAGCAACGCGGCCGTACTGTCCTTTAGCCTTTTCCCATGCAGTAGTAGGATCATCACCCTTCTTGATGAAATCGGTCATCTTGCCAAGGTTTACGAACTGATATCCGATGATCTGATCTTCAGCATCTAATGCGATACCGGTTACATAGCCCTCTGCCATCTCCAGGTAACGTGGACCTTTCTTAAGAGTTCCGTACATAGTACCAACCTGAGAACGCAGTCCCTTTCCAAGGTCTTCCAGACCAGCACCTACAGGAAGTCCGTCTTCAGAGAATGCACTCTGGGTTCTTCCGTAAACGATCTGTAAGAACAGCTCTCTCATAGCGGTATTGATCGCATCACATACCAGGTCAGTATTTAAAGCTTCCAGAACAGTCAGGCCTGGAAGGATCTCAGCTGCCATAGCTGCAGAATGAGTCATACCTGAACATCCGATGGTCTCTACCAGAGCTTCCTGGATAATACCTTCTTTTACGTTCAGGGTCAGCTTACAGGCACCCTGCTGTGGAGCACACCAGCCTACACCGTGTGTCAGACCGGAAATGTCTTTGATCTCCTTTGATTTTACCCATTTTGCTTCTTCTGGGATTGGAGCAGCGCCATGATGAACGCCCTGTGCAACTTTGCACATTTCTTCTACTTCCTGTGAATAAATCATGTGTTAAAACTCCTTTCAAAGATACTTGTATGATTGGTTGTGTCTGCAAAAAACAGACATGTCCGTTTGGTTAAACAGGTTGCCTTTGTTAAAATTATCACGGCATACCTATGTTCATTTTCTCACATAATATGACATTTTACAAGCAGAATTTTCTCACCTGAGAAACAAGTTTTTCATATAAATGTACTAAAAAAAATACAGGACAGCAGGAAAATGTGGTTTGAAAATATGGGATGTATAAGGAAAAGTAAAAGAGTATAAGAAATTGCCTTTAAAACGGGGGATGGCCCGGAGTACTGCTCTATAGCAGGTACTGCCGGGCCCGCGTCATCTCTGACTGGTTTAAAATATACCATGCTCCGGCTTAAAATGCAATGGAAGTCATAGAAACGTAATGATTCGTAATATTTCTTACAAAAAACGAAGAAATAGCAGGGCTTTAGCGAAAATATTTGAAAAATCCGCAGTTTTGTTATATACTACATATTACGATAGCGGAGGTGTGTCTTTTAAGGTATCCGCTAAATATACAAATAAGGATGGTTTTACTATGGCATTATTAGAAACATGGAGAAATCTGGCATATGGTGACGGCCTGGATGATAAAAAAAGAGAAGAGCTGTGGTCCGGATATTTCCAGATTGAAAAAGGAATCTATGAGCAGATCCTTTCCCAGCCTGAGCAGGTAATTACAGGTACTGTTAAGGAATTGGCTGAGAAATACAATACAGAGATCCTGATCATGACCGGATTCTTAGATGGTATCAATGAAAGCTTAAAGGGATATGAGAACCCGATCGATACTATGGAAGAAGATACTGAAGTTAAGATCGAGATCGATCCTGAAAAGCTGTACTACAACATGGTAGAAGCAAAGGCTACATGGCTGTATGAGCTTCCACAGTGGGATGCGATCCTGACTCCAGAAAAGCGTAAGGAACTGTACAAGAACCAGAAGGCTTCCGGTACTGTCCGCAAGGGAAAGAAGATCTTCCCAAATGATCCGTGTCCATGCGGAAGCGGAAAGAAGTACAAAAAGTGCTGCGGTAAGAACGCTTAAGCAATCTGTAATGTGCGCCTGTCCGGAATCTTCCGGGCAGGTATTTTAATGTTACAGGTTCGCATTCTATGAGATCGGTACAGTTATTTACGTATCTACGAAAGGATGTATCAGGCTTCTTGTTTTCGTGAATATGGGAGCAGGAGCTGCCAGGTCTGAATTGTATAAGAAAGAAAAGGAAAAGAAAATGGAGGCATATACAAGCTTTGCACAGGTCTATGATCTGTTTCAGGATAATATTCCTTATGAAGAATGGGCAGATTATTTAAAAAGCCTGTTAAATGAATATGGAGTAAAGGACGGGCTGGTTCTTGATCTGGGCTGCGGTACGGGGAGCATTACGGAGCTTCTGGCAAAGGCCGGATATGACATGATCGGCGTGGACAATTCAGAGGACATGCTGGAGATCGCCATGGATAAACGTGGAAGATCAGGGCTTGATATTTTGTATCTTCTGCAGGATATGCGGGAGTTTGAGCTTTACGGTACAGTAAAGGCGGCAGTAAGTATCTGCGATTCCATGAACTATATCCTGGAAAAAGAAGATCTGGTACAGGTGTTTAAGCTGGTAAATAATTATCTGGACCCGTCAGGTATCTTCATTTTTGATATGAATACGGAATATAAATATACCCATCTTTTAGCAGACGGGACTTTTGCAGAAAACCGGGAAGAAAGCAGCTTTATCTGGGAAAATTTCTATGACGAAGATGAAAGGATCAATGAGTATGACCTGACTTTATTTATTAAAGAAGGGGAATTGTTCCGCAAGTTTGAGGAGACTCATTATCAGAGATGCTATTCCCTTGAGGAGGTAAAGGAAGCGGCAAAAGAGGCTGGAATGGAGTTTGTGGCCGCTTATGATGCTTTTACCAGGAAACAGGTGAAGGATGACAGTGAAAGGGTTTATCTTGTTTTCCGTGAGCGCGGAAAGTAATGTAATGGGCACAGGGAATAAAGCGCAATAGCGCAGGTATAAAAAGGAGAAATTATATGGCAGATTATGTGATCAGGGCAACTGCAGCAGATGGTCAGATCCGTGCTTTTGCGGCAACTACCAGAGATCTGACTGAGACTGCAAGACAGGCTCATAATACAAGTCCTGTGGCAACAGCGGCACTTGGAAGATTAATGACGGCAGCTGTGATGATGGGCTATGACATGAAGGGAGAAGATGACCTGCTTACTTTAAAGATACAGGGGGATGGTCCTATTGGAGGACTGGTCGTTACCGCTGATTCCAAAGGAGAGGTAAAAGGCTATGCCTTTAATCCGGGAGTAATGCTTCCGCCAAACGACAAGGGAAAACTGGATGTAGGCGGTGCTTTAGGTATAGGTGTTTTAAGCGTGATCAAGGATATTGGCTTAAAGGAGCCTTATGTGGGACAGACCATTCTGGTATCAGGAGAGATCGCAGAGGATCTTACCTATTATTATGCAACTTCCGAGCAGACCCCTTCTTCTGTTGCACTGGGGGTTCTGATGAATAAGGATAATACAGTTCGTCAGGCAGGCGGATTTATCATCCAGCTGATGCCGGGGGCTTCGGAGGCAGTTATTTCTGCTCTGGAAAAGAAAATCGGAGAGATCCACTCTATTACTACATTATTAGATGTGGAAAATACACCAGAGACTATTTTGCAGTATATTTTAGGGGATTTAGGACTGGAGATCAATGAAAAACTTCCTGCTAAGTTTACATGTAACTGCAATAAGAGCCGTATTGAGAGAGCACTGATCAGTGTTGGAAAGAAAGATATCCAGGAAATGATCGATGACGGTAAACCCATTGAGGTGAACTGCCATTTCTGCAACAAGAATTATACCTTTGATGTAGATGAATTAAAGGATATTCTGGAAAAGGCAAGAGGATAGAATAAGAATAAGAATAAGAATAAGACAGAGCGGCCAGGAAGATAAAAGAGAGCACAAAAGGAGCCAGTCATATGACTGGCTCCTTTGTAATCATTTGAAATTCACGTATAACTTACTTCAACTATCTATCAAATTGATATATGTTTGAAAAAGGTACACTGTTGTTCATTGATTATAATTTGGTTACGTTAGTAGCCTGAGGTCCCTTAGCACCATTTACTACGTCGAACTCAACTTCTGCGCCTTCGTCTAAAGACTTGAAGCCTTCCATGTTCAGACCTGAGTAGTGTACGAATACATCGTTACCCTGCTCGTCAGAAATGAATCCGTAACCCTTCTGGTTGTTGAACCACTTAACTGTACCTTTCATTACGATACCTCCAAAAAATATAAAAAAATGTTGAGTTGCAAGTAATTTCGCAACTGTGATTAGAATATCACAAATTAATGGTCGTGTCAAACCTTTTGTTCTTAAGAAAATAAGTATTGAGAGTGGGGAAAAGTTCTGGTACAATGAGGCATGGAAAAAATTCGGGAGTGTCGGCGACACACAACAACTGTTTTCAGGTATGGTGATGTACTGGTACATTATTTATGAAACGATGTACTATCAGGTGACATGTCCCCTGACTGGGAGCTTTATAAAATAGAGAGGATTTAGAAATGTCCGAAAATGAAATGAAAATACCGAAAATAAAGCTGGGTAATATGATCAAACATTTCTGTACTATTACCAGACACCGGCTGCTGGTGTGTAAACACTGCTTTAAGCTGGGATTATACTGGCAGGGGCTGACACATGACCTGTCAAAGTACAGTCCGGAGGAATTCTGGACTGGAGTCCGCTATTACCAGGGGGATCGAAGCCCCAATGCGGCAGAGCGTGAGGTGATCGGTTTTTCTAAAGCATGGCTTCATCACAAGGGGCGCAACAAGCACCATTTTGAATATTGGATCGATGTTTCATTGAATAAAGAAGAAGGTCTGGTAGGAAATAAGATGCCTGTGTGTTATGTAGCAGAAATGCTGTGTGACAGGATCGCAGCTTGTGAGGTGTACAGGGGGAAGAATTATACCAGTGGAGCACCTATGGAATATTACGAATTTACAAAGAAATACATTACCATTCATCCGGAGACCAGGGCATTGTTGGAAAAGCTCCTTACGATCCTGAAAGACGAAGGAGAAGATGCAGCTTATGCCTATATCCGTAAGCTGTTAAAAAAGGGAAGCTATTAAATAAAACTGCTTCCCTTTTTTGCAGGATGTCCTCCTGGAGTCTTTCCGGGAGAACAGTATGTTTTTTGATTATTCTTCCGGAAACAGATTTTCTTCGATAATGGCAACAGCATCACAGATGCAGTCAGGACATGCACGAAGGACTTTTCCTGTATCTACACCCTTTAATTCACGGCATACAATGGTGGAGTTTTTCTCCTTAAAAGCTGCGATGCAGGCTTTGGCTGCTTTGTAAGAAGTGCCCTTGGAGTTAGGCTTTTCCAGGTCTGCAGTGCTGATCTTTAAGCCGGCTAAAACAGCTGCTGCGGAAATAGCACCACAGGTTCCTTCCATGCTGCCCATTCCAAGGCCAAGACCCTCAGTTACTTTAAAAAGTGTTTCCGGGTCAATATCTACCTTATCTAAAAATGCGAAAGCTACAGACTGGGCGCAGTTATAAGCCTTGTTGTGACAGGCAATAGCTCTTTCAGCTCTGGATTCTTTTGTGATCTCTGACATAATTATATTCTCCTTAAAATTATTATGTGACTCTAGGAGCACATTTATCTTATTTTCAGCTTCAGGCAGATCATATGGATAATGAAACCGCCAAGAAGCACGCTGGTAAGATAAAGGCAGTTTCCCAAAATGGTGCCGGTCACCAGGGAAATCTGGTGAAATACGATCTGGCCATTTGGATAATAGGGACTGATGTAAAACATGTCCGCATTTCCGTATGGATGTGATAGTACATTTATGACTGTGGCAATGGCTGTGCAGATAAGAAACAGGAGGAGTGGCCGTCCACTTTTGCCATGGTTGTAAAATGCACATGTAAGTCCCATAAAGATCAGGATAAAATGCCATAAAAAACCATGAACAGTAAGGGTTATATAAGGGTGCATCAGTCCGCTTGGCTCAGCCAGTGCCATGATCCCGCCAAGAAGTCCGAAATCCTGGATAAAGCTGTAAAAACTGTTTTTCAGCTTAGAGGGGACAAAGGGGATCCCAAGCCCCAGATACATGGGAATGCTGCACAGCTGGAATGGAAAATACCACCAGTCGTAATGGCCGTTATTTTCTATATAATAAATAAAAAGCTGTTTGTATGTTTCTGTCAGCGCCAGTATCAGGCTGCATAAAAACAGCAGTAAGTCGGTTTGCCTGCTCTCTTTTGAGGCAAGCCTTCTGGCAAGAAGGATGCTTGTGCTTACACCAAAGAAAGTAAATATCAGGTGAAAGGGGCCATAAGGCGCTGGCGGTTTCATGGCCCAGGCAGTTGCCTGTAAAAATGACTGTACCATGTAAAAGACCACCTCTAAATGGGAGATTGTAGGTTCACACACCACCGGCCATCAGGCTTTTTTCCTGTTTTTGCAGGTGATCTGTTCGCTAGTACATCGTTTCGTAAATAACTGTACTAATCACGTAGGATGCGGATTTGAGTGTGCAGGTCTAAAAACGCAGGCGTAGCGGGCTACGCTGAGGCTTTTAGGCCTGTGCAATCAGATTCGCAGACAAGTGAGTGGTATAGTTATTTCGAAAACGATGTACTAGTATAATCCACGATAATTACCGATCCATTACACGCAGGATAAATTTTCATGTGCAAGGAAGCTGAATGAGGCGATGCCGGTAGCATCGTCGATTGAAGCTGACGCGGCAGATGGAAATTTAGACAAGTGAAAGGGGTATTGTGGATTATACTAGGGATTATATAACATTTCAGGTGTATTGTCCATGCTGTGTATAAGTTGTGTATAAAAAGAAACATATCTGTACAAGTTATGAAGGAGATATAAATGCAGAGGCATATGATGTCCTCTCGGAATCTTTCATGCATCTGGGAGAACATCAATAATAGCAGGAGGACGTGAAATGACAGGGATCGTAACAGCACTTCTTTCAGGGGCATTGATGAGTATACAGGGAGTGTTTAATACAGGTGTGACGAAACAGACCAGTGTGTGGGTGGCTGCAGGCTGGGTTCAGGCAACAGCCCTGATCGCATGTGCGGTGGTCTGGTTTTTTACAGGAAGGCCACCGGTGCGGGGATTGTTTTCTGTATCACCGGTATATCTGCTTTCCGGCGGTCTGATGGGAGCCGGGATCACATTTACAGTAATACGCAGTATGCAGGCGTTGGGACCGGCCCAGACAGCCCTTCTTATTGTAGTAGCCCAGATCATTACTGCATATTTGATCGAATTGCTGGGGCTTTTTGGCACAGAGAAAATGCCTTTTGCCTGGCATAAGCTGTTTGGAGCAGCAGTTGCAGTGGCCGGGATTTTTATTTTCCAGCGAAAATGTTAGATTTACTGCTTGTATTTACTGGGGCTTTCCGATAGAATAATAATAGCAGGCTGAGATGGTATTCCATGGAGGAATATCATTGAAAAGATTAGAAAAAATAGTATCCTTAAAGATGAAAATACTGTTGGCTGTGGCTTTTGCTGCAGCTGTGTTTGTCTGTGGAGGCTGTAAAAAGGCCGGTGAGGATGAGATCTTTCTGGAAACAGTGGCTGAAAGCTGTGACGGGACGGATCCTCATAAGCAGCAGGTGGACCAGGGACCGGATATTTCTGAAACAGAAAAAGAGGAACCTGTTTATGTTCATGTATGCGGTCAGGTAAAGCAGCCGGGAGTTTATTCTTTAAAAAAAGGAAGCAGATTGTATGAAGCCATTGATATGGCTGGCGGCATTACAGAAAAAGGTGTCAGTGATGCACTGAATCTGGCACTTGTGCTGGAAGATGGGATGCGTATCATGGTTCCGGATGAGGAACAGGCAAGGCAGTGGATGGAAACCGGGAAGATTTCCGGTGGGATACCTGAAACACCGGAAAAAGGTGGTAAGGTTGATCTGAACAGGGCCAGCGTAGAGGAACTGATGACTCTTTCGGGAATCGGTCAGTCGCGGGCAGAGGCGATCGTGCGTTACCGGGAAGAGATCGGGGATTTTCAGGCCATTGAAGATGTGATGAAAGTATCCGGTATCAAGGAAAATGCATTTAATAAGATAAAAGATAATATAACCGTATAGCATACCTGAGGTCATCTGATGTACTGGTGTGCTATAGGAAAATGATAGAAGATAAGGGGAGCTTTGAAATGGCACGGGTATTAGTAGTAGATGATGAAAAGCTGATCGTAAAAGGCATACGGTTCAGTCTGGAGCAGGATGGTTATGAGGTAGACTGCGCTTATGACGGGGAAGAGGCCATTGAGATGGCTAAAAAAACGGAATATGATATTGTGCTGTTAGATGTAATGCTTCCAAAGCATGACGGCTTTGAGGTATGCCAGGCAATCCGGGAATTTTCTGATATGCCGGTGATCATGCTGACTGCAAAGGGCGGCGATATGGATAAGATCCTGGGACTGGAATATGGTGCCGATGATTATATCAGCAAGCCTTTTAATATATTGGAGGTAAAAGCACGCATCCGTGCCATTATCCGCCGCAGTATGAAAGCAAAACGCCATAAAAAGGAGGAACCGGCTGACAAGTACATTGGTGCAGGTGATCTGAAGATGGATACAGAAGGAAGGCGGGTATTTATCGGCGAAAAAGAGATCAATCTTACAGCTAAAGAATTTGACCTGTTAGAGCTCCTGGTACGTAATCCTAATAAGGTATACAGCCGCGAAGCGCTTCTTAATTATGTATGGGGAAATAAAGCCATGGACAGCGGTGATGTGAGAACTGTTGATGTGCATGTAAGAAGATTAAGGGAAAAAGTGGAGCCGGTACCAAGTGACCCTAAATTTGTACATACAAAATGGGGCATTGGCTATTACTTTGCTGCAAAATAATAAAAAAACCAGGGATGAAATTTCGTGAAAATAACATTAATTACAGTAGGAAAGATAAAAGAACGTTTTTTTGAGGATGCCATTGCAGAATACAGCAAGCGGCTAAGCAGATATTGTAAGTTGGAGATCATCCAGGTGGCAGATGAGAAGACGCCGGATGGTGCCAGTGAAAATGTGGAGCGGCAGATCAAAGAAAAAGAAGGACAGAGGATACTGGCCCAGATCAGGGAAGGCGCTTATGTGATAGCACTTGCCATTGAGGGAAAGATGCTTTCCAGTGAAGAACTTGCAGGAAAGATGCAGAAGCTGGGTGTGGAAGGAAAAGGACATCTGGTATTTGTCATCGGCGGATCATTAGGACTTTCAAAGGAGGTTATGGACCGGGCGGATCATGCCCTTAGTTTTTCAAAAATGACTTTTCCGCACCAGCTGATGCGGGTAATTCTTTTAGAGCAGATCTACAGAGGCTTCAGGATCATAGCAGGAGAACCGTATCATAAGTAAAGGCTGATCGCAGCTGCCAGAGGGAAGATAATTCTGGCAGCTGCTTTTTTATAATACAGTTTTTAACTGATATCAGGGTCAAAAGGTCGGAAATCCGACGCAAGCTTGCTTGCAGGAGGATTTTTGAATTTGGGACCCGCCAAAAACATGAGTAAGGAGCCATTTTTTGAAGAAAAATGAACGGATTACGAATGTTTTTGGAATTGCGGGAGTGCAAAGCACGTAGCAATTCGATATCAGAGGGGTCAAAATACCTTTTGACCCCAACATCTTTTAACTGTCAGTCATAAAATCCCATTGCCTTCATATACTGGAGTTAGAGGTAGAGAAAATGGCAATGGAAAAAGTTGAGATAACCGGGCTGTTTCCCAGACGGCTGCGGCAGATATTAGAAAGCATTTCACTGGATTTTGACCAGTTAGAAGAGGTGCGTCTGCGGTGCGGACAGCCTGTGCTGTTGCGTGTGAATGGCAGGGAAATGGGGATCATCGGAAATGATCAGCTGGTGGAGCTGGCGGAACAGTTATGGAAAAAAGAAGATTGGAAAAAACTGGAAAATATAAATGAGAAAGAGTTAAAGGATACCCTGGAGATCATGGGAGGTTTCTCCCTGTATGCGGCTGAAGAGGAGCTGCGCCAGGGCTTTTTTACTGTCCGGGGCGGTCACAGGATCGGTGTTGCCGGGAGAGTGATCTTAAAGGAGCAGAAGATCATGGGGATCAGGTCAGTGGCATTTTTAAATCTGCGGGTGGCCCATGAAATAAAGGGCTGTGCAGATAAAGTGCTTCCGTTTTTATATGAAAATGGAAGATTTGTGAGTACATTGATCCTTTCACCTCCGGGGTGTGGAAAGACGACTCTTTTGCGGGATTTGATACGCCAGGTCTCTGATGGGAGCCGTGATCATGTGACAGGAGAAGCATTTTCTGGGGTGACTGTAGGTGTGGCAGATGAACGGTCAGAGCTTGGAGCCTGTTATCAGGGGATACCGCAAAATGACCTGGGAATGCGTACGGATGTGTTAGACGGGTGCCCTAAAAGTGAAGGGATGCTTATGCTTATCCGTTCCATGGCTCCGGCTGTGGTTGCTGTAGATGAGATTGGGGGAAAAGAGGATATCCAGGCAGTGGAGTATGTGCAAAACTGTGGCTGTGTACTGGCGGCTACAGCTCATGGCGCCTCGCTGGAAGAGGTGAGAGAACGACCGGGATTTAGGGAGCTTTTAGCGGAAAAGACATTTAAGCGGCTGGTATTTTTAAGCAGCAGAAGGGAACAGCGTGGAATGGTGGAAGCTATATATGATGGGGAGTTTCGCCAGATATTCTTATAAAATCAGGTACAGAAAGATCCCGGGAGAACATTTATCAGGAAAGGAGGAGAAGTGGGATGTTCTTTAAATGGACAGGCGGGCTGCTGATCTTATTTGCAGGCTCAGGAATGGGTGTATGGCTGGCATGGGGATATAAAAAAAGACTACAGACACTGGAAACACTGCGGCGGATGGTCTACTGCCTGAAAGGGGAGATCGTTTACAGCCATGCTCCACTGGAAGAAGCTTTTGAGCGCATAGGAAGGCGGGAAAAAGGCATTCCTGGAGAGCTTTTTATACAGACAGCAGAAAGGATAGGCAGCCGCACCGGAGAAAATTTTGCAAAAATCTGGGAAAAGACCATTGAAGAAATGGAAAAATCTGGGAACCCCCTTTTTCTGGAAAAAGAAGATAAAGAAAAACTGCTTTCCCTTGGAGGTCAGCTGGGATATCTGGATACGCAGATGCAGGAGAGAACATTGCTGCTGTATCTGGAGCAGCTGGAGCTTTCTATTTCCGGGCTGCGTGGCGAGATACGGGAAAAATGCAGGCTCAGTACAGCGCTTGGGGTGATGGGCAGCTTATTTCTGGTGATCGTCATGTTTTAGAGGTGGGAAACTATGGATGTAAATCTCATTTTCAGGATCGCGGCAGTGGGGATACTGGTGTCGGTCATCTGCCAGGTCCTTAAACATAGCGGAAGGGATGAACAGGCATTTTTAACCAGTCTGGCAGGTCTTGTAATGGTGCTTTTCTGGATGATCCCGTACATATATGATCTGTTTGAGACTATGAAACGGCTGTTTTTGTTATAAAAATGTTGGGGTCAAAGGGTATTTTGGCCATTCTGATACCGAAGGAACATCGTTAAGAGGTGAAGGAATCATGAATATATTGACAGTCGGTGCAGCCGGGGTCGCGGCGGTGCTTTTAGCAGTGTGGATGAAGGGGGTAAGGGGAGAATATGCTCTGTATGTGGTAATCGCAGCACAGCTGTTTTTCCTGTTTTACGGCATTGGCCGGTTAAAAGAAATACTGGATATTATCCGGCAGATGGAGTCATATATAAAAATACGGCCGGTGTATCTGGTCACGCTCTTAAAAATGACCGGCGTTACCTATGCTGCAGAATTTGCCTCAGGCATATGTAAAGATGCAGGATATGGGGCGCTGGGAAAACAGATCGAGATTTTTGGAAAACTGACCATACTGGCTGTAAGTATGCCGGTGCTGCTGGCTCTTTTTGGAACTTTGGACCAGATACTGGCATGAGAGTTTTTGGTTTGTGGAAATAAAAGATTCTGAGGGAACATAAAATGAATATGGAGGATGGATTTCCATGGAAAATGATATGGGTATCGGGGAGGAAATCAGGAAGATACAGGAATATTTAAATCAGCTTCAGCCTGGAAATACATCAATTTCTTTTACAGAACTGATGGAAGTTCTGCTTCAGGGAAATATGAAGGAAGCTTTAAATACAGCAGGCAAAATGTTACAGTCAGCCTTGTTTTCACAGGCAAAAGAAGGACAGGTCCTTTTGGTACAGGTAGCTCTTTTAGGGCTTACAGGGGCAGTGTTTTCCCATGCTGCCTCTGCATTTAAAGGAAGCCAGATACCAGAAACTGCTTTTTACGTGATCTATCTGCTGATCTTTACCTGTCTGGCAGGAAGCTTCTTATCCAGCATCCAGATCACAGCCCAGGTCTTAGACCAGATATTAGAATTTGTCCGCCTGCTTATGCCGGCTTATTTTATCAGCGTGGCTTTTGCAGGGGGAAGTGCCAGTGCTGCTGCTTTTTATGAGATTGCACTGGGAGCTGCCTGGGCTGTCCAGTGGCTGTGCAGAAGGGGATTTTTATCCTTTGTCCGTGTTTACGGTATGCTGGTCCTTGGAGATCATATGATGGAAGAACCATGCTTTTCAAAGCTTACCGATCTGATCGGGAAAATGGTTTCATGGGGGATGCGGGCGATATTGGGACTGACACTGGGACTTCAGATCGTCCAGTCGCTGGTGCTTCCCTATGCAGACAGCGCCGGGAAGTCTGCTGTTATGAAATTTGCGGAAATGGTGCCGGGGCTTGGACAGGCAACAGGAGCAGCAGCCCGGCTTGTATTTGGAAGCAGTGTATTGATCAAAAACAGTATGGGAGCAGCAGCGGTCATTATCCTGGCAGTGATCACACTGGTGCCTGTAGTGAAGCTGGCAGTTCTTATGGTCATGTATCAGGGGGCGGCGGCTCTTTTACAGCCGGTATGTGATAAACGGATCATTTCCTGTATACAGGGAATGGCGGCGGGACATGGACTGCTGCTTCGTATTACATTATATTCCCTTCTGGTATTTGTCCTGGTCATTGCCATAACCTGTGCCGGTACTAATGTCAGCTATCTGGCAGCATAGGTGGGGATATGGGAGAGTTATTACTCGACTGGGCCAGAAATATCCTGTTTTTTACGGTGTTTTTGTCTGTGATCAGTCATTTGCTGGCAGATCGTTCTTATGAAAAATATATCCGTTTTTTTGCGGGAATGGTATTGATATTGATAACCATAAGCCCTTTAAAAGGCGGATTGAACTTCCAGGAGCAGGCTGGCATATTATTTGAAGAATTTTCTGATTTCTGGGAAAAACAGCAGGCTGGGGAAGTGCTGGCAGATGTGGATAAAAACAGGATGGGAATGTTTTTTTCGGAATATAAAAAGGAGACAGAAAAGCGTATAGGGGAAATGGCGGAAGCAGAAGGCTTTGTGTGTGGAGGAGCAGAGGTTACGTTGCAGGAAAGGTCAGAAAGCAGTGATTATGGCCGGGTGGAGAAGATCCGGCTGCACCTGAAAAAAGAAGAAAATGTGGATGGAGAGCAAAATGAAGGGGATACCGGTGGATTGGATAAGGTAAAAAGCAGCGAAAAGACGGAGGGAAGGACTGATGGTGAAAGTAATGTATCCGTAAAAGTAGAAATCCCAGATGTAAAAGCCGGACTGTCCGGGAAAAAGAAGGAGATTTTGGGAACCGGTTCTTTACAGGAGCAGCAGCTTAAAAGAAAGGTGGCGCAGTATTATGGACTGGAAGAAGCTTGTGTCGAAATTTGGTGGGAAGATGACCCGGGAGAAGTGGCTGTTCCTGCTCCTGCTGGGAGTGATATTAATGATACTGTCCATGCCATTTCCGGGGAGCAGCAGTAAAAGTAAGGGGACAGTCCCAGGGGAAAATGTATCTTTGTGGAAAAACAGCTCTTTGCAGGAAAACCCGGAGGAAAAAGGATGGCCAGACCAGACGGCAGAAAACGGCCAGGGGGAACCGGCAGTCCGCGCGGCAGCTGCAAAACCAGCAGCAGATTATGAAAAAGAACTGGAGGAACGGATCGCACAGATCTTAAAGTCGGTAGAAGGGGTTGGAAAGGTAGATGTAATGGTGGTATTAAGTTCATCTGGCGAAAAGGTGTACCGCACGGACCGGTCGGAAAATACCAGTACAACAAAGGAAAAAGATGCTTCCGGCGGAGAACGGGATATAGCAAGCAGCCAGTCTGAAGAAAATACCATTTTATCCCAACAGTCCGGCTCCACTGGTACCAGCCCACTGATCCAGAAGGAATTATATCCGGAGATATCCGGCATTATCATCAGCGCCCAGGGCGGGGATTCCCCCACTGTGCAGGCAGAAATTTCCCAGGCTATGGAAGCATTATTCGGGCTGGAACCGCATAAAATAAAAGTGTTAAAGCGGGTGGAATAAAAAAGGAGTGCGGCATATGAAGATCAGGAATATGAAGCAGGTCACAGAACGGGTAAAAGGTTTAAAGGGCAGAAAGCTGTTTCGGCGCAATCAGATCATTATCACAACGCTGGCGGTGATGATCGCGGCAGCGGGGTATCTGAACTATGCGGGAAAACGGGATCTGGAGGCGGGAAGCCGTTTATCCCAGGCAGGAAGCCTGGAGCTTTCAGAGGAAGACCTGATGGCGGAAAACCTGGCGGCACAGTCAGAAACGGTTTCGGACATTTTAAGTCTGGACAATGACCCGGCAGAGGGGGAAGTGGCAGAGGCAGGTCCGGAGGATACAAGTCTTGCACTGGGGGATAATGGAACCGGTGGGGAAGCTTCCACTCAGGAAGGGGAACTTTCAGGAAACAGTACAGATACAGGAAATACTGGCGAAAGTGCGGATCCGGCAGGTTATGAAAATCCGGGAGAAGCTGTTTTGACCAGTGGTATGAGCGTAGCGGATTACATAGCAGGTGTGCAGCTTAGCAGAGAGCAGATCCGGGCAAAGAATAAAGAAACATTAATGAGCCTTATTAACAGCACTAATATTGATGAGGCAGCGAAACAGCAGGCTATCCAGGATATGATCCGCATTACGGAAATATCAGAAAAGGAAAATGCGGCCGAGACTCTTCTTATGGCAAAAGGCTTTGCAGATCCGGTAGTGAGCATTACTGATGACAAGGTAGATGTAGTTATCCATGCATCTTCCATTACAGATCCACAGCGGGCCCAGATCGAAGATATTGTAAAGCGCAAGGCAGAAGTAGGGGCAGACCAGATCATTATCACGCTGCTTAATATGGCAGATTAAAGTCCTGTGGCCATTGCAAAAAATTCCTATACATATCCGGCCGGTTTTGCTATAATAAAGGATAATAACAGTGCAGGAGGTAAGGGATTTGGCAGAAGAAAATCGCAGCACACATAAAGTATATGAAAAAGACAAGATCGGGGAAGTACAGATCGCAGATGAGGTAGTAGCGATCATCGCAGGTCTTGCTGCTACGGAAGTAGAAGGTGTAGATTCCATGGCAGGAAATATCACCAATGAACTGGTTGGAAAGCTTGGCATGAAGAATTTAAGCAAGGGCGTAAAGGTAGATGTAACAGAAGAACATGTATCTGTAGATCTTTCCTTAAATATCCGCTATGGCTACAATATCCCTGCTGTCAGCGAACAGGTTCAGGAAAAGGTAAGCACAGCCATTGAAAATATGACCGGTCTTACAGTTCTGGATGTGAACATCAAGATCGCAGGCGTGAACATGGAAGAAAGCTGAAAATGATGTATAAGTATGCCCTGCAGATATAGGAAGAATATTTCCTCATCTGCAGGGCATTTTATACATTCTTGTTGTTTTTATGCATTGCCTTTGGTATAATCACTGGTAGTGGAAAAGAATCATGATAGAAAGAGGAAAAAAGAAATGACAAGAAGAGAATTAAGGGAACATTGTTTTAAAATGCTGTTCTCTGTGGATTTTTATACAACCGGTGAAGAAGCAAAAGCACAGATGGAGCAGTATTTCCAGTCACCGGAAGAAGACGATACAGCTTCTGACGGCACTCTTCAGGTAGTGCATAAGGTTGATATTGGGGAAAAGGATCAGGAATATCTTCGGGAGAGAACTTCCAGGATAGTAGATCTGGTAGATGAGATCGATAAAAAGATCGACGAAGTGGCAGCCGGATGGAAGACAAAGCGTATGGGAAAGGTAGAACTTGCCATTTTACGTCTTGCGGTTTATGAGATGCTTTATGATAATACCATTCCGGAAAAGGTATCAGTAAACGAGGCAGTAGAGCTGGCGAAAAAATTCGGCGGAAATGAATCTCCTGCTTTTGTAAACGGTGTCCTTGCTAAATTCATTCCTAAGGAAGGTGCAAAAGAAGAAGCAGAGCCGGCAAAAGAAGAAATAGAGGCAAAAGAAGAAATAAAAGCAAAAGAAGAAACAGAAGAAGCAAAAGAAACAGTCAAAGAAGAGAAAAAAGAGCAGGAATAACAGATGGGAAGCGTTTATACCGTATCCCAGGTGACTTCATATATTAAAAATATGTTCACCCAGGATTTTGCGTTGAACCGCATTTCTATAAAGGGAGAAGTGTCCAACTGCAAATATCATACATCCGGCCATATTTATTTTACATTAAAGGACGGCGGCGCACAGATTGCCGCCGTCATGTTTGCAGGACAGGCAAAAAGTCTGGATTTTCATTTGACAGAGGGGCAGGAAGTGGTAGTGTCCGGGACTGTAGATGTATATGAAAGGGACGGACGTTACCAGCTTTATGCAAAAGAGATCAAAAGGGAAGGCAGAGGCGATCTGTTCCTGCGCTTTGAAAAACTGCGGGATGAACTGGAAGAAATGGGAATGTTTGATGGATGCTACAAACAGCCTATTCCCAAATATGCAAAAAAGATTGGTATCGTTACTGCTTCTACCGGCGCAGCAATCCGTGATATCATGAATATCACAGCTAGACGCAACCCTTATGTCCAGCTGATACTGTATCCGGCCCTTGTTCAGGGAGAACAGGCAAAATACAGCATTGTAAAAGGAATAAAAACACTGGATGCCTTAGGTCTGGATGTTCTGATCGTAGGACGAGGCGGTGGTTCCATTGAAGATCTTTGGGCATTTAATGAGGAAATGGTTGCAAGGGCCATTTTCGAGTGCCAAACTCCGGTAATATCTGCAGTGGGTCATGAAACAGATGTGACCATTGCTGATTATGTAGCAGACCTGCGGGCTCCTACGCCTTCTGCGGCGGCAGAGCTGGCAGTTTTTGATTATAAGCAGTTTGAAGAAACAGTAGCTGCGTATAAGCTGCTCTTAGACAAGGCGGCGAATAGAAAGCTGGAGCAGGCCCGTTTTCGTCTGGAGCAGTGCCGGATGCGTTTAAAACTTAAAAATCCGGAGCGCCGGGTCAATGACCGCAGGCAGCAGTTAGCGGATATGGAAGAATGTTTAAACCGGCTGATGCAGGAAGCCTTAAAAGAAAGCAGGCGAAGCATAGAGAAACGCACAGAACGTTTAAACTATCTGATGGCGGGAAAACTGGAAAAAGAAAAACATCGTCTGGCTCTTGATGCCAGCCGGTTAGAGGGACTTTCTCCTTTAAAGAAACTAAGTGCCGGATACGGCTTTGTACAAAAGAAGTCAGGGGAAGCCTTAAGAAGCGTAACCCAGGTAAAGCCGGGAGATACAGTCTGTGTATATGTAACGGACGGCTCTCTGGAAACCCTTGTAAAAGAAGTAAGACCGGATGATATCAGAAAGGTGCGCACCAGTACACCCTTTCGTAAATAACTGTACTGATCGCGTAGGATAGTTATTTCGAAAACGATGTACCAGGAGAGAGGAAGAATAGACATGGCAGGAAGAAAGAAAACAGAAGCGGCTTTGGAAAAGGAAACCAGCATCGAGGAGAATTTCGCCCGCCTGGAAGATATTATAAAAAAGCTGGAAGATGGGGAAAGTTCCCTGGAGGAGACTTTTGCGGGGTATGAGGCAGGAATGAAGCTTGTGAGGTCTTTAAGCAGTCAGATCGATAAAGTAGAAAAACAGATCCAAATATTGAGTGAGGGTGAAGACAATGAGTGATAATACAGTATTTAAAACAGAACTGGAAGAAAGAATCAATAAGATCAATGAGCAGATCGAAAGTTATCTGCCAGAGGAAAAGGGACATCAGAGTACGATCTTTGAGGCTATGAATTACAGTGTGAGAGCAGGCGGAAAACGTCTTCGCCCACTGTTCATGCAGGAGATCTGCAGACTGTTCACAGGAGAAGTACAGCCGGCAGTGGTACCGTTTATGGCAGCTATTGAGATGATCCATACATCTTCCCTGGTGCATGATGACCTTCCATGTATGGATGATGACATGATGCGCAGGGGAAAAGCAAGTACCTGGGCTGAGTATGGCGAGGACATGGGGGTTCTGGCCGGTGATGCTCTGATGATCTATGCTTTTGAAGTGGCTGCGAAGGCATTTAATGAGGTTTCTGAGGCAGATGACCTAAAAAGAGTGGGACGTGCCATTGAAATACTGGCTGCAAAAACTGGTATTTATGGTATGATCGGCGGACAGACGGTAGATGTAGAGTTATCCGGCGGCCCGATTCCGAAGGATAAACTGGATTTTATCTATCGTTTGAAAACAGGAGCACTTATTGAAGCATCTATGCTCATCGGTGCTGTTTTAGGCGGTGCGGCAGAGGAAGACTGTAAGATCGTAGAAAGCCTTGCTGGAAAAGTGGGACTGGCATTCCAGATCCAGGATGATATCCTGGATGTGACAGGAGACCAGAAGGTCCTTGGCAAAGAGGCAGGAAGCGATGAAAAGAACCAGAAGACAACTTATGTGACCATAGAAGGCCTGGAAAAAGCGAAAAAGGATGTAGAGATCCTTTCAGCACAGGCGATTGAAGACTTAAATAAACTGCCTGGAAATAATGAATTTCTGGAGAACCTGATCCGCATCCTTATTAAGCGCCAGAAGTAAAATGCCAGAAATGTTCTCTCGGAATCTTTTTGTACCTGATTTTGTGAGAAGATTTTTTGTTAGTTGTGCCCAAATTTCTGAGGCGTACGCGGTGCGTACGGTGATGAAATTCGGGTGCGGCTGGCGGAAAATCGGCCACAAAGGCAGGTGCAGGAAAGACTCCGGGAGGACATAGAATAAAAAAGGAAGAACTTATGATATTGGAACAGATAAAGGGGCCGGAAAATTTAAAAAATATGTCCCCTGAAGAGCTTTGCGTTCTTGCCGGGGAAATACGTACCTTTCTCATTGAAAAGATCAGTCATACAGGAGGCCATCTGGCGTCAAATCTTGGGGTTGTGGAGCTGACCATTGCATTGCTGCGCACATTTGATCTGCCAAAAGATAAGATTATCTGGGATGTAGGTCATCAATCTTATACCCACAAGATCTTAAGCGGGCGTATGCAGGAATTTGATGAACTGCGCCAGTACGGCGGGTTAAGCGGTTTTCCAAAACGGAAGGAAAGCCCTTATGATGCCTTTGATACAGGTCACAGCTCTACTTCTATTTCTGCAGGTCTTGGCATTGCCCAGGGCCGGGATATCCTGGGGGAAGATTATAAGGTGGTATCTGTCATCGGAGACGGAGCTCTTACAGGAGGCATGGCATATGAGGCTTTGAATAATGCGGCCCGTATGAAGAAAAACTTTATCATTGTCTTAAATGACAATAAAATGTCCATTTCAGAAAATGTAGGCGGCATGTCCAGATATCTTGGCGGTCTGCGCACAGGAAACGGATATAATGATCTGAAGAAAAATGTAGCAGATACATTAGAACGTATCCCGGTAGTAGGAGAACGTATGATCGACCGGATCAAGCGGACGAAAAACAGCATCAAGCAGCTGTTTATTCCGGGAATGCTTTTTGAAAATATGGGTATTACCTATCTGGGACCGGTAGACGGGCACAATATCCAGGCTTTATGTAAGGTTTTTAAAGAAGCCCAGAAGCTGGATCATGCAGTTTTAGTCCATGTATTGACAAAAAAAGGAAAAGGTTATGAGCCGGCAGAGAAGAATCCGGCAGCTTTCCATGGTGTCAGTCCATTTGATATAAAAACAGGCAGACCGGTGGCGGAAAAGAAATATCCCACCTATACAGATGTATTTTCCAAAAAAATGTGTCAGTTAGGTGAGACACATCCAGAGCTGGTAGCAGTGACGGCAGCTATGCCGGATGGTACCGGGGTGGCGGCTTTTGGAAAAAGATTCCCGGACCGTTTCTTCGATGTGGGTATTGCAGAAGCCCATGCTGTGACCAGTGCTGCAGGCATGGCGGCAGCAGGGCTGCGGCCGGTGGTAGCAGTTTATTCTTCTTTTTTACAGAGAGGTTATGACCAGATTTTACATGATGTCTGTATCCAGAACCTGCCGGTTATCTTTGCAGTGGACAGGGCGGGACTGGTAGGAAGCGATGGTGAGACCCATCAGGGGATCTTCGATTATTCCTATCTTACATCTATTCCAAACATGAGTGTGGCAGCACCGAAAAATCTCTGGGAGCTGCGGGCCATGCTGGATTTTGCCATGGATTACAAGGCTCCATTTGCCATCCGTTATCCAAGGGGAACGGCATACAGAGGCTTAAAAGAGTTTATGCAGCCTATTTCCTATGGAAAAGGGGAAATGCTTTACGAAGAAGAGGATATTGCCCTGCTGGCTGTGGGAAGCATGGTAAGTACGGGCGAACATGTAAGAGAAAAATTAAAAGAAGAGGGTTATTCCTGTACACTGGCAAATGCCCGTTTTGTAAAGCCTTTTGATAAGGAACTGGTGGAACGGCTGGCAAAGAACCACAGACTGATCGTTACCATGGAAGAAAATGTACTCCAGGGAGGTTTTGGACTTCCTGTGACTGCTTATATCCATGAACATCATCCTCAGGTAAAGGTCTTAAATATAGCACTTCCTGATGCTTATGTTGAGCATGGGAATGTGTCTGTTTTAAGGGAAGGACTGGGAATCGACAGTGATTCCATTATCCGTAAATTAAAAACAGAAGGCTGGCTTTAGATCAGAAATAAAAACTGATACATTGATACAAGGAGAAAACAGATGAAGGAACGGTTGGATGTACTGCTTGTAAAGAGAAACCTGGCAGAATCCAGAGAAAAGGCGAAAGCTTTGATCATGTCCGGTATTGTTTATGTAAATGGACAGAAAGAGGACAAAGCAGGTACTACTTTTGATGAAACAGCACCTATTGAGGTGAGAGGAAATACATTAAAATATGTTAGCCGGGGTGGATTGAAATTAGAGAAGGCCATGACCCATTTTGGCGTAGAGTTAAAAGGCAAGATCTGTATGGATGTTGGTGCTTCTACCGGTGGATTTACAGACTGCATGCTTCAGAACGGGGCAGTAAAGGTGTACTCTGTAGATGTAGGACACGGACAGCTTGCATGGAAGCTTCGCAACGATGAACGCGTGGTATGCATGGAAAAGACGAATATCCGCTATGTGACCCACGAAAACATTCCTGATGAGATCGGATTTTCCAGCATTGATGTTTCTTTTATTTCCCTGACCAAGGTGCTTGGGCCTGTAAAGGCTCTTTTAAAGGATGATGGCCAGGTAGTATGTCTGATCAAGCCGCAGTTTGAGGCAGGAAGAGAAAAAGTAGGCAAAAAAGGTGTTGTAAGAGATAAGGCTGTTCATTTAGAGGTTATTGAAATGGTCATTGCCTTTGCAAAATCCATTGGATTTGAGATCTTAAACCTGGAATTTTCACCGATCAAAGGACCGGAGGGAAATATTGAATACCTGCTGCATCTGCAGAACCATCCGGAAGGAGAAGATGGTCCGGTCATTTATGAGGAAATGCCTGTTGATCCGGTAAAGATCGTAGAGGAAGCACACGCAGCACTGGATAAAGAGTAAGCTTAACGTAAGGGGAATTATGAAATATTTCTATGTAATATCCAATTTAAGCAAAGATTATGTACTGGATGTTCAGGATGAGGTTCAGAACTGTCTGGAAAAAAGAGGGGCAGTATGCCGTTTTATGACCGGTCATGAACGCATGAAAAATGGCAGACATACTCCCAGTGAATATGTGCCGGAAGATACCCAGTGCATCATTACCATTGGCGGTGACGGGACACTGATCCAGGCTGCCAGAGACCTGGCAGGGCGAAATATACCTATGCTGGGAGTCAACAGGGGACATCTGGGCTTTTTAAACCAGGTAGACCGCACAGAAGATATTGACGCAGCCATGGATGCTCTTGTAAATGACCGTTTCCGCTTAGAGCGCCGCATGATGCTGCGGGGAACTGTATTTCATGAGGGAAAACCGGTATTTCAGGACATTGCCTTAAATGAGATTGTAGCTACCAGTGCAGAGCATCTGAGGGTTCTGCGCTATGATCTGGCTGTAAATGATGAATATTTGAATGAATATGCAGCAGACGGAGTAATGGTGGCAACCCCTACCGGCTCTACTGCCTATAATCTTTCAGCCGGAGGTCCTGTTATGGCCCCGGCGGGGCGTATGATGGCGGTAACACCTGTGTGTTCCCATACATTAAATGCCAGAAGCATTGTCCTTTCTGAGCAGGACCGTGTAAAGATAGGTATTTTAGGAAAAGGACTGGTCACTTTTGATGGTGACACTTCCCAGAAAACAGGTGCGGGGGACTATCTGATCGTAGAACGTTCGCACACGGAAACAGTAATGGTAAAATTAAAACAGATTTCTTTTATGCAGAATCTGAGCAATTATCTGGGAAATGTTTAAAAACGGGGAAGATTCCGGGAGTACATGGAAATAGGTGGGAGGAAATGCAGATGAAATTGGAACGTCACAGCAAGATCGTAGAGCTGATCGGAAAATATGAAATAGAAACGCAGGAGGAGCTGGCTGAGAAGCTGACCCAGGCTGGCTTTAATGTAACCCAGGCAACTGTATCCAGGGATATCCGGGAATTAAAGCTGACAAAAATCCCAGGTGAAAACGGACGTCAGCGTTATATGGTCCTTGAAAGCCCAAGAGGGACTTCTGCTTCCAAATATATCCGTATTTTAAAAGACGGTTTTGTGTCTATGGACATGGCACAGAATATCCTTGTGATCAAAACAGTTTCCGGCATGGCCATGGCAGTGGCTGCTGCTTTAGATGCGATCAAATTTCATGAAGTAGTAGGATGTATTGCAGGAGATGACACGATCATGTGTGCAGTCCGCAGTGTGGATGATACCATTATCGTAATGGAAAAAATCAAAAAGATGGTAGAAGATTAAACTGGATCAGGACATAAGAATTGGCAAGGACAACAGAAAGAGAGGGAAAGCATGCTTCTTGAACTCCATGTGAAAAATCTGGCCCTTATTGAGAAGGCAGATGTAGAATTTGGAGAAGGACTGAATATACTCACCGGTGAGACTGGTGCAGGTAAATCGATCATTATTGGTTCCGTCACCATGGCATTAGGGGGAAAAGCGTCAAAGGATGTAATACGCTGTGGGGCGGACCATGCATATATTGAGCTGATCTTTTCCGTTGACAGTAAGGAAAAGAAAAAGGCGTTAATGCAGCTTGGAACAGAGCCGACAGAAGAGGGAATGGTGATTATTTCCAGAAAGATCATGCCTTCCCGCAGTGTCAGCCGTATTAACGATGAGACAGTGACCATGGCAAGACTCCGCCAGATCACAGGTCTTTTATTAGATATCCATGGTCAGCATGAGCATCAGTCTCTGCTGTATAAGTCAAAACATCTTGAGATCCTGGATGCCTATGTCAAGGCACAGACCCAGCCGGTGAAAAGGAAAATTGAAGAGGAATATAAGAATTACTGCAGGTTAAAGGAACGTCTTTTATCCTTTAAAACAGATGAGGATGCCAGACTGCGGGAGATGGATTTTCTGCGCTTTGAGATCCAGGAGATTGAAAACGGAGAGGTAAAAGAGGGGGAAGAGGAAGATCTGACCTTAAAATACCGGCGTTTTGCACATGCAAGAAGGATCGCAGAGGAACTGGAAAATGCCAGAGAGCTGCTGCAGCGTGATTTTGCGGCTCAGGCACTGCGCTCTGTAGAACAGGCGGCTGAGTACGATAAAGCATTAGAGGGGATACGGGACCAGCTTTATGATGCAGAAGCCATTTTAAATGATGCTTCCAGGGAGATTTCATCTTATATGGGTTCTATGGAATTTGATGAAGAGGTATTCAGGATGACAGAAAGCCGTCTGGATCAGATCCATGATCTTCAGAGAAAGTATGGAAATACCACGCAGTTAATGCTTGAAAATCTGGAAAAGAAGAAAAGCAGACTGGAAGAGCTGGAAAATTATGACGATTACAGGGAAAAAACGGAAAAAGAGTTAAAAGAATCCCAGGATCGTCTGGAAGAACGCTGCGCAGAATTATCAGAGATACGTAAAACTGCATCCAGACATCTGGTTGAAAAGATCAAAAATGGATTGATGGACCTGAATTTTCTGGATGTACAGTTTGATATGGAATTTGACCGGCTGCCTCATTTTACAGCATCCGGTTATGATGAAGCCCAGTTTCTGATCTCTACCAATCCGGGACAGCCGGTGCGCCCACTTATGGAAGTGGCCTCCGGGGGTGAATTATCCCGTATCATGCTGGCAATCAAAACGGTTCTGGCAGATTCAGATGATATCCCGACGCTTATTTTTGATGAGATCGATACAGGTATCAGCGGAAGAACAGCCCAGAAGGTTTCTGAGAAGCTTTCTTATATTGCAAAAAGCCATCAGGTGATCTGTATCACACATCTGCCTCAGATCGCGGCAATGGCAGATACTCATTTTGAGATCTGTAAAGCAGCCAGTGAAGGAAGTACAGCTACTTCGATCAGGCGCCTTGACAGGGAGCAGACAGTAGAGGAACTGGCAAGACTTCTTGGAGGAGCCAAGATCACAGATGCTGTTATCCAGAATGCCCGCGAAATGAAGGAACTGGCAGATAAAACAAAATGAGGCGCGGACAGACTTTTAAAGAGCACAATGTGTAATGCATAAGCAATAACCAAAATAAAACAGATTGGAACGACCTTTTACAGAACATACTAACAGGGAGCGCAGGTTATCACAGCCTGCAGCTCCCTGTTTTTTGCATAAAAAAGCCTGTAACGGGCATGTGTGTTACCGGCTGAAAATGGAGAAGGAAATGTAGAAGGAGGTCGTTCTATGAGGGGAAAATCTAACTTTTATAAGCATCTAATCCGGGTATTCTGGCTGTCTCTGGTCATAGGAACAGTGGGGATCTGGTACTATGTGGACAAAAGCATACCGGACCGGATCAGTGTAACAGAACATGACCGGGAAGAATTTACATTTTCCCTTCCATGGCGGGCTACTGTATACAGCGAAAGCGAGGAAGTGGCACTGGGAAATGAAAGCAATATCCCGGCGGATAGTATCACCATAAGCAGCAGAGAACCCTTTTCCATGTATGCAGGGAAAAAGGGAAGCTACCAGCTGGACCTGAAATTATTCGGTGTGATCAAATTTAAGAACATACAGGTAGATGTGGTAGATACCACCAGACTGATCCCCTGTGGCAGTCCTGTGGGTATTTATTTAAAGTCAAGAGGGATCATGGTCATTGGCACCGGACGCATTACCGGGGAAAATGGGATGGAAATGGAACCGGCAGTGGGAAAATTAAAGTCAGGGGATTATATTGAGGCTTTTAACGGGCAGAAGCTTGGGTCAAAGGAAGAGCTGGCAGAGGCAGTAAGCCATTTTCAGGGGGAAAATGTTACATTAACAGTTCGCAGGAACGGGGAAGAAACAGAAGTTAGGATAAATCCGGTAAAAGGAACTGACGGTTCCTGTAAATTAGGGGTATGGGTGCGGGATGATACCCAGGGGATCGGAACCGTGACCTATATGGATCTCAATGGGAAATTCGGGGCACTGGGACATGGAATCAGTGACAGTGACACCGGGGATCTGGTGGAGACCTCTGGCGGAAATCTTTATAATACCCAGATATTAGGAATTGAAAAGGGGAAAATAGGAACGCCGGGAATGCTTTCCGGGGTGATCTATTATGGGCCGAAGTCAGAGATTGGGACTGTAGCGGAAAATACAGATTATGGGATATTTGGAACTGTAAACCAGACTTTCTTAAAAGAACACAGGACCGATTCCATGGAGGCAGCCAGACGCCAGGAAGTAAAAACAGGACCTGCTCTGGTGCGTACCAGTATTTCAGGACAGGTGAAGGATTATTCTGTGGAAATACAGCGGATCGATATGACAGGAAATAAGAAAAATAAAAGCCTGGTGATCAAGATAACAGACCCGGAACTGTTAAATTTAACAGGTGGGATCATCCAGGGAACCAGCGGTTCACCGTTAATACAAAACGGAAAGATCATCGGAGCCATTACCCATGTGTTTGTCCAGGATCCTACAAGAGGATATGGGATATTGATCGAGGATATGATTTCCCACTAAATTGAAGTCGCAAATCTATAAAAATTGATAAAATTCCACAATTTCACATAATAAACAATAACTGTTAAAGAAATGTTAAGATGTCTAAAAATGCGGTGGTTTTTTATTGAAATATGACGATATTTGCTTTTATAATATCAACTATAAAAGACTTAATGCGGCAGAGTGATGAAGAATATGAATAAATGAAATCGCGTTAAAGGATGCAGGAGGTAGAAGCATGGAAAATGTAAATGTTGTGATCGTAGATGATAACCCTATGATATTAAACACGCTAGATGAAATGATAAGTTCTGAAGCCGGACTTTCAGTGATCGGCAGGGCAGATAATGGAAAAGATGCCATTGACATGATAAAAGATACCGAACCTGACGTGGTTTTACTGGATCTGGTCATGCCGAGAGTAGATGGTATTACTGTGGTTGAAAACATCAAGAAGAAAACGTCTATGTTTAAAAATCCGGCATTTATCATTTTAAGTGCTGTAGGCGGGGAACAGATGACAGAGGAATCCTTTAAGGCAGGTGCCAATTATTTCATTATGAAGCCTTTCGACAGGGATATTCTGGTAAATAAGATCCGCCGCATTGGAAAACGCCCGTCCCGCCCGGTTATGGGAAAGGTGTTAGAGGCGCCACAGAAAGCATCTACACCGGAAGAGGAAAAATATAACAAGGAAGAGTACTTAAAAGAGCATTTGGAGACAGATATTACCAAAATGCTCCATGAATTAGGTATACCGGCACACATAAAAGGTTATCAGTATCTGCGGGATGCCATCACTATGGTAGTAAAAGACCGGGAAATGATGGAAGCTGTGACCAAGATCCTGTATCCTGAGATCGCAAAGAAAAATCTCACCAGCTCCAGTCGCGTAGAGCGGGCTATCCGTCATGCGATCGAGGTTGCCTGGGGCAGAGGAAGCCTGGAAGTGATCGATGAGCTGTTCGGATATACCATCAGTACGGGAAAGGGAAAGCCGACAAATTCAGAATTTATTGCCCTGATCGCCGATAAGATATGTCTGGATTATAAAAAGATAGGTGTGGACCTAAGCGCGTAAAGATTTTGTTAAAAAAAATTTACGAATAAATTCTTTCTTATTTCCCAAAAGTACGGTATACTATAGGAGATTAAGGCAAAACGCCGCCTGTAACCCAGGAGAGGGAGGTTTGGATGAAAAGGATTTTATTTGCAGCATCTGAAGCAGTACCATTTATAAAAACAGGGGGATTGGCAGATGTAGTTGGCTCACTTCCAAAGTGTTTCGACAAGAGATACTTTGATGTAAGAGTTATTATTCCAAAGTACCTGTGCATTAAGCAGGAATGGCGGGACAAGATGCAGTATGTGGACCATTTCTATATGGACTACTTAGGACAGAGCCGTTATGTAGGTATCCTGCAGTATGTACATGAGGGGATTACATTTTACTTTATTGATAACGAAAGCTATTTTAACGGACCCAAACCATATGGGGACTGGTATTGGGATCTGGAGAAATTCTGTTTCTTTTGCAGGGCAGCGCTTTCTGCACTGCCGGTGATCGGATTCCAGCCGGATATAGTACACTGTCATGACTGGCAGACTGGTCTGATCCCGGTTCTGTTAAAGGACAGCTTCCATGGCGGGGATTTTTACCGCAATATGAAATCTGTCATTACCATCCATAACCTGAAATTTCAGGGCGTATGGGATGTAAAGACCATTCAGAGATTTACCGAACTGCCGGATTATTATTTCACACCGGATAAGCTGGAGGCATATAAAGACGGCAATCTGTTAAAGGGCGGTATCGTTTATGCAGATGCGATCACTACTGTAAGCAACACCTACGCAGAGGAGATCAAGATGCCATTTTATGGCGAAGGTCTGGATGGACTGATGCGTGCAAGGGCAAACAGCCTGCGGGGTATTGTAAATGGCATTGATTATGATGAGTTTAACCCGGAAACAGACCGTTATATTGTACAGCCGTATACAGCAAAGAATTTCCGCAAGGAAAAGGTGAAAAATAAGAAAGCCCTTCAGCAGCAGTTAGGACTTCCTGTAGATGAGAAGAAGTTCATGGTAGGCATTGTTTCCCGTCTTACCGACCAGAAGGGACTTGACCTGGTACAGGGCGTTATGGATGAGCTTTGCAGCGATGATATGCAGCTGGTAGTATTAGGAACCGGCGATGAACGTTATGAGAATATGTTCCGCCATTATGACTGGAAATACCATGACCGTGTATCTGCCCAGATCTACTATTCTGAGGAAATGTCTCATCGCATTTATGCAGGTTGTGATGCATTCCTGATGCCGTCCTTATTTGAACCATGTGGTTTAAGCCAGCTGATGGCCCTGCGTTACGGTACAGTGCCTATTGTCAGGGAGACAGGCGGTTTAAGAGATACCGTACAGCCGTATAATGAATTTGAAAGCACAGGAACAGGCTTCTCTTTTGCAAACTATAATGCACATGAGATGCTTGGAAGCGTGCGCTATGCAAAATATATTTACTACAACAAACGCCGTGAGTGGAATAAGATCATAGACCGTGATATGGCAGCTGATTTCTCCTGGGGAACTTCTGCAGCCAGGTATCAGGAACTTTATGACTGGCTCATCGGCTAAAGTATCAAGTCAGGCGCTGCCGTTTTTATGGGCAGCCATATTTAGAAAGAGGTGTGACACTCATGGAAATGCCGGAAGCAAATGAATATATAAGTGATCCGGAGTACATGGAGTGTGTGTCAGATATATTGGACCATCCTGTATTCCAGTCCATGGATCAGTACATACAGCATGGTACTACAACCTGTAAATGTCATTGCATACAGGTATCATATCTGGCCTATACATGGTGTAAGAGATTTGGAGGAAACTGGAGGAGCGCTGCAAGAGCAGGGCTTCTCCATGATCTTTTTTTATACGACTGGCATACACATGCCAGGGAGACAGGAGATCATTTCCATGGTTTTACCCATCCGCGTACTGCCATGGAAAATGCAAAGCAGTATTTTGAACTGACAGAAGAAGAAAAGGATGCGATCCTGCGTCATATGTGGCCGCTGACACCGGTTCCGCCGTCAACGAGAGCGGGGTATGCGGTCACTTTTGCCGATAAAATGTGCTGTGTGGAGGAGACAAAAGCCACTGTAAGGCGGCTGGCAGCTGTG
The DNA here is from genome assembly GCA_025758065.1 of Lachnospiraceae bacterium. Taxonomy (NCBI): domain Bacteria; kingdom Bacillati; phylum Bacillota; class Clostridia; order Lachnospirales; family Lachnospiraceae; species Lachnospiraceae bacterium. The sequence continues at coordinate 2,289,701 of CP107199.1, forward strand.
CCGGGGCATATTTTATTTGCACAGGCGGCAGAAAGGGGAAAATTTTAAAATATGGATACATGGAAAGCAATGCTGGGAAATCAGGTTCTGGTCAGCGCTGTAGTGGGCTGGACCGTAGCACAGGTATTAAAGACCCTGATCGACTTTGCTTTAAATAAAAGTTTCAATGCAGAACGTCTGGTAGGTTCCGGCGGTATGCCAAGTTCTCATTCAGCTACTGTTTGCGGACTGACAACTGCAGCGGGGTTAAAATATGGTGCCGGTTCTTTTGAATTTGCCATATCCTTTATACTGTCCATGGTAGTCATGTATGATGCAGTAGGCGTAAGACAGGAAACAGGAAAACAGGCCAGACTGTTAAATTCCATTCTCCTTGAAAATCCTCTGAAATTAAGCGGTGAGGTGCTTCAGCAGAAGTTAAAGGAATATGTGGGCCATACACCGATCCAGGTGTTTGCAGGAGCTGTTCTGGGGATCATTTTAGCACTTGTTATAAATAACTATTATTAAATTTCCCTTTGGAGGAACCAATGAGTATTTTTAATTATGTAAACTGGTTTTTTATGTACAGCTTTCTGGG